>CAZYIP010000099.1:5430-8922 GCA_964646895.1 uncultured Salinisphaerales bacterium | reverse complement strand
ATCGGAATTACCAGCACGCTTTAGCCAGAGCATCGTCGGAACCATTGCCGGCGCCGCGCTTGCCTGCCTCATCGAGTGTCAGCTTGCCGCATTTGGTATCCCGCGTCGCCTGTGCTCCCTGTGGCGTGGCCGTAAGCGTGAATTGGCTTTTCCCCACTGGCCCTAACGCATACGTATAATTGTCCGCAGTCTGCCTCTGGCATTCACGGTCAGGGAAGGGGTTGTTCGTGCCGTCGGCATCCTGGTCATATCGCAGATTCGTCGTGTAATAGCGCTCCATATAGTTCGCATACTCCGACAGGCAGGCTTCCGCCGCCGCGCGATTGGTGCGTACGACATACCGGGTATAAGACGGATAGGCGATGATCGCCAGAATGGCCACGATAGCCACCACAATCATCAGCTCTATCAGCGTGAAGCCGGCCGGATACCGGGTCCGCTTTCCCTGATATAGTTCGTTGTTTCCATCCATACTGGGATTCCTCTTACGGGTTGACCAGTTCACGCCACGAAACACGGGACGTGTCAGAAGCCGCGCCACCGGTAGCTGCCTGGAATATATTCTGATTCGCCTGGCTAACAAATATGTCGCCCCCAATCAGCACGGGCAGATTAGGTGTCGATGTGGTTTTTCTGCCGCCTGTGACATAGGTGTTGCCATCAGGATCGTCATCCAGTGTTGAGTTGTCGTTGCTGCTGGTTTCATGATCACCGCTGAGATCCACGAAGTTGTTGGCAAGCCGGGCGCCGGTGAAGGCATCCAGATACAGAAGCCAGCCCGAGCCGGCCGGGTTGCATACGTCGCTGGCTGTGGAAACTCGGGATGTATTGAACAAAACCCGCCCTTCCAGCTGGCTGGGCGTTACGATCCGCTCTCCGCTGTCGGGTAAGTCAACGTACCAGCCGCTTGTGCCGAGGGTGAGCGGGTCCGGATCGTCGAAAACACGTGTTTCAGTGGAACCATGATGTGCCTCGTTGACCTGGCGCTCCGTCAAGCCCTTGCGTGTCGATGAGGCGCTACCGACCGCCGGATGCTGCGCATCGGTCGATTTTACGATAATGCCGTACCAGGATTGCGATTGAATGCTGCCCGTCAGGTCGTCGCTGCTGAGCCATCGGCCGGTGCCAAAAAACAACCACAGATTGTTGGTATCCGGGTCCTCGGCCAACAGCATGCCCGCGGTGATTGGCTGCGGATCAGTGCCGCTGTCATCGGTACTGGCTGTGAACACCTGTGTGCCGGATGCTGATCCGCTGCCCAGGGAAAAAGACCACACCCCTCCTTTGAGGTCGCCCGCGTAGGCGACCGTGCTCACCCCGTCGGTGGGCGGGTCCCCGATCCATACGGCAGGCGCGGCCAGGCCATTGCCGGTTTTCCCGTTGGTGGTATAAACCGTCAAATCGCCGCTGAAAAGGTCGATCTGAAGTAATGCCGCCGTGCCGTTCGGGCTGTTGTAACCGTTGCCCATCAAAACCGACCAGGTGTCATCGTCCGTCTTTGCGATCACGGGCCGACCAATGATCTGGCCAATATAGTTGCTGTTATCGTTGTTTTTGAAGTTGTCCCCGGCCGAACGCTCCCACAACAGCGTGATAGCGTCCGGGTCGGTCACATCCAGGGCATAAACTGCTTTGGCAGAGGCGCGGCCGGTGGTGCCGACCAGAACGGTGCGCCAGTCGGTTCCGTCAAAGGCGTCGGCAACCGTCAACTCGCCGTCATTGAAATACCGATGCGGTGCGCTGAACTTGCCGTAGTCGGGATCCGCCAGATCTTTCAAGCCGCTGGAGATGACCGCGGCCGGCAAATAGGCGAAGACCTCGTCGCCAGTGTCCGCGTTAAATCCGTGCAGCATGCCGTCGTTGGCTGCGACGTACACGACGGCGGTCCGGGATTCGGTGGTGGTAACGTAATCCGGAAACTTTATCAGGCTCGGAAAGCTCTCGCCAGCGAAGACATCGGGATTTGCAGCACCCACGTAAACCGGTTGCGAATGCACGATATCGCCCAACACTGATTGGCGAGCGCGATAATCGCCCTCGTTGCTCGTTTCCAGCGACCGGTCGCCGCGCAGATAGCTCACCATGTTCTTTTGACTGGCGGCGTCGTCGCCAAGCGCCGTTCGTTCCGCCGACGCAAGATTGACCCATTTGAAATCGACAAGGACTGGATCACCGACGCCGGGCGCGTAAGTGAAGATGTGGCGCCCTTCGTCACCCTCGTTGGATAGCAGTTCGCTGAGTTTTTTGGCCGCACTCCACGGCGGGTCAAGAGTCATATTGACCGCGTGGTCCTTATCCGTATACGCGGCAAGATCGCCTGTCCAGGCATTGGTGGTATAGGAAGACGCGTAGATATAGGTGTCCGTGTCAAGTTCGGTGGAGTTGGCTGCGACACCGGTTGCCATGCCGGTACGCTGGGCAGTGCGGGCGAGCAGATCCTTGAGCCCGGCGGCGAAGCTCTCGGGAGTAGCTGCCGAGTAGAAGCCGCCATGACCATTGACAGCGGCATGGGCGAGGTCTGCGATGTTGTTGACGCTGTCCGAACCCGGTTTCGGCCAGCTGAAATCCGGGATGGCAGTGCCACCGTTCGCCCAGCTGAAAATATCCTCGATCCTGGTACCTTCGGGCTTGATGCCGGTCGGCTTGAACCCCATACCGAGCGTGAAGGTCACCATGTGTTGCCAGAATGCGCGGTCAACACTGCTGCTTGGTACCTGGTTATCGATGTTGGGCTGAAGATCGCGGCTCCAATAATGCATGGCCACGTCGGCCAGGGTGTCGGAGACGTCATCCGAGAATGGCTTTCTTTTTTCGTACTTGTCGGTGCTGCCATCCGGCCTGCTGATTTCGGGGCCGTTGGTGCCATCCACGTTCCCGAGGCCGGGATCGGATCCGTTCCAGAATCCATCGGTCGTCAGGATGGCGTATGACTGCCGGCAGGCAAGGTATTCGTCGTTGCCGGTCGATTTGTTTTTTGACGTCCAGGGTTGTTTGTCGTTTTCATAGTAGTCGCCGACCGCCTGGAGCGATCTGCGCAATGGCGTGCTGCTGTTCGCCGACACACCCGTAACCCAATTCCAGAAATGCGCCCTCTGAGTGTCGCTGGTCCCGTTGCCAAATGGTGCCACCTTGGCAATGTAGGTGCTTCTCTTGTATGTATGGTCCAGGCTCCCGATATAGGCTTTGTTGCTGTTGTTGATCGACCCGAAACCGAGGCGGTATTTGGGATCCATTTGGTCGAATGCGTTCATCATGCCGCTTTTCGCCATCAGCATCCGGGTGTGGTAATAGGCGAACCAGTTGGCGACGTTTTGCTTTACGGTGTCACTTTCAGTACATATGGTGCTCGACAATCCGGCGGCAGTGCAATCGCCTTTATCCTTTGCCACATAGTGTCGTGTAAAGTTGTCATTCGAATCGGTAGTGGTGTACGTGAAGAACGATATGCCAGGGGTACATGTTTCCGTTTCATCATTGTAAACATCCTGAATA
>CAZYIP010000099.1:0-5330 GCA_964646895.1 uncultured Salinisphaerales bacterium | reverse complement strand
ACCGGTGTACCGCTGTAGTTAACGTTGAAGGTGTCATACCTGCCTCGGTACGTGCTCAAGTCCACAGTAGCACTGTTCGGATCAAAACCGTTTACCCACGCAGCATCAAAATCTGCATCCGGGTAAAGGCTTCCATCAACTTTGGGCGGTGGTGTGTAGGTTACCGTCGGGTTGTAGTACACGCCATTGATGCTGGCATTCACGAGGCCCGCCGAAGATGTATCCTTCAGATAACCGTAGTCCGGCATGATGTCCCAATTCATCGACCCGGAGTCGTCCAGCATCAAAACCAGATTGGGCGCCAGCGACTTTTGCACGGTCAGTGGCTGCTGGTCTATGGGCACGGCATCCTCCGCGCGACTGGCTCCACTCGCCAAGATGGCGGAAACAATCATCAATCCAAAAAATACGAGTCTGGTCCGATAACAAACGTTATCGAACGCCGGTTGGCTGTTTGCGTTCATTTTGCGTTGCTCCCCCAATTCGAGAGGCCGGCTACTGGGTGTGCCCGGCGCTCTCGCCCATTGAACCTATCCGATCATTGCGCGCAGGATGATGCTGATGCGATGAACGGCATGAACCGAATCGCCTCTGCTCGCCTTGAACGCGATCGTGCTGCACGTTTGCCAGGATCGTGACACGAATCAGTGGCTGCCGTGTCGGGTTTCACGATGTCGAATGGCATCGACCCGGAATCATCCAGTATCAATACGAGATTGGGGGGTAACAAGCGCGAGGCAGGCATCAGCAGATTCAGCAAGCCGGCTGGTCCGTGCAAATGTTCGCTTTGACCGAATGGCTGCAGATTGATGATGTTCATGCTCGCTATTCTCTGGCACTTGCGGGCGGTTGGCCCCTTCCGATTGCTGGCCAATCGCCCGCGTGTGCCGTTTGGTGTAACGCTAACTATTCATTGGTCAATTCGCGCCATGAGATACGGTCGGACTTGCCGCCCGGCCCTCCAACAGGCGCCTGGTATATGTCGCCGCTGACCTGGCTGACAAAGATGTCGCCGCCGATGAGAACGGGCAGATTCGGTGTCGAATTCAGGCGCTTTCCGCCGGATACTACGCTGCCTTCATCGACAGTTGTTGTGTTGTCTTCGTCGCCAATGCTGCCGTCCTCACCGACGTCTACAAAGTTGTACTTGAGGCGGGTGCCGGTAAATGCATCCAGGTACATCAGCCAACCGGAGCCGCCCGGGTTGCAGACGTCGGTAACATCCGGGATGCGCGATGTGTTGAACAGGACGTTGCCGTTGAGCTGACTCGGCGTGACGATTCGCTCGCCGGCAGTCAGATCAACGTACCAGCCGAGCTTGCCGGTCGGGAGTGTACCAGGGCTCGTGAATGTACGCCGATCGGGACGGGTCGACGACGGGAGTATCATACGGCGCTCGAGGGCATTCCGATAGAAGGTACCGGCCTGCCCGCCGGCGGCTGTTTCTACGATAATTCCGTACCATGACTGTGTGTCGGTGTTTGACAGGTCGCTCGTACCCAACCAGCGGCCGGTGCCAAAAAACAACCAGCGGTTTTCCGTACCGGGCTCCTGCGCGACCAGCATGCCGGCGGTAATCGGTTGTGCGTTGCCGGCCGAGCCAGCATTATTCGATGTCGTGAACAGGTGTTGCGCGCTTCCAGCGGCATTGCCCAGGTCGAACTCCCACACGCGGCCCTTGAGGTCGCCGGCGTAGGCAACTGTGCTCAGTCCGTCGCTCGGGTCTCTGATCCACGTGGCGGGCGCTGCCAGACCGTTGTCAGTCTGGCTATCGGTGGTGTGCACCGACAGCGTGCCCGATGCGAGATCGAACTCGAGCAGGGCGGCGGTGCCGGCATCGCTGTTGTAGCCGTTGCCGATCAGCACTGCCCAGCCGTTGGTTGTTTGCACGATAACCGGCTTGCCGGCCATCTGGCCAATGTACTTGCTGTCGCCGCCGTCATCGGCAGAGTGCTCCCACAGGAATTCGACGTTGTACGGGTCGGTCACATCCAGTGCATACACTGCCCTGGCAGGGCCGCGTCCGGTTGTACCGACCAGCACCGTCTTCCATTTGCCGCCAATATAGGCATCGGCAACAGTCAGCTCGCCGTCGTTGAAGTACTGGTGTGGAAGTATGTCTGGCAGGCCGTAGTCGGGGTTGGCCAAGTCTTTGAGTCCATGCCGAATGACCGCGGCTGGCAGGTAGGCAAAGGTTTCATCACCGTTTTCCGCGTTGAATCCGTGCAACATGCCATCATTGGCCGCAACGTAGACGACGCCATCGCGGCTCGCCTTCGGTCCCGCATAATCGCTAATGTAGCCGTCGCTGCCGGGAAAGGTTTCGCCGTTGAACGTCTCGGGATTGGGTGCACCGACGTACACGGGCTGGGAGTGCACGATATCGCCCAGCACCGTGGTGCGATTGCGCAGGCTCCCGCCGTTGCTCATCTCCTGCGACTGGTCGCCGCGCAAATAGGCAACCATGCGTGACTGGGTGGCCGCATCGGTGCCCAGGGCCTGCTGTTCGTCGCTGGACAAATTGGCGCGTTCGAACTCTACCATGACATGTTTGCCCGTCGCGCCGGAATCGGCCTTGCCGGCGTAAATCGGGCGATCGGCGGGGGCTTTCAAGCGCTCCGAAGCTTTCCACACAACGCTGTCCGGATCGTCGTTGATACTGTGGGTGTCCACGTTGTCGCTGTAGGCGAACAGCTCGCCTTCCCAGGTGCCTGTGGTATACGACGCCTTGTAGATCCGGGTGTTGGCATCGAGTTCGGTTGAGTTCGCAGCGACCCCGGAAGCCGTTCCGGGGTGGGCGTCGGCGCGTTTCAGGGCGTCTTTCAAGCCTGCTGAGAAACTCTCCGGGCTCAAGGCGGAGTAATAGGCGCCATGGCCGTTAATCGCCGCATGCACCAGATCCGCGATGTTTTCGATCTGGCCATTGCCGTCGTCGCCTTCGCCGGGTATGGGCCAGGTGAAACCCGTAATCGGGGCGCCATCTTGAGCCCATGCAAACAGTTTCTCTACGTCGATCGGGTTGCCATCCGAGTCGACTGGCGAGAACCCCATGCCCATGGTAAAGGTCGTCATGTGCTGCCAGTAGGCCAGATCCGCGTCCGAGGACGGCACCACGTTGGCGGTGGGGCGCAAATCCGTGCGCCAGTATTTCATTGCAACGTCAGCCAGCGTATCGGAGGCGCCATCCGAAAATGGCGCTACGGGTTGGTAGGTGAATGGAGTGCTGTTGTCCGGCTTGCTGATCGGGTCGCCTGCAATGCCGTCTATATTGCCAATGCCGGGTGTTTTTCCGTTCCAGAAGCCGTCGGTGGTCAGAATCGTGTACGACGCTCGACATGCCAGCTCTTCGGCGGTACTGTTTCCGGCCGAGTCAAAGGAGCGCCATGGCTGGGGGTCCGTGTAGTAGTATTCGCCCACTGCCTTGAGGGCACCCCGTAGCGGCGTTTCGCCGTCGGGCGTGATGTCGATCAGCCAATCCCACATCAGCTCTTTCTGGGTTCCGCTCGTTCCATCGCCGAAAGGGGCGACTTTTGCGAGCCCGCTGTCTCGGGTCGTGTTTCCCGCCGTGGTCTTGAAAGCGCTGACTTTGTTGCCAAGGCCGTTGACATTGCTGCCGTTGATGGAGCCGAAACCAATGCGATATTTCGGGTCGACCGTGGAAAATGCCTTCATCACGCCGCTTTTGGCCATCAGCATGCGGGTGCGGTAGTATGAAAACCAGTTGGCGACGTTTTGTCCGGCCGTTACGGCGACACCAGCGCTCGTGTACCCGATGACCTGGTCTGCGTCAGTGCAGTTGTTCCTTTGGAATGCGGCGACAGCCGTTGCGCAAACTCCAGGCTCCGCGATGTAGTGGTTGGTTTGGTTGCCGCCGGGCGATCCGGTCCGGTAAAGAAATGCTTTGGCGAAACCTTTTTTCTTGCACTCCAGGTATGTTTTTCCGTTACTATCGGTTTTAACAGTACCTTTGTCGTTGTCGTTGCAGTACCACTTCGCCTCCTTTCGATCGTCCGAGCCGGGTTTGCGGAAATAGCATTTTCCCGTGTCGGGGTCGTAAGTTTGGTATGTTTCCCCGCAACCCTGTTTTTTGGCCCTGTACGTGTTGGTGGATACGCCGGACTCTCCGTTATCTATTTCCTCCGTACACCACCAAATGTTGTCAATTTTCGTTGGGCCACTGTCGCCGTTATCACATACGTGCCGGGTCGGCTCGTAAGCTTGTGTTGTGTGTTGGGCATAGCACCACGCCTTGCCGTTGATTATTTGCAAATCACTGTATTCAACGCTGCCGCCGCACGATTTCTCGTAAAGGTTGTACGACCCGTTTTCCGAGCTTGACCAAACGTCTATCAACCCGCTATATGAAAACCTGTCGCCCTGGTCCCGGACGTCTACTTTATCCGCCCTGTTTCGAAACCCGTTTTTGTATGCTTTTGTCATGCCGGGCGAATTCGGAAAAAAGCCAGAGCCGTCAGCTTTAGGAGGTGGCGTATAGATGACGTTGGGATCGTAGTAGACGAAATTTATCTTTGAATTTTGATAGCCATCGGCGTTGGTTCCGCGATTGATGTAATCCCAGTCGGGCATGTAATCCCAGTCCATGGAGCCGGAATCGTCAAGCATCAGGACCAGGTTCGGTTTCAGTACGGTGGAAGTGGTCAAGGGCCGCTGGTCTACCGGCACTGCACTGGCGATTCGACTTGTAACGCACAAAATGGCAGCGATCAGACCCAATAAGCCGGCCAGGGTGGGAAAGCGCGCGATTTTGCGGCGCAGCCAAGTGATTATATCCATCATGGTTGTCGTTCTCCCTCACTCAAAGGATCGGCCGTTATGCACGGTCGAATCCCGTCTTCATCATTGTCTGATAATCACCTGAAGCGTAACTATTGCATGATCGCCCACCACGTCCGGATCACCGCTGCGGGCGGTAATACGCCAGTAGGTGACTTTCTGACCGGCGGGACAGGCGCCATATTGTTTGCAGTTCGCGCTTTGAGTGCTGCCACTGCTGCCTTGCGCGGACCATTGACCCAGGTTTTCTATGATGTATTGCGGCGACCACTCGGCGTTGTCAGACGGGCCAAACGTGGCCTTGTCGACAGGGGTACCGGAGCCCGCGCCGGCACCCGTGAACGGATTGGGGTCGCATGGTGGGCGAGAGTCGTCGCCGTCGCACAGGGCATACGGGGTCGGGTCGAATCCAGGGGCCGCGATTACAGCTTCGGCTGCGCGCAGGGCGGCTTCGGCACTCTGGAAAGCCAGCTCGCGATCATATTGGTTGGAGGCCATCTTGTTCTGCATGATGGTGCCACTCACGGCAGCGAGAC
>CAZYIP010000098.1:0-13908 GCA_964646895.1 uncultured Salinisphaerales bacterium | reverse complement strand
CCTAGTCTATCGCACGGTACCCTGAGGATTGAGTCATGGTTACTGCGTTTGTATTGCTGAACGTCGAGCGCAGCCGCATCAACGAAGCGGCGGCGCAACTCGCGGAGATCGACGGCATTTCGGAGGTTTACTCCGTCAGTGGCCGGCTCGACCTGATTGCCGTGATCCGCGTCGCTTCCAACGAAGAGCTGGCGGAGCTGGTTACCCGCCACATGCTCAAGGTCGAGGGTATCGAGCGCAGCGAGACACTCACCGCGTTTCGCGTCCATTCGCGCCACGATCTGGAAACCATGTTTTCCATCGGGGTGGAGTAGACCTGAAAATTTTAACTGCCTGTTCGCAAAAAACCGTGTACACTTAGCGATGTTGCCCGCCACGGCGGGCAACATTTGCTTATGTTATTTGGAGTTTAGAGTAATGGCAGATCGTGAAACCGGTACGGTGAAGTGGTTCGACAGCGCCAAAGGCTACGGCTTTATCCAGCGCGACAAGGGTGAAGATGTCTTTGTGCACTTTCGGGCTATCCGGGGTGAAGGTTACCGCTCGCTGGACGAAGGCCAGCGCGTGGAGTTCACAGTGGCACAGGGGCAAAAGGGACTTCAGGCGGAGGACGTGGTCTCTGCGTGAGTAACCCCGCGGCATCGTCATGATGCCTGCGACCCGCTGGTGCTGGTTTCACCCTGGCTACCGGTCGAGTTGCATGAAGGGCGCGTCGTCAGACGCGCCCTTTTTCCGTATGTAAAGTCGATTTTCCCTATCCCGAAGCCTTCTTGCGTGCCTCTATCACCTGTATGGTCACCTGATCATAGGCGCCCTGCGGGTCCATCGCTGTAATGCGGTATTGCCCGACGCCGGGTGCGCGATAACTGAAAGCCTCATGCGTGCCGGTGGTCCAGGCAAGCTGGCCGTTGACCAGCCAGAACAGGATGTCTTTCGAGCCACTGGCACCCAGTGTAATGAACACGGTGTTGTCACCCGGCTCGGGACGCACGATGCGATTTTCCGGCAGACCGGTGATATGCAAAGGCGAGGCCGGCTCCGTGCGGACATTCTTCGGGCAGCGGGGGTCCCACGCCGGCAAGCGCACGGAAAGGCGTAATGTCCGCGGCAGCCACGGCTCCAGCATGATTGGCCACTGGGCGAGTTTGTGCTCCGTGGCACCCTTCACCATGCAGCCGTCGGTGACCCGCAGGCCGGTTGCGGGATCGATCTTGAAATGTACCGTTTCCGCCTGTCGCAGCGCACCCGGAATCGGCAGTGTCGCTGGTACCTTGTCGTCGAGAACCCAGGCTTGCTTGCGCCGATCGCATAGCGGATCGTCGTCGCCTGCGGGTTTATGCCCCAGTGGCCAGCAAACGGTCGCATGCGAGACGCTGGCCGGCTGCTGGTTGCGTGCCAGCCATGCGCCCCGGTCCGGCAACGCGGCGGCGACGTCGAATAACAGCGGTACGGCGGTGTAGGGCGAATAATAGTCCGGCATGCGGGTGCCGTCCGGCCGCCCGATCCAGACACCGACGGTGTACTGTCCGGTGACGCCCACCGCCCAGCGGTCGCGCAAACCGGCGCTGGCGCCGCTTGCCCATGCCAGCCGGTGGCCCTCGGGAAGCCGGGTGAGCAGACCCGGTGCGCCCGGCGCGGGACGCCCGCTGAGAATGTGGCGCACGATCCACGCGGCGCCGGGCGAGAGCAGGCGCCGCTGCTCGATCGGCTGGTCCGGCGTCAGGCGGGGTTGGCCGGCCATGCCGTTACGCCCGAGCGCACTGTAGGCACGTACGAGCTGTTGCAGGCTTGCGCTGAGCCCGTCGCGGATCACGCTGAGATCGGGTTCCTTCTGGCCCAGCACGTCGACTGCCAGGTCGGCTGCGTGCAGGCGGGCGACGAATACGCGCGGATCGATATGGTTGAGCACCTCGACCGCCGGTATGTGGAGCGCCTTGCGCAGGGCCTCGGCAACACTTACCGGCCCCTCGTAGGTGGCGCTGATATCGGACGGGATATAGCCATCGATGACCCGCGGCACATCCGCCAGCAGGCTGGCGGAATCGATCAGGCCGGCGTCGAGCGCCAGGCCGTACACGAATGGGTTGAGCACGCTGCCCACCGGCCGGCGTGGCGTGATCATGTCCACGTAGCCAAAGCGCCCGGCGACCGGATACGAGGATGAACCGAGGTAGGCGCGCACCGACAGATCATGATTGTCGACCACCAGCACTGCGGCTGACGTGGCGGGTGGAAGCGCCTTCGCCGTTTGCCGGACCAGAAGCTCCAGGTTGCGTTGCAGTTCGGCATCGATGGTGGTGCGGATGACGGCCCCGCCGGCCTGGCCGTTGTGTGCGACGCGCCGCGCAAGCAGCGGTGCCAGTGCCGGATACGCCTGCATGTGCCTGGGCAGAGGTTGCTGCGCGGCGCGTTCGACGGCGTAGCGAGGCCACACGCCGGACGCCGCCATGCGATCGAGCACGCGCCCGCGCGCCGCCCGCGCGGCCTGCGGATGAAGATCCGGGCGCAGGGCCGTGGGCGCGTGAGGCAAAGCCACCAGGAGTGCCGCCTCGGCGTGGTTCAGGTCCGATGCCGGCTTGTGAAAATAAGCGTAGCTGGCGGCCTGCACGCCGCGCAGCGGCCCGCCGAACGGCGCATGGTTGATGTACAGATCGAGGATTTCCTGCTTGGAGTGATGCAGCGCGAGCTGCAGGGTGCGAAACAGCGTCTGCAATCGGCCAAGGAACGTCGGCGGATGCGCAATCATCAGCTCTGCCACGCGCATGGTGAGGGAGGCACGAACCTCGCCGTGGCCGCTGATTTCGTGCCACACCCCGCGCACCAGGTTGACCGGATTGATGCCGGGGTGCCAGTAGAAGCCGGGTTCTTCCCAGTTGATGAGCGCCTGGCGATACCATTCGGACACCTGATTTACCGAAATCGGATAGCTCCAGGCCGTGCCGCTGGCGCCGATCACGCGCAACGGCGTGCCGTCGGCGGCTGTCACCAGAGTTGCGTCGTCGGGCGCGAAGCCCGGCAGCGGATAGGCGTAGTCGAAGTAAAAGAATGCGGCCGCCAACAGCAATATCAGCACGGCCACGCCCAGCGCAAAACGCTTCATCCTCCCCTCTCTTCTTTTGCGAAAGCCGCACACATAGTCCCTGATTACGAGGTTTTTTGCCACTGCCGAAGGCTGCGAAACCCGAGTGGATTCCGAGGTTAAGACGCTTTTGCCCGATTTTCATATCCGCTTATCATGATTAGCGGATTGAATATTGATAACGGCCGCGCCATAATCGACGGCCTGCAGTTCCTTGAATCACGGAGACGGACATGGGTATCGCGCATAATCTCGGTTTTCCCCGTATTGGTGCTCGCCGCGAGCTGAAAAGGGCGCTGGAAGCGTATTGGAAAGGGGATATCGACCGCGACGCGCTGGAGCACGCCGGGCGTGATCTGCGCGCGCGGCACTGGGCGCTACAGGCTGAGGCGGGGCTGGATTACATTCCGGTGGGCGACTTTTCCTGGTACGACCAGGTGCTCGACATGAGCGTGCTGCTGGGCGCAGTGCCCGAACGCTTCGGCAGCGCCAGCGGCGACATCGACACCTACTTCCGCATGGCCCGTGGGCGCGCCCGTCCCGGCGATCCCCATGGGGACGTAGCGCCCTGCGAGATGACCAAGTGGTTCGATACCAATTATCACTACATCGTGCCGGAACTGGGCCCGGGCCAGCATTTCGCGCTTACCGGAACGCGCCTGTTCGACGAGGTGGACGAAGCGCTTGCAGCGGGCCACCGCGTCAAGCCGGTGCTGACCGGTCCGCTGACCTGGTTGTGGCTGGCCAAGCCGCAGGGTGAGGAATTCGACCGGCTTGCCCTGTTGCCCGGCCTGGTCGCGGCCTACGTGCAGATACTGCAACGGCTGAACGCCGCCGTGGACTGGGTGCAGCTGGACGAACCGATCCTGACGCTCGATCTGCCTCCGGCATGGCGCGCAGCGTTCGCCAGCGCGTATGGCGATCTGGCCGGCGCCGGACGCAGGATTCTGCTGGCGACGTACTTCGGTGAGCTGGGCGACAATCTGGACGTGGCGGCCGAACTGCCGGTCGCCGGCCTGCACGTGGACCTGGCGCGTGCGCCCGAACAGCTCGATGCGGTGTTGCAGCGGCTGCCCGCCGAACGGGTGCTGTCGCTGGGCGTGGTGGACGGCCGCAACGTGTGGCGTACCGATCTGGAGGCGGTCGTGACTCGCCTGGAGCCGGCATATCGCCAGCGTGGCGAGCGCCTGTGGGTGGCGCCGAGCTGCTCGTTGCTGCATGTGCCCACGGATCTGGAACTGGAAGACGGGCTCGCAGCGGATCTGAAGGCCTGGCTCGCATTTGCCCGCCAGAAGCTGGACGAAGTGGTGACCATCCGGCGCGCGCTGGCCGAGGGACAGGAAGCGGTGGCGGCGGCCATCGCCGACAGCGCACAGGCGGTGCAATCCCGGCGTACGTCCGAGCGCATTCATGTGGCTGCGGTCCAGCGCCGCCTCGCCGCAATCGACGAGGATATGAAGCGCCGCCGGCATCCGTTTGCCGAGCGTGCTGTCGTACAGCATCAGCGCCTGCGTTTGCCGACCTTGCCGACAACCACCATCGGTTCGTTTCCCCAGACCGCGGAGATCCGCGCGGCGCGGCGGGATCATCGTGCCGGACGGCTGGATCATGATGCCTATCTGGCCAGGATGCGCGCCGAGATCGCGGCGACCGTGCGGCGCCAGGAGGAGATCGGCCTGGATGTGCTGGTGCACGGTGAGGCCGAGCGCAACGACATGGTCGAGTATTTCGGCGAACTGCTCGACGGCTTCGCCTTCACCGGCAATGGCTGGGTGCAGAGCTACGGCTCGCGCGCGGTGAAGCCGCCGATCATTTTCGGCGACGTCTCCCGTCCCGCGCCCATGACCGTGGACTGGATCACCTACGCCCAGTCGCTCACCGACCGGCCGATGAAGGGAATGCTCACCGGACCGGTGACGATTCTGCAATGGTCATTCGTGCGCGACGATCAGCCGCGCGCGACCACCGCGGCGCAGATTGCGCTGGCCTTGCGGGATGAGGTTGCGGATCTGGAGGCCGCCGGTATCAGGATCGTGCAGATCGACGAGCCGGCGCTGCGCGAAGGCTTGCCGCTGCGGCGCGCCCGCTGGGGTGAGTATCTGACCTGGGCGGTGGACGCCTTCCGGCTGGCGTCGAGCGGCGTGGAAGATCACACCCAGATTCACACGCACATGTGCTATTCCGAGTTCAACGACATCATCGAGTCGATCGCGCGGCTGGACGCCGATGTCATTTCCATCGAGTCGTCGCGCTCGCGCATGGATCTGCTCGATGCATTCCGCACCTTCGAGTACCCCAACGAGATCGGCCCCGGCGTGTACGACATCCACTCACCGCGCGTGCCGGATACCGAGGAGATGGTGCAGTTGCTCGAACGCGCCCGCCATCTGGTGCCCGTCGAGCGCCTGTGGGTCAACCCGGACTGCGGCCTCAAGACCCGTGGCTGGGGCGAAGTGGAGCCGGCGCTGCGGCACATGGTGGCCGCCGCGCACCGGCTGCGTGCGGCGG
Organism: uncultured Salinisphaerales bacterium; assembly: GCA_964646895.1. Lineage (GTDB taxonomy): Bacteria > Pseudomonadota > Gammaproteobacteria > Nevskiales > CAZYIP01 > CAZYIP01. The sequence continues at coordinate 8,321 of CAZYIP010000098.1, read as the reverse complement.
CCTCTGAATAACCTGCCGCACTTGGCGGTACGCGGCCTGTCTGCGCCCGCTGCGGTTGCTCGGAAGCCCCTCAGCGGCGAATGGCGGATGGCATCTCGGTGCCCAGCTTCATCAGCCCGAACACGCAGAATCCGCAGCCGATGGCTTCGATCACCGCAATGCCGATGCTGTAGACACCGACCGGCGGGTACATCAGCATGCCGATGACACGGCCGACGACCAGCCCGGCGAGGACGATGGCCGCCACCGACAGCGCCATGCGGCGGCGGCTGCTTACCACGGCACCCCAGGCGAAGATTGCCGCCAGGGCGAGGCCCTGCCCGCCATAGACGGCGGCGATCTGAGTCAGCTCGCCGGCGGCAAGATCGCCGGCGGGGGTGGCCCGCATCGGCAGCACGCTGATCATGTTCTTGGTGAAAAACAGGAACGCGACTCCAAGCCCCGCATAGACCACGGCGATGACGATCAGTATCAGGCGGGATAGGTGTATTCTCATAGTCTGCTCCGGAGAAGCTTTCCTTATTCGTAGGCGGAAACGGGGTGAACATGCACCCCGGATTGATCGAGCTTGGCCAGGCGGATCATCTGCTCGGCCACCGTCTCGGCGTGTACCGGCCGGTAGCGCTGGAGAGGCCCCCACAAGGCCAGTGACATATAGGGCGAAAACAGCTTGATGAAGTCCTCTATCGGGCGCGCCTCCCGGCGATGGCCGAGCAGCAGCGCCGGGCGCATGATGTGCACGCTTGCGAACGGCAGGGCGCGTACCGCGTCCTCCGCCCGTCGCTTCGTCCGATTGTAAAATATCGGCGAAAAATGGTTGGCGCCGATCGCCGAGATGAGCAGAAACTGGCGCGCTCCGGCCTCGGCAGCCAGCTCCGCCAGCCATTTGACGAAGCCATAGTCCACACGCGCAAAAGCGGCGTGCGAACCTGCCTTGAGCAACGTCGTGCCCAGACAGCAGAACACGTCGTTCACCGCAAGCGCATCGGCCACCTCGTCCAGACGCTCGAAATCGAGCACGCGCTGGGTCAGTTTGTCGTGCTGCAGACTGATCGGGCGCCGCGTGATGGTGGTGACCTGCGCATAGTCCTCGTCTTCCAGCAGAAGCCGGAGGCAATACCCGCCCGTCAAGCCGGTCGCGCCGGCCACTACCGCGCTGCGTTCACTCATGCTTTGTCGGCCGTTGGTGCGCCGGATTTGGCTACAGGATTCGAATATTTAACCAGAGAACGGTGGTCGATGGGTAATCACCGGTGGCGTGTGCCTGCCGCGATCCCGGCCGGTGGTACCCGCGCGCGTAGCAATGAGTGTCTCGGCCATTGCGTCTCCGCACCGGAATCCAGTCGATAACGAAGTATATGATTGCGATGTGACGGGTTCGTGACGGCAATCTCCTCCATCTGAGTCTCGTCGGCAGGTCTCCGGCGGCGGTACCGGCGCGCGTGCTGCGCTTGAAGGCGTGTCGATTCGTGTCGACGTTCCGGCCGGCGATCATGGTATTCTTTGGATCGAAGGCTCGTCGGCGGCTCCTGGAGGCGGTTGGCGGGCACAGGATATTTGCGCTGAAAACAATGACGTCACTGTACTGGCGTGCAGGGAGACATCCCCGTGATCGATAAGGATGGATTCAGGCCGAACGTCGGGATTGTGCTGACCAACTCTGACGGCGAGGTTCTGTGGGCCAAGCGCATCGGACAGGATGCCTGGCAGTTTCCGCAGGGCGGCATCCGCTTCCGGGAATCGCCGGAGGAAGCGCTGTTTCGCGAGCTCGAGGAGGAGCTCGGGCTGATCGCCGCTCATGTGCGCATCATCGGCTGCACCCGCGGCTGGTTGCGCTACCGGCTGCCGCGGCGATTCGTGCGCCACAATCGCCGCCCGGTGTGCATCGGCCAGAAGCAGAAATGGTTTTTGTTGCGGCTGGAGGCAAGCGAGAGCCTCGTGTGCCTGGATCACACCGAAAAGCCGGAGTTTGACGGCTGGCGCTGGGTGGACTACTGGCACCCGCCGCGTGAGGTGGTGTTTTTCAAGCGCGACGTTTATGTGCGCGCATTGCGCGAACTGGAGTCCTACTGCGCGGATCGGGCCAGGGAGCAATAACCCGCCGGAGCCGGCCAAGTATGCCGACCACTCGTCGGGGTAGTGGACGGTTAGAGCCTGCTCGTGCACGGGTTGTCCATCCAGACCCGGACATCGGTGTGTCAGCGACGTCGGCGCAGGTCCTGTTGTAGCTATTGACAATCATTCTCATTTCGTTTTAACTTCTGTATCGGTATCGGGTTATTTGGACGGGTCCTCAATGTACGTATGCGTGTGCCGGGGCATTACCGATAAACAGATAGTGGCGGCGGTGGACGCGGGCGCGCAGAGCCTGCGCGATGTGCGGCGTACGCTGGGGGTCAGTACCGTCTGCGGGAAGTGCGGGCCATATGCCCGCGAGGTTGTACGCGAGCGGGTGTGCAACCAGGCCGTGGAAGCCGTTTGCGAGGCATCACCGGCATTGGCGGTACCGGCTCTCACCGCCTGATGCGATTGCGAATGATTGTTAGAAGCAATAATAAAATTACCTAATAATCAATAGATTACGGTTTAAGTACGACGCGCTCTCTGGTATAGTGAATGGGTGGCAATCACCTTTCCGAAGGAGAGCGAGCGATGCAAGGCGATCCCAAAGTCATTGAATATCTCAACAAGGCGCTGCGCAACGAGCTGACCGCGATCAACCAGTACTTCTTACATGCCCGCATGTACAAGAACTGGGGCTTGAAGGGGCTCGGCGAGAAAGAATACGAAGAATCCATCGACGAGATGAAGCACGCCGATGTGCTGATCGAGCGCATCCTGTTTCTCGAAGGGCTTCCCAATCTTCAGGATCTCGGCAAGTTGCTGATCGGCGAAAACGTGGCCGAAATGCTGGAGTGCGATCTCCGCCTGGAGCGCGAAGCCCATCCCCTTTATCGCGAGGCCATTGCCTACTGTGAATCAGTCCAGGATTATGTGTCCCGCGAGTTGCTGGTGGACATCCAGAAGAGCGAGGAAGAGCACATCGACTGGCTGGAAACGCAGATCGAACTGATCGACCGCATCGGGCTGCAGAATTATCAGCAGAGCTGGTTGGAAGAGTAACGCCTGACGCCTCCGTGGGAGCCGCGATTGCGCGTTGCGTCCGTTGGACAGAAAAGCTTATCGGCGGACGTACGCAAGATCGAAGACCCGATGCCCTAGGCGCTCACCGCGTCGCTCGAAGCGTGTGCCGGCGCGCGCCGGTCGGGCGCTCAGGTATGCGCCCGTGCCGGCTACGTTGGCGAAATCCGGATGCGCGTCCAGTAGTGCGCGCATGTGTTCTGCATACGGTTCCCAGTCGGTCGCCAGCAGCCACCGCCCACCCGGCTTGAGGCGGCTCGCGACCAGATCCGCGAACGGCGTCTGTACAAGCCGGCGCTTGTGGTGGCGTTTCTTCGGCCATGGGTCGGGGAAATAAAGCTGCACCACGTCGAGCATCGCAGGCGCGATGCAGCCCTCCAGTACATCGACCGCGTCCGCCTGGAAGATGCGCACATTGCGCAGATCCTGCTCCTCGATCTGCCGTAACACTCGCCCCACCCCCGGACGATGCACTTCGATGCCGATGTGATCGTGTCCGGAATTCGCCTCGGCCTGGGCCAGCAGGGCTTCACCGGTGCCGAAGCCGATCTCCAGGCTCAGCGGTGCCTCGCGACCAAATACGCGAACCGGGTCCAGCGGCCGGCTGGCGTCCAGGCCGAAGCGTGGCCACAGACGTTCGAGGGCGCGATTCTGCGCCGGCGTGAGGCGTCCTTCGCGGCGCACGAACGAGCGCACGCGCCGTTTTACCGGCGGGCGATCGTCACCGGCAGTGGTAGTCAAGGGGTTTCAGCCGGGCATGTCGGTCAACGGTGACGACGCCGACGCATAACGCCGCCGCGGCATGCGCCCGGCGAGAAATGCCTCACGCCCGGCTTCGATCGCCTTGCGCATCGCTGATGCCATCAACACCGGCTTTTGTGCAGCGGCAATGGCCGTGTTCATGAGCACGCCATCGCAGCCGAGTTCCATCGCGATCGCCGCGTCCGAGGCGGTGCCGACGCCCGCGTCCACCAGGACGGGGACGCTGGCATTCTCGATGATGGTCATGATGTGGTAGCGATTCTGGATGCCCAGCCCGGAGCCGATCGGCGCCGCCAGCGGCATCACCGCCACGCAGCCGATCTCCTCCAGACGTCGCGCCGCGACCGGGTCGTCGCTGGTATAGGCCATCACGCGAAAGCCCTCGGCGACAAGGCGTTGTGCTGCTTCCAGGGTGGCGGGCACGTCCGGATACAGCGTTTGCCGGTCGCCCAGCACTTCGAGCTTGACCAGGTTATGGCCGTCCAGCAGTTCGCGCGCGAAACGGCAGGTGCGCACGGCGTCATCGGCGGTATAGCAGCCTGCGGTATTCGGCAGCAGGGTGTAGCGCGAGGGCGGGATGACATCCAGCAGATTGGGCTCGTCGAGGGGCTGGGCGATGTTGGCGCGGCGGATGGCGAGCGTGACTATCTCCGCGCCGCTGGCCTCGATGGCTGCAGCGGTTTCCTGAAGGTCACGATACTTGCCGGTGCCGACGAGGAGCCGGGAATGATACTCCCGGCCGTCGATAACGAGCGGAACATCGCCCGTCGGGTGATTCGCAGTCATGGTGTTCACCGTGGGAAGCTGTCAATGCGAAGTGCGTGGACTCAACCGCCGCCAATCGCATGCACGATTTCGATCCGGTCGCCGTCCGCCAGCACATGAGCAGAATGCTCACTGCGCGGGATGATGTCGCCGTTACGCTCGATTGCCACTCGTCGCCCGGATGCGCCGAGCATTTCCAGCAGGCCGGCGACCGTCAGGCCCTCCGGTGCGTCAAGCGTATCGCCGTTGACTGTGATGCGCATGTCGTGCCGTGTCGCTCGCTGGGTATGATTGCCCGGCTCATGATACCGCAGACGGCGCCCGTGGCGCAGCGCTGATTACCCGTGCGCCCTCGGGACCATGGCGCGGAGCACAGGCGGGTACGGCGCGTGATGTGGAAGCCACCTGCTCATCCGGACAGCCCCAGGACAATCGGCACATACACAACGAGCAGGAGAGCGCCGATCAGAACGAGCAGGTAAGGGATGACGGATGCCGAGATGCGTTCCAGCGGCAGCTTGGTGATCGACGAGGCGACGTACAGATTGATGGCGACCGGGGGCGTAATCATGCCGATCGCCAGGCCCACGACCATGATGAGCCCGAAATGGATCAGGTCGATGTGCATTGCGTTGACCAGCGGCAGGAATACCGGGGTAAGAATGATCAGCGCGCTGGCCGTCTCCATGAATACGCCGGTGATCAGGATCACTCCGGTGATCAGCAGGAGGATTATCATGGGTCGGGAGGATACGCTGAGCACCGAATCCGCTATCAGGGTTGGAATGCTCCAGTTCGCCAGTGTCCAGCTCAGCGCCGCGGACGTCGCGATCACGAACATGATCACGCCCGTGGTGATTACGGAGCGGATCATCAGCGCGTAGATCTCGCGCAGAGTGAGATCACGGTAGATAAACAGCGAGACCATCAGGGCGTAGTTCACGGCCACCACCGCTGCCTCGCTGGGGGTGAATATGCCGGAAAAGATTCCGCCCAGGATGATGATCGGCGTCAGCAGCCCCCAGAAAGCATCAAACAGCGTGCGCACGATGTTGCGCAGGGAAAGCTTGCTGCCACGGGGGTAGTTGCGCTGGTATGCCTGCAACAGGGCGACGCCTATCAAGCCAAGGCCCATCACGATCCCCGGAATGAAGCCATTGAGAAACAGCCGCGCCACGGACTGCTCGGCCAGCACCGCATAGATGATCATCGGCACCGAGGGCGGAATGACCACACCGATGGTCCCGCTCGCCGCGATCAGGCTGGCGGCTTGCGACTCCTCATAGCCCTTGCGCTTGAGCTCGGGTATGAGCGTCGAGCCCACCGCTGCCGTGGTGGCAGCCCCGGAGCCCGAAATGGCGGCGAAAAACATGCCCGCGAGCACCGCGACGATCGACAGCCCGCCCTTGACGAAGCCGAACAGCGCATCGGCAAATTCCACCAGCTTGCGGCTGACCATGCCCGACGCCATGATGTCGCCGGCGAGGATAAAAAACGGAACCGCGATCAGGGCAAATGAGTCGGTGCCGGCGAACATCCGCTGCACCACGACCATGATCGGCAAACCGTCCACCTGGAGCGCGACCAGCGAGCTCAGCCCGATGGCCACCGCGACCGGCACGCCGAGCGCGAGCAGGCCAAAAAAAGCGCCGAAGAGAAGTGCGGCCATTAACCCGCTGCCTCGGTGTCGCCCTCATCCTTGTCCCGGCCGAGAAGCGTTTCCGCCAGATCCACCGCCGTGTAATAACCCATGACGGCGGCGGTGACCGGGATGATGCTGTAGACCCATGGCATCGGAATCCGCAGGGAGGCTGATACCTGAAAGCTCTGGAGAGCCATGTAGTGCCAGCCGGCGACGATGATCACAATAAAGAAGATCAGCGAGGCAGCGTGGGCGAGTACGCGCCCGAGCCTTGCCAGCGGGCCCGGGAGCAGATCGACAAATACCGTCACGACGATGTGGCTGCTGCGCTGGTAGGCCAGCGTTGCGCCGAGGAAGGTCGTCCACACCAGCAGATAACGGGCCAGCTCCTCGGACCAGCTAACGGCGGTAAACGCCATGCGGAAAACGATCTGTATCGTGACGACCGCAATCATCGCGACCAGCGCCAGGAAGGCGATCGGTCGAATCACGGCGTCGAGCCGGCGCTCGATGGCCTGCAAAACAGCTAACACGGATTTCCCCCCGGCGAGTCCAGGCCTTCGGGCATGGGGCTGCACGCGAAATCAAGCCGTGATGTGCCGCGACTGGCGGCGAAGCAGTGCCCGGCCCGGACCTCTGCTATCCAGCAGACTTCCCTGTGCAGCCCTGGAGTCCCTAAAGTTGCTCGTGAATACGATCGAGATACGAGCCGAAGCGGTCCTGGTATTTCTCGTAGACCGGCTTTACGGCCTTGCGGAAGGCATCGATATCCGGCTGCATGATGATCTCCATGCCATGGTCACGCAGATTCTGAAGCTGTTCTTCCTCCATTTTCGCGTTCATCTTGCGTTCATACTCGGCGGCATCCTGGGCGGAGCGCTTGAGAATTTGCCGGGCCTCCTCGGGCAGTCGCTTCCACACTCTCAGACTCATGACGAACAGCGCCGGTGAATAGGTGTGCCGCGTCATGGACATGTATTTTTGCGTTTCGTACAGTTTGAAAGAGTCCACCACGTTGACCGGATTCTCCTGCCCGTCGATGGTGTCCTGCTGCATCGCGGTCAGCGCCTCGGTCCAGGCCATCGGCACGGCGTTGGCACCCAGCGTACGGAAGGCGTCGATATAAACCGGATTTTCCATGACCCGGATTTTCAGCCCCTTGAGATCCTCGGGACGATGGACAGGATGCTCGCTGTTGGTCAGATTGCGGAAGCCGCGCTCGGCATAAGCCAGGCCCTTGAGGTTGACCCGCTCAAGCTGGTCCAGCAGCTCCTGCCCCACCGGCCCGTCCAGCACTTTGTAGGCTTCCTCCCTGGAGGAAAACAGAAACGGCATATCGAAAACGGCGATTTCCTCGACGAAGTTTGCAACGGGCCCACTGGTGATCACGCCCATATCGACGGAACCGATCTGCATGCCTTCGAGCAGGGTGCGCTCGTCGCCGAGCTGGGCGTTGGGATATATCTTGATCTTGATGGTGCCGTCGGTGCGCTTCTCAACCAGTTCCGCGAACCGCTCCGCAGCGATATGAAAGCCGTCCTTCGTGTTGACCACGTGCGCAAGCTTCAGGGTGACAGGATCCATATCCGCGAGCTTGTCCTGAGCATGGGCCGCCCCCAGCGTAAAGCCGAGAGCCAGGATTCCAATGAGAAAAAGACGTTTGATCGACGCCATGGCGAGCCCTCCTGGGCTGTTATCGTTTAGTGGCTACTCCCGGGGGCTACATTAAGGAAGCCACGCAACTCAGTCAATTTGCTTTGCGGGCGTGACACCCGGCGCTTGATCTCATTCCGTCGACAGCGAGTCCCGCGTAACCGTAACCTGAACCGCCCCGGAATTTGATGAGGCTCCAGACCCACGACTGGCACCACGCGCGTCTGTCAGCGTCCCCGATGACTTCCGGTGGATACTCATAGGCCTGCACGCGTGCGCGGGAATTCGCCATGGAGAATTCGGCAAGGTCAGCCGCAGCCAGATGGCTCTAGCGCCTGGCGAGCTCCCGCTCCACCGC
>CAZYIP010000097.1:0-14264 GCA_964646895.1 uncultured Salinisphaerales bacterium | reverse complement strand
CTGTATTCGCTGATCGGCCCGAATGCCGCCGGCAAGAGCACGCTGCTGCGCGCGCTGGCGGGACTGTTGCCGGCACGCGGCACGGTCGTTCTGGGCGGGCGGCAGCTGCTGGGCCTGACGCTGGCCGAGCACGCGCGCATCGTGACCTACATGCCGCAATCCATTCCGCAGGGTATCGGCCTGAGCGTGTTCGAATCCGTGCTCAGCGCATTGCGTGCCTCGCCGGTGGGTGGCCACGGGTCCGGCGGGCGTGAGGCGACGCGTCACGCGGCCGATGTGCTGGAAGCGGTCGGCATCGCGCATCTGGCGATGGACCCGCTCGGGCGGCTCTCGGGCGGCCAGCGGCAGCTGGTGTCGCTGGCCCAGGCGCTGGTGCGCGAACCGCGCGTGCTGCTGCTCGACGAACCGATCAGCGCGCTCGATCTGCGGCATCAGTTGCGCGTGATGATGCTCGTGCGCACGGTCGCCAGCGAGCACGGCATGATCGTACTTGCCGTATTGCACGACCTGCAGATTGCCGCGCGCTGGTCCGATGGCATCATCGTGCTGGACAACGGCAGCGTGGCCGCCTCCGGCACGCCGCCGGAAGCGATCACGCCGGAAGTGCTCGCCCGCGTGTACGGCGTACACGCCCGGGTTCAGCACGGCGATGATGGCCATTTGCAGGTCAGCGTCGACGACCTGGTCGAATCGGCAACCCCGGGCGGCTGAATTTCCACGCCACCGGGTCGGAAACACGCCGGGTCGCCGCGCGGTGCGGCGACCGGCGTGACGCGATGACCTGCAACCGCGCGGCTTACTGCCTGATCAGTACGACCGTATCGCCATCGGGATCCTTCGGCGGTACGGCATCCGGCGGCGCATTGCGCGGCAGACGCTTGGCCTTGTTGCTGACATACACGCGGTTGGCTTTCTGGTCGATGGCGATCGTCTGCGGATAGGTGCCGGTTTCGATCTGTCCCAGCACATCGTAGCTGGCGGCGTCGATAACCGTCAGCGTACCGGCCTTGCGGTTGGTGACGTAAAGTCGGCCGGCCCCGGCATCGTACTTCACGTCCAGCGCTCCCTCGCCGGTGTCGATGCTTGCAATCCGGGTGCCGTTGTCGCCGTCGAGTACGCTGAGCGTACCGCTGTTCTGATGGGTCACGAACAGCCGGTTGGATGCGGCATCATAAAGCGCGTTCGTGGCACGCTCGCCGCCGCTGGCCCAGCGGTCGGTGACCTTGCGGCTGTCGGCATCGATCACGACGATCTCGTCCGTTTTCATGCTGACAGCGAAAATGCGGCCCTTTTTCGCGTCCACGGCGACGTCGACCAGCATGTCGGCGTCGACGGCAATCCTGTGCAGCAGGGTGTTGTTGCTGCCGTCGATCACCCACACCTCGTTGCTGCCGCCGTAACGTCCGCCAACGACCGAGACATAGAGGCGGTTGGCGTCTTCGTCGACCCTGACCTCGCGCACGTGGGCGTCTCCGGCATCACCGATGACTGCGACGATCTTGTTCGTCGCCAGATCGATGGCCACGACATGGCCGGTGGTCGTGGCCGTGCCGTAGAGCATTTGCGTCCTGTGGTTGATGCCCAGGCCGAAGACCGGCGTCTCGGCCACATCGATGCTGCCTTCGCGTTCGAGGGTTTCGGCATTGAGCATGACGATCTGCGCCGCCTTCTCGCCGCGCGGCCCGACCGCCGCGACATAGAGCTTGTTCGTCGACGGGTTGACGACGAGTTCATACAGCCCGCCGGGGGCGACCTTGACGCTTTTCGCAACGTCCTGCGCCTGCACGGCCGGAGCGATCGCGAGGCAGGCCAGGGCCAGCAGCCACAGCCGGATTGATCGATATGCGGCGCCGATATCGTGCCGGGCGGGTGGTTTTCTCATGGTCATGCCTTGGGTTCCTCGGTGTGGTGAAGGCTGATCCAGTGCGTGCCGTCGTAGGGCACGCCCAGGAAGCGGCGCTCGATTTCCGCCAGCGTCGCCTGCGGGTCGAGATCCGCGAACAGGTTCGGATGGATCCACCTGGCGAGCATCTCGATGGCGACGATGTCCAGTGGCGAGTTGAGCAACAGATGGGACAGACCGTGCACGTTGCCGGATTTGACCGCCGACAGTTCGGCGATGCCCGCGCGCGCGGCCACCCGGGCCAGGGTCTTGCGCGCACGTTCGGCATCCATGCCCGGACCCAGCACGAGGCCGCCCTTGCCCTTGAGGCTCGGGCCTCCGGTTGCGATGTACACGTCCGGGTCGCGCGAAATCACATATTCCAGGCTCAGCTTGCCGGACGCGCCCTGGATCACATCGGCGCCGATGTTGTGGCCACCGACAAAATCGATGTATTCGCCGATGTTGCCGTTGCCCGGAGAGAAGCAGCAATCGTCGGAAATGCCCGCGTGCGCTTCGAGGAAGACCGTCGGGCGTTGATCCGCGGGAATAGTGGCCACGCGCTGCGCAATCGCCTGCAAATGCCGATCGCGAAACGCGATATAGGCGCCGGCACGTTCCTCGGCGCCGGTCAGCTGGCCGAGTATGCGCAGGCTGCGGGCCTGGTTTTCCAGCGGGTGCGTGAAGAAGTCGATGAACAGAACCGGGATGCCCACGGATTCGATCACCTGAACCTGCGCCTGAGTCGGGCCGCGGCCGAGCGAGAAGACCGCCGCGCCGGGCGCTACCGCCAGCAAGGCTTCCAGGCTGAAGGTACCGGCCGAACTCGAGATTTGCGGCACGGACGCCAGCGCCGGCGAGTTCTTGAGCAGCGCATCGTAAAAACTCTGGCCGATCCGGTGAATATCTCGCGGCCAGGCCGCGAGCAGGCGGGCGGGGTCGTCATGCAGCAGGGCGAGCGCGACGAGAAAACGCCCATCGTCGATGGCGATGCTGTTCACCGGCGTCGCCACGGAGACCGTGCGGCCACTGAGGTCGACGATCTTCGCGGCCGCCGCCATGCCCGAAGCCAGCGCCAGGCACAGTCCCAGCAACAGGCACGCCGTACGAGGAATGCATCCGGCGAAGCCGCGCGCCCGCGATGTCCGGCAGTTTGTTAGTCGCATCATCAACCCCGCATGGTGGCGCCGCCGTCGACGTACAGATTCGCCATCGTCATGTGCCGGCTTTGATCGGAGAGCAGGAACATGACGGCGTCCGCGACATCCTCCGGCGCGGCGATACGGCCCAGCGGAATGCCGTTCTTGTAGGTGTCGAGCGAGCCGCGGATGACGGCCGCCTCGCCGTCCGGTCCGTCCCACATCCCGGTCTGCATGGGCGTCAGCGTCGAGCCCGGCGCGACCACGTTGCAGCGGATGCCGTGGGGGGCCAGTTCCAGGCCGAGACTGCGGGTGAACAGGGTCGCCGCTGCCTTGGACGCGGCATAGGCAGCCATGCCGTGGCGTGGAATACCGGCCGCATTGGAGCTGACGGTGACGATGTTGCCGCGTCCGCGCGGGCGCATGTGGCGCGCCAGCGCGCGCGAGACGTAAAAGACGCCCCGGGCGTTGATGTCGAACAGGTCCTGCCAGTCCTGATCGCTGGTTTCGGTGGCGACGCCGGTGCGCAGCACGCCGGCGACATTCACGCCGATGTCGATCGGCCCGGCCTGGTGTTCGATGCGCCCGATCAGCGCGTCGACCTGACCGCTGTCGCGCACGTCGAGGCGCTCACGACGCACGTCCGCGATGCTGCGCAAGGTGTCCAGCGCCACGGCGTCCACATCCGTCGCCACAACGCGGGCCCCGGCAGCGGCCAGTGAGCGCACGACGGCCGCGCCGATGCCGCCCGCCGCACCGGTGATAAAGGCGATTTTTCCCGCAATGCCGGTCAGCTGCACGCGTCTGTCCCGTCTTCCAGGGCAGCGAGCCGCGCCGCGAGCGCCGGTGCGACCTGTCGGGTCGCCTCGACACCGGGCAGTTCGGCATGCACGAAGGGTGCGTCGATCACCTCCAGGTCATCGATGTAGGGCGCCCACAGGTCGGGCACGAGCTTGCCGTCCGTGTGATCGCGGGCGGCGCGCACATGCGTCAGCATGCCGTCGTAGCGGGTGTGGTAGTGGTTGCGGACCAGGCGGTTCGTGCCGGTAACGACGCGAATGACGCCGTCGAGCGTGCGCGCCGGCAGGCTGCCGAGCGCGCTGTCGCCACGACGCAGGAATTCGACAATCGCGGCGCGCGTATCCAGATCCTGATGTTGGTCGGGATCATAGCCGGCGATGGCCAGCAGCGCACGCAGCGCCGCCGCTTCGTCCGGCTCCGGCTCGGCACGCCAGCAGTCGCTGGGATAGGCGTCGAGCACGGCGAGCAGGCCGACTTCCCGCCCCAGCCGGCGCAGGTGCACGGCCATGGCATGGGCAATGATGCCGCCGACCGACCAGCCGCCGAGATGGTAGGGCCCCTGCGGCTGCACGGCCATGATGCGTTCGACATACTCGGACGCGAGCCTGTCGATGCTCTCCGGCACCTGGACCGCCGGATCGAGCGCGGGCGCCTGCAGCCCGTAGACGCTTCGCTGCCGCGCCAGCACGCGCGCGAGCGGGCGATAACACCAGGCGATGCCGCCGGCCGGGTGGACGAGGAACAGCGCCGGCCGGCCAGCAGGCCCGGCGGTCAGTTCGAGCAGCGGCGCGAGGCCATGGTCGGTTGCGGATTCCCCGGCGTCGATCACGGCGGCGAGCGCGGCGACGCTCGGGTGCGCGAACAGGGCGCCAAGCCCCGGGTCGCGTCCCCACGCCTGCCGCGCCCGGAGCATGAGCTGCACGGCCAGCAACGAATCGCCGCCAAGGCTGAAGAAGTCGTCCTCGGCACCAGGGACGTCATCCAGCCCGAGCACTTCGGCAAACAGCGCTGCGAGCGTGGCTTCGGTTTCGGTGCGGGCGGGACGACCGCCGGATACATCGATGTGCGGCGCCGGCAGTGCGGCGCGATCCAGCTTGCCATTGGCCGTCACCGGCAGGTCGTCGAGCACGACGATCGCGGACGGGCGCATGATTTCGGGCAGGCGCAGGGCAAGATGATCGCGCAGCCGCTGCTCGTCGTACCCGGCAGCGGGTACCACATAGGCAACCAGGCGGCGATCGCCGGCGCGATCCTCGCGGGCGATGACACAGGCGCGCCGGACCTGGCCGGATGCAAGCAGCGCCGATTCGATCTCGCCGGGTTCGATGCGCACGCCGCGCACCTTGATCTGGTTGTCCGAGCGGCCGAGATAGGCAATTGCGCCATCGTCGCGCCGCCAGACAAGATCGCCGCTCCAGTACATGCGCGCGTCCGGCACGAACGGGTCGGGCACGAAACGCTCGGCGGTCAGGTCCGGGCGGCCCAGGTAGCCGCGCGCAAGCTGCACGCCGGCGATGGCCAGATGGCCGACCACACCCGGCGGGACGGGACGCTGGTGGTCGTCGAGCACGTAGAGGCGTGTGTTCCAGACCGGAAAGCCGATGGGTACCGGCGCGGAGGTGTCATCAGGCGCTGCCGGCCAGAAACTGACATCCACGGCCGCCTCGGTCGGCCCGTAGAGATTGTGCAGCTCGGCATCGATCAGCGCGTGAAAGCGGTCGCGCAGCGCCGCATCCAGCGCCTCGCCGCTGCAGAAAACACGCTTGAGCGACAGGCCCGCGACACTCGGCTCGGACAGAAACGCGGCCAGCATCGACGGCACGAAGTGCAGGGTGGTGATGCGCTGCGCGCGAATCAGCGCCGCCAGCGCGCGCGGATCGCGATGCTCGCCCGGACGCGCGACGACCAGGGTCGCGCCGGTCAGCAGCGGCAGGAACAGCTCCCACACCGAGACGTCGAAGGTCGTCGGTGTCTTGTGCAGGATGCGGTCGTGTTCGTCCACGCCGTAATGGGCGCGCATCCATTCGAGGCGGTTGACGATGGCGCGGTGCTCGATGACGACGCCCTTGGGTTCGCCGGTCGAGCCGGACGTGAACAGCACGTAGGCGGCGGCGTCGAGCCGCGCCGGCGTATCGGGCCGTACCGATGTCTGCAGCGGCCAGAGGCTGACCGGCAGCGTCACGGTCGCATCGCCGATGCGGGCGACATCCGCATCATCGACCAGAACGCAGCGCGCATTTGCCCGCGTCATCAGCCGTTGCAGGCGTTCGGGCGGATGTTCGGGGTCAAGCGGCAGATAGGCGGCGCCGGCGCGGAGCACGGCGACCAGCGCCACGATCAGTTCGATCGAGCGCTGCAGGGCAACCGCCACCACGTCGTCGCTGCCGACACCGCGTTCGACAAGCGCGGCGGCCAGCGCGGCGGAGCGTTCGTCAAGGTCGGCGTACGTCAGCGACTGCGTATCGAAAACCAGTGCCTCGGCATCGGGCCGGCGTTGCATCGATGCTTCGATCAGCGCCGCGAGCGTGGCCGCGGGCACGCTGTGAGCGGTGGCGTTGCAGTCGTAAATCACCTGCCGGATCTCGGCCGGGCTGGCGACAGGCACGTCGGCCAGCGACCCGGCTGCCAGCGCGGACTCGAGAAACGCGGCGAGCCGTTCGGCGTGGGCCCGGGTGGCGGCGAGCGAGTACAGATCCGGATTCGATTCGATTTCCAGCGACAGTGCCGCGGCGGCATCGCCGCGAAAGGTGATCGTGATGTCGTCGACGGGACCGGTGGACAGCACGTGAACGCGGGTTTCCAGTCCGGCCAGACGCGGTGGCCGATCGAAGGGCAGCACGTTGATCAGCGCGCCGTACAGGCGGCGCTCGCCGCCGAGCAGGCCGAGATCGCGGCGCAGTTGCTCGCTGCGGTAGCGGCCATGGCGGCGCGCGGTCGCCAGGGTGGCCGACACGTCCGCGCAAAGTTCGGCCAGCGGCCGTGTTTCGTCGAGCCGGACATGCAGCGGCAGAACATTCATCACCGTGGCCGGCACGCGCGCGACCGGACTGCCGAACCGCCCCATGTACGGCACGCCGACGACGGCCTCGTCGCCGCCCGTCATGCGCTGGCAGTACAGTGCCACCAGCACGGTGAGCACATCCGGCCAGGGCAGCCGGTGTTCGCTGGCGAACGCGCGCACGCGGTCCGCAACGCCGGCCGGTGCCGGGCTTTCGATGCGATGCACGTCGTGCGCGGTGATGGCGCGTCCGCTGGCCATGCCCACCACCGCCGGCGGCGGCGAAAACGCGCGGCGCCAGAATTCGGCATCGGCTGTGCGCTGTTCGCTGCCGCGATAGCTCGCGTCGTCAGCCAGCACGACATCGAATGATGGGAATGCAGCCGCCGCCTCGCGCTGCCTGATCCGCGCCGTGTACAGCTCCCCCACGCGGTCGGTGAGCAGGGTCATGCCGTAACCGTCGGCAGCCAGATGGTGCACGCGCACGTACCACAGATAGTGGTCGGGCCCGAGGGTAAACAGCTTGATCGCGGCGAGGCGGTCGCGGGCCGGATCGAGCGGCGTGCGCCGGTCGGCACGCATCGCGGCGTGGGCCCGGGCCAGCGGATCGTCGCTCGCCGACAGGTCGAAGTGTTCGAGATCGGGGCGGAAAGCGCGGTCGACGCGTTGGCGCGGTCCTTCGGTGGTGGTCTCGATGCGCAGGGCCAGCGCTTCGGTTTCGCCGATCGCCTGGGCAACCGCCTGCTCGAATGCGGCAACATCCAGCCGGCCGGTCATCTCGATGGCATGCGCAACATTGAAGACCGGATTGTCCGGATCGAGCTGCTGCGCATACCACAGGCCGGACTGGGCCTCGGTCAGGGCCGCACCGCGCAGGGCTCCGTCGTGCACCGCCGCGGCTGTCATCTTGTCACCCATGCGCTGCATGCCTGCAATCAGCCTTCGCCGATGTCGGCCTGGCGCTGCATCACCACCGCCCACCACCCGGCCAGCGACGGTTCCGCAGTCACCAGATCGCCAAAGTCGAGTTCGACGCCGCCCTCCCGCCACAGGGTGACGAGCGTCATGGTTCGCAGCGAGTCCAGGCCCAGATCCACGAGATTGTCGCCGTCACCGATCCGATCCGGCGTTTCGAGAAGAACCTCGGCGATATCGGCGCGCATGCGCTCAAGTGTCAACGGCCCGGAATTCGCGCTCATGGCAATGTCGCCTCTACCTGTGAAGTCGTCAGCACCACGCCACAGCAGTCGGCAACGTAATGCAGGGTCAGATCGTGCTGCGCGCGGGAGAAATCGGCGATGGCGTCGGCGACGACAAAGGCCTCGATGTCGCGCTGAAACGCTTCGCCGGCCGTCAGCAGGCAACCGATATGCCCGAACACGCCGCACACCACCAGCTGGTCGCGGCCGCGCACCCGCAGCAGCGGTTCGAGGTTCGTGCGCTGAAACGCACTGTAGCGATGCTTGGTCAGGACGTGATCGCCCGCAGCAGGCGTCAGGACGTCGATGACACGCTGATGTCGAGGCGCCCCGGTCATGCCCGGGCCCCACAAATCCTTTTGCAGGCCGCGGTCGCGCGGATCCTGATCGCCCGGCTGGCAGGTGTAGAACACCGGCACGCCGGCGGCCCGGCAGCGCGCGACCAGCGCAGCCATGTTCGCGATGGCGGTGCTGATGGGCGGCTCACCGGGCGCGAATGCGTCGACGAAATACTGCTGCATGTCATGAATGAGCAGCGCAGCGCGCCGATAGTCCAGCTGCCACGGACCGCGCGCGCGCGGCACGTCCTGTTCGTCCGGCAAGGCATAGGGAGTGAGTTTCGGCAGGCCCACGTCAGCGCGTCACCCGTCCAGCAGGCGGGCCCGCAGCCGCGCCCGCAGTTCCCGGCGACTGATCTTGCCCACTGCCGTGGTCTCGAAGCTGTCCACCAGACGGATCTGATCGGGAACCTTGAACGCCGCCAGACCGCGGTCGCGAATCCACGCCTTGAGCGCGGCGGGTTTCGGTGGCTCGCCGTCGGCGATCACGAAGGCGCAGCTGCGTTCGCCCAGAAACGGGTCGGGCACGGCAACGACCGCGGCATCGAACACGTTTTCGTGCGCAATCAGGTGATTTTCGATTTCTTCCGCCGAAATCTTTTCGCCGGCGCGGTTGATGTGATCCGTGGCCCGGCCCCGGACTTCCAGATATCCTTCCGGCGTACGCCGCACGATGTCGCCGGTGCGATAGTAGCCGTCGGCGGTGAACGAGCGCGCGTTGGCGGACGGCTCGTTGTGGTAAGCGCGGATCGTGTACGGGCCGCGCACATGCAGGTTGCCGGGCTCGCCTTCCGCCACCGGAGCACCCTGATCGTCCAGTATCAGCAACTCGTCAGCCGGGCTGATGGGCCGGCCCTGCGTGGTGACGATCAGCTCTTCCGGATCGTCGAGCCGCGTGTAGTTGACCAGCCCCTCGGCCATGCCGAACACCTGCTGCAACGTGCAGCCCAGCGCCGGGCGCACGCGGCGCGCGGCCTCCGGCATGAATTTGGCGCCGCCCACCTGCAACACCCGAAGGCTGGACAGATCGTGCTTTGCCTTCGGCGCGGCCTGCAGCCAGAGCAGCGCCAGCGGCGGTACCAGCCCGGTGATGGTCACCCCTTCGCGCTCGATCAGCGGAAAAGCGACTTCCGGACTCGGCGACGGGCTGAGCACGACGCGGCCGCCGGCACACAGCGTGCCGAAGATACCGGGCGAACTCATCGGGAAATTGTGCGCGACGGGTAGCGCGCCCAGATAGACGCTGCACTCGTCCAGGCCGCAAATCTCGGCACTGGCCCGGCAGCTGTACAGATAGTCGTCGTGGGTGCGCGGGATGAGTTTGGGCAGCCCCGTGCTGCCTCCGGATATCTGCATGAAGGCCACGTCCGATGCATCGACGTCGGCATCCGGCGGCGGTGCGGCTTCCGATCCGAAGCCGTCGAAGGCGACGCAGCCCTCGCCATCACGGCCCGCGCCACCCACGGCGACGATATGGCGCAACCTCGGCCATTCGGCCTGAACTTCGCGTGCCATGGCGACGTAATCGAAGCCATCCGGCGCCTCGCCAACCACGAGGGCCGCCGCTTCGGCAGTGTCCACGAAATGGGCGATTTCGGTCTTGCGGTGCGCAGGCAGGGTGAACACCGGGATCAGCCCGGCCCGGAACAGGCCAAACGTTGCGCTCAGGAACTCCGGGACGTTGGCGAGCTGCACGATGACGCGATCGCCGGGTTCGAGCCCCAGGGCGAGAAAGCCGGATGCGGCCGTTTCCGCCCGTTGCCACAACTCGGCATAAGACCAGCGCTGGTCACCGCCAACGACGGCAATGTGGTCGGGCTGTTGCGCGACGCGCTCGCGCAGCATGCCGGTGAAGGTCTGGCCGATCCAGTAACCCGCCTCGCGGTAGCGCGCGGCGAAGGCATCCGGCCAGACTTGCCGTACGGGTTTCATGCCACGGCCTCCAGTACACCGTTCAGTTCCGTTTCGTCGATGCCGAGCGCCTTGAGCATGACCGCGAACTTCGCGGCGGTTTCCCGCGTTTCCCGGATCGGGTCGGAACCCCGGACGATGCCGGCACCGGCATACAGGCGCACACGCGCCGCAGCGATTTCGGCGCAGCGGATCGACACATGCCAGGCGCCGTCGCCGGCGGCATCGGTCCAGCCCACGGCACCCGCGTAAAAACCGCGATCAAACGGCTCCAGTTCGTCGATTGCCGCTCGGGCCCGCGCCCGTGGCAGACCGCAGACAGCCGGCGTCGGATGCAATGCCGCCGCCAGCTCGGCGCACGACGTGTCCGGGTTCCTGAGCACGCCCGTGATGGGCGTACCCAGATGCCAGAGTGTGTCGGTTTGCATCAGCGCGGGGCGCGGCGCCGACGAGAGTTGTGCACAGTAAGGCGCCAGCGTGTCGAGTATGGCCTCGACCACGGCGCGATGCTCGCGCTGATCCTTGTCGGAGTGCAGCAACGCCTGGCCGGCGGCATGGTCCTCGGCCGCGGTCCGGCCGCGCCTCGCCGATCCGGCCAGCGGGTGCGAGCGTACCTGCGAGCCGGTCTTCGCGACCAGCAGCTCGGGCGATGCGCCAACCAGATAGCGCTGCCTGCGTGCATCATCATGCGGGTTCGTGCCAGCCGGCAACTGTACGGTGAAGGCGGCGGCACGATGATCGTGCGCGAGTTTCCGCGCCACCTGCGCGATATCAACGGGCTGCTCCGCTTCCAGTTCGATGTAGCGCGCGAGCACGATCTTGCTCAGCGCCGCAGCGCCTGAACCGGCGCCTTCCAGCATTCGCAGCACCCGCGCGACGGCCGTGGCGTATTCGTTCGGTGCCTCGGCCGAGACCAGCCGCCAGCGATAGTCCAGCGCCGTGCGTGCCGGCGCTCCGTGCGCTTGCCGGGGATCCTGCCGCCGCACCTGTCGTGGCTGAAACAAATGGTCCGGTGCACGCCGATCGAACGGCAGCGCGCCGACCAGCAGGCCGGGACCCTGTGGATCAGCCGCGAAAAAATCGGTGACGCGCGTCGCCAGGTCGGCCGCACAGCCCGGGGCAAGCCGTGTCCGCACTGCATCGCAAATCAGGCTGCCCCGCGGGCTCCGAAGTGCGAAGGCAGGCGTATTGGCTGTGGGCATGTGATGTTCCGGTGCCCGGGCAAGGGCATAGTTGTTGTTCATGCCGTGCGACTCCCGGGAAATGGGGCGCGCAGGCGAATTTGCGCGCACGACGCTCCTGCGGTAACCCATACAGCCACGTGCTGTCACTGTTGCCGCCTGTAAACACTGGGAATAATTGTCAATGCGTAATGTGAATGATACTGATTCGCATCTTTATGTCAATCATGGATGGATCCATGGTAGCCTGCCTCGGCCGTGGCGATGTAGCCGGGCTCGCAGGACGTGCAGGGGCGGTTCGGCCGAGGCCATTCGTTGTTCAAACGCAACCATCCGGAATCTCGCCGGAGACGTCGTCTTGTCGGAGAAAAGCCCGATCCAACCCGTTTCGCGCGCAGCGCATGGAAAAATGACCGTGAACCAACCAGCCTCGCAGAGTCCACCGCCTGCCCGACTGAAGCTGTGGCCGCTCATGTTCGAGCGCGTCGCATGCGCCATGGGCATGATGGCGTTCGTCGCGCTGGCCGGACCCATCGGCCGCGTGCTGCACCTTGCGGAGTGGCAGGTCGGCATGGCCGTCACGGTCGCGGCGCTGGCCTGGATGCTGCTGGCACGCCCCTGGGGCCGCGCCAGTGACCGTTACGGGCGGCGCCCGGTCATTCTGTTCGGTCTGGCCGGGTTTGCCGTCAGCTATGGCGTGCTGTGCCTGTTCATCGAAGCCGCGCTGCATCTGCAGTTTTCCGTGCTCGTCGCGTTTGCCGGCCTGGTCGTCTGGCGCGGGCTGGCGGGCGCGTTCTACGCCGGGGTGCCGCCGACGACATTCGCGCTGATTGCCGATCACGTCGTGCCCGATGCCCGCGCCGGCGCGATGGCGTTGCTGGGTGTGGCCAGCGGCGTCGGCGTGGTGATCGGCCCGGCGCTTGCCGGCCTGCTGGCGCCGTACGGACTGGGCCTGGCCTTGTATGCGATCGCGCCGCTGCCGGCCATCGCGCTTCTGGTGCTATGGCTGACCCTGCCCCGTCGCGAGACGGCGGCGGCTGCGCCGAAACCGGCACCGAAGCTGACCGATCCGCGCCTGCGCCGGCCGATGGTGGTCGCGTTTGCCGGCATGTTCAGCGTCACCATCGCACAAATTACGGTCGGCTTTTACGCCATTGACCGGCTTGGCCTCGATCCCGGCGCCGGGGCGCGCGTTGCGGGTATTGCCCTGACCTGCGTCGGCGTCGCCTTGCTGCTGTCGCAACTGCTCGTACGCTGGCTGGACTGGCGACCCGAGCGCTTCATCCGCATGGGCGTGGGCGCGGCTGCCGTCGGATTTGGCGCCGCCGCTTTTGTCGACACGGCGGTCGCCCTGTGGTTGTGCTACTTCGTTGCGGCTGCCGGCATGGGCTGGGTATGGCCGGCGGTGAACGCCCTGGCCACGTCTTCGGTGGAACGGCATGAGCAGGGCGTGGCAGCGGGCACGGTATCGTCGGCCCAGGCCCTCGGCGCCATCATCGGGCCGCTGGCCGGCACGATCCTCTACGAAGTCGCGATCATGGCGCCGTATGTGCTGGTCGCCATCGTGCTCGCCGGCGTGACGGCCTGGCGCGGGCCGGTCATGGACGATACAGACGCTTCTCAGGCAACGTCGCCGCGCAGATAAGCCTGCGCGAGATGAACCCAATAGGCCACACCCACCGGTAGCGCCTCGTCATTGAAGTCATAGCCCGGATTGTGAACCATGCTGGTGTCCGGCCCAGCGCCGCTGCCGAGCATGATGTAGCAGCCGGGTTTCTGCTCCAGCATGTAGGAGAAGTCCTCGGACCCGAGGATCGGCTCGCCGTCCGTCACCACGGCGTCAGGGCCGACGATGCCGGTCGCGACCGCCGTCGCCAGCGCCGTCTCGGCAACCGAATTGACGACGGGTGGATACGCAGTCCTGTAGGTCACCTCGGCGCGGGCGCCAAGCGCGGCGGCAACGCCGGTCGTCACCTCGACCAGACGCGCCTTGAGCTGCTTGCGCAGTTGCGGATCGAAGCAGCGAATGCCGCCACCGAGCACGGCACGGTCGGGGATGATGTTGTAGGCGTCGCCGCCCGCCATCTTCGTGATGCTCACGACCGCCGTTTCGAGCGGATTCACGTTGCGGCTGACGATGGTCTGCAGCGCGTTGATGACGGCCGCGGAAACGGCGATCGGGTCGATTCCCTGATGCGGCATGGCACCGTGGGCCCCGCGGCCCGCGATCCCGATGTCGAACGTGTCCATCGAAGCGAGCATTGGCCCGGGGCGCAGCATGAATCCACCGACGTCCATGCCCGGCCAGTTGTGCATGCCGAACACCGCGTCGACCGGAAACTTCTCGAACAGGCCGTCGTCGAGCATCACCTTCGCGCCACCCGCGACCTCTTCGGCCGGCTGAAAGATGAAGCGGATCGTGCCGCGCCAGTCCGGCTGCCGGGCCAGACACTCGGCCGCGGCGAGCAGCATGACCGTATGTCCGTCGTGCCCGCAGGCGTGCGCCTTGCCGGCGTGCCGCGAACGATGTTCGAACGTGTTGGTTTCGTCCATCGGCAACGCATCCATGTCGGCGCGCAAGCCGATGCTGGGCCCTTCACCCCGCGTGAGGGTACCGACGACGCCGGTGACAGCCAGCCCCTGGTGCACCTCCACGCCCATCCTTTCGAGCTCGCGGGCGACAATCCCCGCAGTGCGGTGTTCCTCGAAGGCCAGCTCCGGATGCGCGTGAAGATCGCGGCGCAGCGCCACAAATTTCGGGGTCAGTTCTCGTATTGTTGCATCCATAGACTTGATGTTCACCGAATCCGGGCGC
>CAZYIP010000096.1:0-14334 GCA_964646895.1 uncultured Salinisphaerales bacterium | reverse complement strand
TGGGGCTGGCGGGCATGCCGCGGCGCATTCCCGACTATGCGGTGCAGTTCACCAACTTCAACATGATGGCGACTGTTGGCGCGTTCATCTTCGGCTTTTCGCAATTGCTCTTCCTGTACGTGGTGATCCAGTGCGTTCGCCAGGGCAAGCGCGCCCCCGCGCGGACATGGGACGGAGCCAAGGGGCTGGAGTGGGAGATTCCCTCGCCGGCGCCGTATCACTCCTTCTCCACGCCTCCGAGCATGGAGACTGTGGTATCGTCGCGATGAACCTGACATCGTCCATGAGCGGGAATGAACGAATCCGACCGGGGGTTGAAAGACCACTATCTCTTTGCAGCACTGAGCGAGGCCGAATTACAGGAGGCGCATGCGCACAGCCGGGTGAGATCCCTCGACGCAGGCGAATACCTGTTCAGCCAGGGTGACACGGCGGAACTGTTCTGGTGGCTGGAGAGTGGCCAGATCAAGCTGTACCGGCTTTCGCGCGACGGGCATCAGAAGGTGATGGGCCTGGTCGCGCCACGCCAGAGTTTCGCCGAGGGCATTCTGTTCATGGACGATCCGCGTTATCCGGTCAACGCGGAGGCCGTGGCGCCGAGCCGGGTGCGCGGGTTCGACCGGAATACTTATCTGAAGATTCTGGAAACCTCGTTTACCACCTGCCGTGCGCTGTTCAGCCAGATGGTTCGGCGCGTTCAGCGTCATCTGGACGAAATCGAGGCCCTCACCATACAGAATGCCCGCTTCCGGCTGGTGCACTACCTTCTGCGTCTGCGCCCGGTGACCGAACCGGGCGATGAGGCGCTCATGATCACGCTGCCGGCACGCAAGGTCCTCATCGCCTCGCAATTGGCCATGCAGCCGGAAACCCTGTCACGACTGTTTCGCGAACTCGAGCGGGACGATCTGATTCGGGTGCGCGGCGACAATATCGAGGTGCGGGACCGGAAGGCGTTGCAGCGGCTATTGGCCTGATTCCCTCACCCTTCAGCCGGGCCGGCCATCCACTCTCGGCCTCACGTAAACGGTACCGAAGCGCACGCTCCATGGCACGAAGGCGATCAGCCAGACCACGCCGGCGGCCAGGACGAGCCACAGGCGCATCCGGCCATCACTGAAGGGGGGTATTTCCGCCAACACCCGCAGCACGGCAACCGCCTGTACCACCGCGAACGCCCACAGGGTGACCCGGTCGGCAACCAGCGGGCGGCCCGAGTGCCCCAGGCTGACCCGCGAGGCCATCGCGACCACCATGCCCGTTACCAGGCCGATGCCGAGTGCGTGCAGCGGCGCCACGCCCAGGTCGGTGGAAGCGCCAGTCAGGCGCAGCAGACTCTGTGCCGCGTACAGCGCCAGCGCGATGGTGAGCCACGCGAAACTGACGTGCAGCATGCCCAGCAGCGGCACGCGCAGGCTGCGCAGCAGGCCCCAGCGGTAACTGTGCCAGGCGGCGAGCAGGGCGAATGGCAGGTCGGTGACGATGGTCCATTGTTCCCAGCCGCTGATCGTCAGCAGAAAATGACCGAGTACGCAGACCAGCGTTGCCGGCAGCGTCCAGCCCGGTTTTACCACCGTGTAGTCGTCGAGCACACCGTTGCTGAAAAACGGGATCATGCGATAGCTGACGGCGACGATCAGCGGCACCAGGTAAAGCCAGAGGCCGATCGTGGATGCCGCCTCCAGCAGCCCCGCATGTTGCGTGAAAAGCCACGCCGTATAGAGGCAGGTGCCGATCCACCCGGCGCTGACGCAGGTGAAGGGAAACAGCGCGAAACGCCTGGAGGGCGCGTCGGAGCGGCGCCAGACCTGGATGAGGGTGAACAAGCCGGTGGCCCAGCCCAGCAGAAACAGCACCAGCGCCGCCAGAACCAGCGCCCGTGTGGTGAACAGTCCCGCGTAAAAGCCCAGAATGCCGAGGCCCATCAGCGCCGCGATCGCAGTATAGCGGCGCCGCTCGATCGGCGGCGTACCAAGCCAGCGGGGAAACACCGTCGTCAGAAACCCGAATACGAAAAACGTGAACACGCCATAGAGCATGAGAAAGACGTGAACGGCCGGCGCAACCACGGTAAGCTGTGCCGGCGTCCACACCGCCAGGTACCACCCGGCAAGCACGTACAGCCAGAACACGAGAACCGCCACGAGCTGAACCGCGCCGCCGAAGAAAAAAGTGCGGTGAGGCGCGGCTGTCAGAATGAACGTGGGCCGGGTTGAACGAACTGTCTCGACGGACGCCATGGGTATTCGGGGATTTCTGCCAGCAAAGTGAGAGTCAGGTTACGCTACGGCACGGGTACCGACGCAACCTTGATACAAATCAAGGTGCGTCTCATTATCACGTTTGACAATCGTTTTGGCCAATGGCTGCCTGCCATTGCCGACGCACGGCACAGATAGGGGCGCAAGATCAGTGTACGCCTGGATCAAACTCATCCACGTTACCACCATCAGTCTGAGCATCACCCTGTTTGTCTGTCGCGGACTGTGGGGGCTTGCCGGGCCGGGGCGGCCGCTGTGGCGCTGGATGCGCATCGCCCCGCACATTATCGATACGCTGTTGCTTGCCAGCGGACTGACCCTGGCGTTCCTCATTCATCAGCTGCCCTTCGTCAACAGCGGCTGGCTGACGGCGAAGGTGATCGGCCTGATTCTGTACATCATCCTCGGGATGGTGGCGCTGCATTCCTCCCG
Source organism: uncultured Salinisphaerales bacterium (assembly GCA_964646895.1). Taxonomy (GTDB): domain Bacteria; phylum Pseudomonadota; class Gammaproteobacteria; order Nevskiales; family CAZYIP01; genus CAZYIP01. Next base: position 11,641 of record CAZYIP010000096.1, on the reverse strand, counting down.
CTCCCGCTCCCGCCAGTGGGGCGCCTGGTTCGCCGCGCTGGTGGTGTTCGGCTACATCGTCAGTGTCGCGGTGACGAAACAGCCAGCCGGATTTCTGGCGCTGGTTTACGGTTGAGCAGGCTCCCGGCCGCGTCTTTGACGCAAGTCAAGGAGCAGCTGCGCCGCGGGCTATAAGCTTTTCGGCGAAGTTTGGAGGTAGCCTGCCATGACCCACGTAGTAACCGACAACTGCATCAAGTGCAAGTACACCGACTGTGTGGAAGTGTGCCCGGTGGATTGTTTCCACGAAGGGCCCAACTTCCTCGTGATCGATCCCGACGAGTGCATCGACTGCACGCTATGCATCGCTGAGTGCCCCGCCGAGGCCATCTTTCCCGAGGAGGATGTGCCCGAGGACCAGCAGCACTACTTCGCAATCAACGCGGAGCTGTCCCGGCGCTGGCCCGTGCTGGCGGAAAAGATCGATCCGCCGCCCGACGCCGACGAGTGGAACGGAAAGCCGGACAAATTGCGTTACCTGGATCGCGGCGAACAGGATTGACAGGCCGCTTGCCTGCGGACCCGCTCCCATGCGCCAACGTACCCCCTCCGTCGGCCCGATTGCACGCTATAGTCAATAGTGTCAGCGTGTCGCTGCGACGATATCGCCGGGCGCACGCTGTCCGCCCCCGGAGTTTTTCGTGCAGCCGCCTGCTTTCTCCGAGGTTTTTCCGGTTTCCGTCCTCCGGCAGGAGCGCATCTCACCCGCCGGAGGGCAGACTGTCGATCATTTTCCATGCCGATCGCGAAAGCAGTCGTATTTGGCCGACGAGTCGCGGCCGGTGCGCCCGGGGCCTTCTCACCGGTAGCAGCCAGCAGGCCCACAGGGTGTCATGGGGCCCGTTGATGAGCTATCGAACCGCATTTCCGGACTATGTACTGGACGTAACCGTTCCCGACGGCTTCGTGGACAGCTCGGTGCGTGATGACGGGATGCCGTCGTTTACCAATTCCGAGCTTGGCCTGCTGCTGATGGCCGATTATCCCGATCCACAGCAGAGGCTCATCCCTGGAGGTGCACGGTTCGCGCTTTTGCAGCTGCGCGCCGGCGACGAGATGGATGTCAGTGAAGTGCTCCTGGAAACAGATAATTACAATGACATATTGAGGTACGTCGAGAGATACCGTTCACGTTCGAGCCACGGCGGCTGAGTAACGGCCTCCCGGGACGCTCGCGCAGTGCCCGTTGCCGTGGTCGGGGTTGCAGAAACAACAGGCAGCGCTTGACAACCGCTGTCGGGTCAGTAAATTAACGCGCGCGGCCCAGAAGCCCATCTGGCCGCGACACTGGCGCCCATGCTGGTGTTTCAATGGAGTTTCAGTGAATAAGGAGATTTTCATGCGTGTTTTGCGCTATTTTGTCGCCCTCGGTCTGTTCCTCGCGTCGGTCGTGGCCTTTGCCGCCAGCGTCAATATCAACACGGCCGATGTTCAGACCCTGGCTGATAATCTTTCCGGTATCGGGCCGGCGAAAGCCCAGGCCATCGTCGATTATCGGGAGGCGCACGGACCCTTCAAATCAGTGGACGATTTGAGCAACGTAAAAGGTATCGGCTCGCACACCATCGACGCGAATCGGGACAGTATTGAAGTCGATACGCCGTCGAAGTAACACCCGGCAGGATTGTCATTTCCGGTGCCGGGATCAGCTCCTGGCGCCGGAAACGGCACTCGATGCGCCGGGACCATGATGCAGGCGCGAGCGTGATCTATCCCTAAAATGCCGGGCAACGCAGTCGTATCGCACCGAGTTGACCGGATTTCACGGGAATGGCAGATCGACCGGGAATGCGCTGGTCACGGGGCTCGGTGTCGGTTATCGTGTGCGCTACCGGAGAGGTGGCTGAGCGGTCGAAAGCGGCGGTCTTGAAAACCGTTGATCCGCAAGGATCCGGGGGTTCGAATCCCTCCCTCTCCGCCAGCTTGCCGCAGTTTCCTCTGTTTTTACATCAGATTCAGATCATCCTTTCCAACCCGCATTCGCTCAGGGGTCGTCAGGGTGGCGGCGACGCGGAAAGGCTCGCTTCCATAAGATCGATCTCGCGTACCAGACGGCGATGCACCGGGTCGTTGATCCGGCGGGCGAGGCGCAGGCGATAGAGTTCGTCGCGTTCGGCGCGCAGCGCGACGATCCGAAATCGACGTTCGGCATCCGCCATCTTTTCCATGTGCTCTACATCGTTGTTTTCGTTGTCTTCCCGGTCGAGCCGCCTGCGATAGTGCTGGATTATGCGCGAGGCTGCTTCGGAGATGAGCTCGGCATCATCATCCGTCGCCTCGCTCTGGGTCTCCTCGATGCGACGGACTGCAGCCTCCGCCGCGGCGTCCCGTGCATTTCGCTCCTGGCTGGGAGTGGGAATGTCTTCGGCGACTTCCAGGCTCCTGGCGAGGGCTGGAATGCCGATGCTGGCGATCAGGAGCGAGGTAAGGATGACGCTCATGGCGAGGAGTACGGCGAGGTCGCGGGCAGGGAAAGCCGATCCGTCCGGCATGGTCATGGGGAGCGTCAGGATGCCGGCCAGAGTGACGGCGCCCTTCACCCCGGTGAGTGCGGAGACTGCCAGGAACCGCAACGATCGCGGCCGCGGCTTTTCGTCGCGACGCAATGCCAGGAGGCGCGCACCTTCGAGTGACGCCCAGACCCAGGCGAAGCGCAGCGCGATGAGGGCCAGTTGAATGACTGCGACATAAACTGCGAGTAGCCACGGGCCTTCCGCGCCAATACCGGAGGCGGTGCGGGAAGCACCGCCGAGGATACCGGGAAGCTGCTCTCCGAGCAGTATGAATATGGCGCCACTCAGCGCCACCTGCAGCATTTCCCAGATAGCGCTACGCCGCATGCGGGTGACGGCGGTGGCGCGGCCGACGAGATTGGCGTAATGGATGGAAATGCCGGCCGCCGCCGCGGCCAGGACACCGGAGGCTCGCAACTGTTCGCCGGCGAGATAAGCCGCGAAGGGGATGAGGATGCTGATCAGGATGGGCGTTCCTGGCTCCTCGCCGATCCATCGGGCCAGCCAGTGATAGAGCGCGCTGGCTCCCCAGGCGACTATCACGCCGATGAGCAGTCCGCCCGCGGCCAGCCTGAGAAAGCTGAGTGAAGCATCGGCGAGCGAAAAGCTGCCGGTCACGGCGGCCATCACCGCAAAACGGAAAACCACCAGGCCCGAGGCGTCGTTGAGAAGCGCTTCGCCTTGCAGGACGTGCATCAGTCGGGAGGGAATCGGCGTGCCGCGGGCGATAGCCGAAACTGCGACCGGATCGGTCGGGGAGAGAATCGCGGCCAGGGCGAACGCCACGGCGAGCGGCATGCCCGGAATCAGGCTGTCGATGAGAAACCCGATACCGATACTGGTAAAAATGACCAGCCCGAAAGCGAGCGTCACGATGGGGCGCCAGGCCTCGAACAGCGCGCCCTTGGGAATGCGCCAGCCGTCCAGAAACAGCAGCGGCGGGATGAACACGAGAAAGAAAATGCCGGGATCCAGCCTGACATCGAAGTCGAAGGCGTACGACAGCACCGCGCCCAGGGCGATCTGAAGCATCGGCAGTGGCACGCGAGCGGGCAGCAGGCGGACGAGAATCCGGCTTACCACCACCGCGAGCATCAAGGCCAGCACCATCTTGACCGCGGCCACTCAGCCCTCGACGGCGCGGCAAGCGGTTGTGCGACGAGCCCGTCCCTGCCTTGCGGGAGCGACTTCAGTCGCGACTGGCGGGATTTGATGCCCTCCACAGGGCGCGGTGCAAGGGCCGTGGGAGTGACGCGGATCGCGACTGACCGTGATATTCATGCACGCGATCAATTCCGCCCCACTGCCATTCCGGCGGCGACGGAAATTCAGCGACTCTTTGGCCGAACGCAGATAAGGCACGTGGTTCCCGCCTTCGCGAGGATGACTTCAACGGCCTGCTTTCGAGCATAGCAGGCTCGCATTCCCATCGATTTGCTTGCGCACGCCGGCCCGCGCCCGGACCTCAAAAAAATCGCCCCAGTGCCGATATCCACGGACAGGGAGCGTCATAAAGACGCCGATCGGTAGTGTCATGGACAACGTACGGGTATCGGGCGCCGAGGAACGCGGTGGTCGTGACTGGGCCATTCCGAGGCTCCCGGTCACCCGTGGCCGTTCGCCAAGCGTGGGGGTGTTTCGCTTTCCAGCGGGTACGTGGACGCGGCTGTTGCGGGTCGTGGTCGTGTTATGCAGCGCCGTCGCGTACTGCGCCGGACTGGGTGTGCCCGGCCTTGCGAGCGCCGACCTCATTCATTGGCGAGGCAATGGCACCGGGTCCGGAAACTGGAGCGACGCCGGTAATTGGGACGACTCCGGATTGCCCGGTGAGGCCGATACAGCGGTTTTTGGTGACGTCGATACGACAGTCATCGACCTGGACGAGGCCTTCACGTTGGGCGGGCTTCAATTTGAGCCGGGCGCCCCGGCCTATACCTTCCACCTCCAGGGCAGTGACCTCACGCTGACTGGCCCCGGAATCCACGCTGATGCCGCTCCGACACTCGTAATGCAGCCTTCGCCCGTCAACGGAGCGGCCATTCTCTCGTTCGTGGGGGCCGACACCAGCGCCGGAAACGCGCACATCATCGCGAACGGCAACTCCGAAGTTTACTTTTACCGGTACACGACCCTCGGCCAGGCGCGGCTCGACGTCAACGATTCGGCCTACGTTAAATTCGTTGATGAACATAGCAAGCTGAGTACCGCCGGGGACGGGGAAATCAACGTTGACGGTCCCGGGGCCTATGTCTGGTTCTCGGGCTACGGCGCAAACGCAGGCAATGCGAATATCAATCTCATCAGGGGGCGGGTTGGCTTCGGGCCGGCCGCGCACGCCGGCAGTGCGACGTTCCACGTGGGTACCAAGGAGGGGGAACCTGGCGACGCGACGCTTGCATTCGGGAGTAATGCTCATGCCAATAACGCGCGTGTCGTTCTCGAACAGTCCGGTCGCGTGGAATTGTCGTACAAGACTCACGGGGATCTGTACCTTGGAGAGTTGTCCGGATCGGCGGGGAGTGTCGTGCTCGCTCCGGAGGGCACTGACGGCGCGGAGCGAAAATTTATCGTGGGCGTGCGCAACACGGACGCATTATTTGGCGGGACGATAGTTGGCGGTGGCCAGGTAACGAAGCAGGGCACGGGCACCTGGACGCTGCGCGGCGCCAACACCTATACCGGTGGCACCACGGTCGCCAGGGGCAAACTCGTTGGGGATACGACCAGCCTGCAGGGCGCTATCGTCGACAACTCAGAGCTGGAATTCAGCCAGGACACCGACGGTGAGTTTTCGGGCGCCATTTCCGGCACCGGCTCGCTGATCAAGAGCGGGGCGGGAACGGTCCTGTTGACCGGCGTCAATGATTACGCGGGAAGAACCTCCGTCGAGGCGGGCACCTTGCTGCTTGACGGCGAACTGAGCGGTGGCGGTGATGTGACGATCGAATCCGGCGGCACGCTGGGTGGTCTCGGCACGATTGCCGGCGCAGTGACCGTCGACGGTACGCTTTCCCCCGGCAGCACCGCCGGGACGCTGACGCTGGGTGCCCTGGCACTGCACGCCGGCTCAACGTCCCTGTTCCGGCTCAACACGCCGGGCGTGGTCGGTGGCAGCGATCCCGACACCGGTAACGACCACGTCAAGGTCACTGGCGATCTCGCCCTGGGCGGTGTTCTGGACATGCAGGTCGCCGCGCCGGGCTACTACCGGCTGTTCGACTACGACGGTTCGCTGCGCGGTGGCTTTGATCCGTCTGAAATGACGGTTCACCCTTCCGGCTTCACCATGGATCACTACCAGATTCTGACCAACATCGAAGGCCAGGTGAACCTGGCTGTCCGGGATGGCGGGCCACAAATACAGCTTTGGGATGGTGGCGATGCAACCGGTAACGGCAGCGTCGATGGCGGCGCCGGCGCGTGGAGTACAACTGCCACCAACTGGACGGGCGAACCCGGCGCCGCCGGCATCAATGACCAGTGGCGGGGCTCCGTCGGTGTGTTTGCGGGCACGGCAGGCGGGGAGGTCAGCGTGGCCGGCGCGCAGCCCTTCGATACACTGCGCTTCGAGACCAGCGGTTATTCGTTAGCAGGCGGGACGCTGACGATAGACGCGGCGGACGGAAAACCCGGTACGATCGCCGTCGACAGCGATGTCTCCGCTGCGATCGGCGCCGTGATTGCCGACGGGTCGACGGCCGGACTCGTCAAAACCGGCGACGGCACACTGAAGTTGACGGGTGCCAATTCATACACGGGCGGCACGACCGTCAGGGCCGGTGTGCTGTCGATCGTCAGCGACGCCAGTCTCGGCGCCGGCGGTGGCCTGCTGACGCTGGATGACGCCACCCTTCAAGTCGTCAGTGACGCAACACTGGCCCGGAACGTCATTCTCGAAGGCGGCATGGGCACGTTGGATATCGGCGCCGATGTCACTCTCCAGGGTAATGTCGCCGACAACGGGGCAGCGGCCGGCTTGCGCAAGACGGGTGACGGCGTTCTGCGACTGGCAGGCGTCAGCAGCTACACGGGCGAAACCCGGGTTGAAACAGGGCGACTCGTGGTCGACGGGTCGATGGAAGATTCGCCCGTAACCGTTCGTGCCGGCGCAGTATTGCAGGGTGCGGGGACGATCGGCGGCGCGGTTACCATCGGCGAAGGCGCCACGCTGGCGGGCACGGCCGGAGAGACCTTGCGAATGGGGTCGCTGACGCTGAATCCGGAAGCCGCCGTCAATGTCGCCCACACCACCCCGGAGGCGCCGGTACCGTTCGACGTCAGGGGCAATCTCCGCCTGGGTGGCACCCTCAATGCTGATGTCGCTTCCGCCGGCTATTACCGCCTGTTCGAGTATGGCGGTGATCTTGCGGGTGGTTTCGACGACGAGAACGTCACCGCTGCCGCGGGAGACTTCAATATAACCCGCTATCAGGTGCTGACCAACGTCGATCATCAGGTCAACCTGTTCGTGCTGGGCGCCGATCAGCAGATTCAGTTCTGGGATGGCAGCGACGCCACCGGCAATGGCAAGGTCGACGGTGGCTCCGGCACCTGGAACGAAGTCGGCACCCACTGGACCGGCGCGCCCGGCGAGGCGGCAATCAACGATGCGTGGCGGGGTTCGGTGGCGGTATTCGCCGGCGACACCGGTGGGGTTGTCGCCATCGAGGGGACTCCCCGTTTCGATACGTTGCAGTTCGCAACCGGCGGTTACACCCTGAGTGGCGGAACCTTGGCGATTGCCCCTGCGTCAGGGAGCGACGGCACCGTCAATGTCGACGGCGGCATCCAGGCAACCATCGGCTCGGTTGTTGCGGACTCGGATGACCCGGGCGTCCTGCTCAAGGTGGGCGACGGGACGCTGACCCTGACCGGCGCCAATACCTACACCGGCGGCACGGTCATCAACGGCGGAACACTGCAAGTTGACACCGGCGGATCGCTCGGTGGCGGCGCCGTCTCCAACAATGCGGGGCTGATTTTCCTGAATGACGCCGGTGTCAGCGGGCTGCAGGTGTTTACGCGGGGCAGCAGAAGTTATACATGGTTCATTGGTAACACCGACACTCATGACACAATCCTGACCGTCAGCGACGATGCCGACCTGTCGTTCAAGCACCGTTCCCACGCGCAGGATGCCACGCTGCAAGCCGATCATGCCGGGATTCTCTTTACCGATAACGCATACGCGGCCAACACGAGCATTCTGCTGACCGATGACGCGCGTGCGGAGTTTGCCGGCGCCAGCGACGCGGGCGAGTCCCGCATCGACGCGAAGGGATCGACGATCCGGATCGCAGGCAGGAGCACGCTGGACCAGGCATCCATCACGATCGACGCCACCAGTTCGATCGACATCAGCGGCCATGAGTCGTCCGTGGCGATCGGTTCGCTGAACGGCACGGGCGACGTCTATCTCGGAGGCAACCAGCTGGTGCTGGGTGGAGGCAATGCCGATGATGTGATCGCGGGGATCATTCACCGGGAGGGCGCCGCCGGCAGCGGCGAGGAGCTGGCCGGAGGCGGCGAGATCGTCAAGATCGGCACCGGCGACCTGGTACTGAATGGCGCCAACACCTATGACGGCGGCACGCGCGTTGAAGCCGGTACCCTGATCGTCGGCAGCGACGAAAGCCATGCATCCGCTCGCGCAGGCGGCGATGCAGTCGTGCTCGATGGAGGGAGGCTGAGCGGTTGGGGCACCGTCGATGGCAGCGTGGTCGTGCACGGCGGGGCGCACCTGGCCCCGGGCAATGTCCTCGGTACGCTGAGCGTCAACGGCGATCTCACCCTCGACAAGAACGCTCGGCTGGATATCGCCCTGGGAGCGCCCGGAGGCGGTTTTGCCACTGCGGGCAGCGGTGGTTCGGTGCATGTAGCCGGCAATCTCCAACTCGACGGGGCGGTGCTCAATATCACCGATGCCGGTGGTTTCGGCCGCGGCCTCTACCGGTTGCTCGACTATGGGGGCGCCCTGTCCGAGAGCGGCGGCGGGCTCCTGTTCGGCGTGATGCCGGAAGGAACCTACATCCTGCAAAAGCTCGCGACGGAAAAGCAGATCAATCTGCTCAACACCAGCGGCATGACCCTCAATGTGTGGAACGGCAACGGCCGTGCCGACGCCACCCATGCCGGGGGTGGTGACGGCACCTGGTCGGCCGCGGCCCAAAACTGGACCGACGTTGCCGGCAATGTGACCGGCACCCTGCAGCCGCGTCCCGGATTTGCGATTTTCAGCGGCGATGCCGGCACGGTCACGGTCGACGATCGCGATGGCGCGGTGGAGGCTTCCGGGTTGCAGTTCGCGACCGATGGATACCGGCTTGAAGCGGGTACGCTGGCTCTGAAAGCTGATACCCGCGACCCGGTGCCGGCAGAGGTGCGCGTTGGCGATGGCGGCGACGGGAGCGGCGGATACACCGCGACGATTTCCAGCGTCATCGCTGGCATTGACGGGCTCACCAAGACGGGCGACGGTAGGTTGCGCCTGACGGCCGCCAATACCTATTCGGGGGCAACCGAGGTCGTTGCTGGCCAACTGGTGATCGATGGCTCGACCGGGGATTCTCCGGTCAATATCCATGCGGGTACAACGCTGGCCGGCGCCGGCGCGATCGGCGGCGCAGTCACGATAGACGATGGCGCAACGCTGTCCGGCACCGCGGGACAGACACTGCGGATGGGCTCGCTCCATTTGAACCCCGCCTCCGTGATCGATGTCGCCCTCGATACCCCGGCGGCGCCCGCGTTGTTCGACATCGACGGAGACCTCAGCCTGGACGGTCAGCTTTACATAGCCGATGCCGGCGGCTTCGGGCTCGGCGTGTACCGGCTCGTCAGCTATGGCGGCGCCCTGACCGACAACGGCGTCACGATCGCCGCCGCGCCTGCAAGTGCGCAAGGGCGGAATCTTCAAATACAAACCAGTGTCGACCATCAGGTCAATCTGGTTGCAATGGCCGGGGACGGGCTGCGATTTTGGGATGGCGGCGACGAACACCGCCACGAAAACGGTGTCGTCGATGGTGGCGACGGTATCTGGACGGCGACCGGCAAAACCTGGACCGGGCAGGACGGCGCATTCAACGACCGAATGCGCCCGAGCCCGGGCTTTGCGATTTTCCAGGGCGCAGCCGGCACGGTTACGGTGGATACGGCGCAAGGCGCGATCGCGATCACCGGGATGCAGTTCGCAGCCGACGGTTATCAGGTGCGGGGCGATGCGATCACGCTGGCCCGGGCTGACACGGTCATCCGTGTGGGAGACGGCACGGCGGCGGGTAAAAATCATACGGCTGTCATCAGCGCGCCACTGACCGGTAACGGCGGGCTGATCAAACGCGATTACGGCACGCTCATTCTGAGCGGCGCCAATACTTATGCTGGCGACACGGTGATTGAAGAGGGCCGCCTGGTCGGCGATACCGACAGCCTGCCTGGCAACATCGTCGATAACGGAGTGCTGGAATTTCGCCAGAATGAAGACTCGACGTTTACCGGCGATATTTCCGGCAGCGGCGACCTGGTCAAATCCGGCGATGGCATTCTGACGCTCACAGGCACCAATACCTACACCGGGAGTACGTCGATCGAAGCGGGCCGCCTGGCCGTCGATGGCCGGCTGGCCGCTCTGGTCGATGTCGGCGAGGGTGCCGACCTGGGCGGCTCCGGCACTGTGGGCGCTATCCACCTGCGTTCCGGATCGACGCTGAGCCCCGGCAACTCGATCGGTACGCTGCGGGTTGCCGGTGATCTCGTCTTCGATCCCGGTACGACCTATGTGGTGGAGACGGATGCGGCCGGCCAGGGGGACCAAACGCTCGCCGAGGGCCGGATAACCATCCAGGGCGGCAGTATCGAAGTCCGGCCGGAGCAGGGTGTTTATGCGCCGCAGACCCGCTACACCATCCTCAGGGCAGACGGCGGCGTTGGCGGTCGCTTCGATGCCGTCACCTCGAATCTGGCATTTCTCGTTCCATCGCTGTACTACATGGACGATAGCGTGGTCCTGGCGCTGATTCGCAACGACATCGACTTCGCCGACGTTGCCCGTACGCCCAACCAGCGCGCCACGGCAACCGCGATCAGTGCCATGGAAGCCGGCAACCCTGTCTACGACGCCATGACCGGCCTTGACGATACCGGCGCCAGTGAGGCATTTGATGCGCTGTCCGGCGAGATTCATGCCGATGTGCTGGGTGCGGCGCTGGACCAGACGCGCTATTTCCGCCAGGGCATGCTGAACCGCCTGCGCGGCGCGTCCGGTGCGGCGCTGGGTCGGAACGGGTTCGCCGCGGAGAGCAGCGTCTGGATTCAGGGCATTGGCGCCGACGCCGGCGAGGATGGCGATGGCAATGCCGCAGCCGTCGATATCGATACCTGGGGCGTGATGGGCGGCGCGGATTCCGTCGTCAGCCCGGCCTGGCGCATCGGGGCAGCGGCTGGCTATCAACGTGACCAGTTGACGGTCGACGACCGCCACAGCACCGCCAATGTCGATACCACGCAAATAGGCGTCTACAGCGCCTACGCGCCGGGTGCATGGCAGTGGCGCACGGCCGCGGCGATCGCGTGGCACGATATCGAAACCCGGCGCACCATGACCGGATCCGGCTTCGATGGCGCGGCCGAGGCCGATTATCATGGCTGGAGCGGGCAGGGTTCCGCCGAACTGGCGTATCGGCTCCCGATCGAACGCGCACACATCGAGCCGTTCGCCGGCTTTACCTATGTGCATACGGAACTGGCGCCGTTTACCGAGAGCGGCGCCGGCGCGGCTGATCTGGAAAGCCGTGAGAACCAGCGTCTGGACAGCACCTTCTCCTCACTTGGACTGCGTGCTTCAGTCCTCCTGGCGGTAACGCGCACGGCGACGCTGCGGCCGTATGCGAGTGCCGCCTGGAACCACATTTTCGTGGGCACCCTGCCGGCAATGGAACTGAGCTTTGCCGGTACCGGACCAACGTTTACCGTCCGTGGCCCCGAGCGTGGGCGTGACAGTGCCCATGTGCAGGCGGGCGTGGACCTGGCAATAGGCCAGGCGATGAGCGTCTTTGTCGCCTATCAGGGTGCGTTCGGCGGCGGCCTGC
>CAZYIP010000095.1:5493-14499 GCA_964646895.1 uncultured Salinisphaerales bacterium | reverse complement strand
CTTCTGGAGCAAATCAACCAGGAACACCCAATGACCGCAATCCATGATGAACACACCACACTGAATACCGCCGACGGTGGCCGGATGCAAGCCTTCGCCTCACGACCGGCCAGCGGAGGCTGCCGCGGCGGCATTCTCGTGCTCCAGGAGGCTTTTGGCGTCAACGAACACATCCGCGAACTCGCCCGGCGCTTTGCGCGTAGCGGCTATGCGGCCATAGCACCGGAACTTTACCACCGTTCCGCGCCCGGCGCCGACTTCCCCTACAGCGACCTCGACGCTGCGCGTGCCGAACTGGCCAAACTGACCGATACCGGCCTGGAACACGATCTGAAGGCGGCGCACCACTGGCTGTCGGAAAACGTCGGTCTCGCGCCGGAGCAGATCGCTTCGGCAGGCTTCTGCATGGGCGGCTACGTTTCCTTTCTCGCCAACACGGTGCTGCCGCTGGCGTGCGCGGTATCGTTTTACGGTGGGCGCATACCGTCACTGCTCGATCGGACCGGACGCCTGTCCGGGCCATTGCTGCTGATCTGGGGCGGGCGCGATTCGTCGATCGATGCCGATCAGCGCCAACAGACCGTTCACGCCTTGCAGGCTGCCGGCAAACCCTTCACCCACGTGCTGTTTTCCGACGCCGGGCACGGCTTCTTCTGCGATCAGCGCCGGTCCTACGACGACGCTGCGGCTGCCCAGGCCTGGCCGCTGACCCTGGCGTTTCTTGACCAGCACCTGCGTTAGAACAGGCTCCGGACACCACCGCGGCCCGCCGCCGGGCAGTTTTCGGCGCACCGCATGGCGGCTGATCACGGCCCGTGGCGCACGCTCGATTGGTCAGGGCATTCTGACGGCGGATTTCGCCCTCTATCTGGAGGCGCTGCACTGGCCAGGCACGCTTATCGGCGTTGTTCTGACCGCAGTGCTCGGTTTCGGCGTACTGCTCACGGCGCTGATCGGACCGCTGAGCGACCGCGTTGGCCGCAAGGCGTTTCTGCTCGGGTACGAAGCCGTCGTGATGCTCGCAACCCTCGTGGCGCTGTTTACCCACCAGCCGGCCTGGCTGATTCCTGCCGCCATCATCGGAGGCTTCGGCCGCGGCGGCGCCAGCAGCCCGCTGGCGCCAGCGGTGCAGGCCTGGTTATCGCAGGTAGTGCCACGCTCGGTGCGCGGGCGCATCTACAGCCTGAGCGCGGCGCTGGGTCTTTTCGGCTTCTCGCTCGGCGCCCTGCTGGGCGCTCTGCCGGACCTGCTGCAGCCATGGCTGCCGGGGACGCTCGCCTACAAGCCCATTTTCGTGATTGCCTTATTGTCGTCGCTGGGTTCTTTCGTCGCTTTCGCCGGCGCACCCGAAATCCGGCGGCGATCACTGCCACCTTCGCCGAACCGGACCCCGGCCCTGCCGCGCCATGAGGAGAACCGGCTACTGCGCCGGCTGGCCGCCGTCAACATCCTGAACGGACTCGGGATCGGCCTGACCGGCCCCCTCATCGCCTACTGGTTCAGTCTGCGCTACGGCATTGGCCCGGGCCAGATCGGGCCGATAATGGCGCTTGCCTTTGCCATCGCCGGAGTCACTTCGCTCGCCACCGGATCGCTCAGCGCACGCGTGGGCCTGATGCGCGCGGTCGTGTGGATGCGCTCGCTCGCGCTGGTGCTGCTGATCGCGATGCCGCTGATGCCGACATTCACTCTTGCAGCCGTCGTCTACGTGCTGCGCATGGCCTGCAATCTCGGCAGCGCCGGTCCGCGCCAGGGCATCAACATCAGCCTGGTACAGGCTTCGCGACGCGGCGCGGCCGCCAGTCTCAGCGCGGTGTCCATGCAGGTGCCGCGCGCCATCGGGCCGACTTTGGCCGGCCTGTTTTTTGCCGCCGGTGCGCTCGCGCTTCCGTTCTACATCGCAGCTTCGTTCCAGGCGGCCTACCTGGTGCTCTACAACCGCGCGTTTCGTGCCCACGATCCCAACCGGCGGCAACTCATGTAAGACCCGGAAAACTCAGAGGTCGGCCGTCGAGATCAGCACGCGTTGCAGAAAATCGATTTCGTCGGCAACCGCGCGCTCGAAGGCTTCGCCGAGGAAGATATCAAAATGGCCGATGGGATAGCGCACCAGCTCTGCCCGGCGACCGGCACGGCGCACGGCGGCAAGCGCCGCCTGCGGGGGTAGCAGGGTGTCCTGGTCGCAGTGCTGAATGAGGATGCGGCATGGCAGCTTTCCGGCCTGCAGCCCAGGCCTGTAGCTGCCAAGAATCAGCGAGGCGCGCGCGCAGATCTCGTTGCGCCATTCCGGCGGTGCGATACGCTGGTATCCGGCAAGCGCGTCGGAGCTGGTCAGCAGCGCCCGGCTGCCCGGCTCGCCCACCACCGGCATCATGATCGGCGACAGGCGCAACGCGGCGCGCAGCAGATCATAAAGACCCAGCACGGTCAGATGCACGGCATGCATCATGCCCGCGTAGTCGAGCATGTTGCGCAACGCGCTGAGCCCGTCGAGCATCGGGCATTGTGCAATGACGGCCGCAATCTGGCGGTCACGAACCGCCACCGATATGACGTGGCCACCGGAGAAGGATGTGCCCCAGAGCGCGATGCGGTCCGGATCGACGCCCGGCAGCGTTCGCGCAAAGCGCACTGCCGCCTGCCAGTCATCCAGCTGCCGGTCGATGTCCAGCAATTGCCGGGGCTCACCGTCGCTGCATCCGAAATGACGATAGTCGAACGCCAGCGCGTGCAGACCGGCGGCGGCGAAACGCTCGGCGAACGGAAGCAGGCCGGCATCCACAGTGCCACCAAGGCCGTGGGCAAGCACGACGCAGGGCGCGCCGGCCGCGGCGGCAAAGGCATCGCCACGGGCGGGGAAATACCAGCCGCGGCAGGTAACACCGCCGCTGGCGAACTCGATCATGCGTGGATCTTCGGCCACGCTTTGGCTTTCCGCAGGTTCCATTGGGGTTGTGTATATACCCCAGGATCGGCGCTTTGTCGACTCCCCGGGCAGCGCACCGGCCCCTGATGTCAAAAATCGCCCACGAAGGTGATTTCAGGTATCAGGCGCTCACCGGTCTCGCGCTCGACGACAGCCTGTGTGTATGCGATCACCGCGCGCACGTCCGCGGCCGTGGCGCCACCGCGATTGATGATGATGTTGGCGTGACGCTCGCTGATTTCGGCAGTGCCGACACGAAACCCCTTGAGCCCGCACTGTTCGATCAGCCGCCCGGCCCCGACGCCTTCGATCTTGCGGAAGATCGACCCGGCACTCGGCTCGGTGTCCAGCGGCGGATGGCGCTGTTCACGCCAGGCGAGATTGGCGCGCATGATCGCACGCATGGTGCCCACATCGCCCGGTGCCAGACGAAACAGCGCGCTCAGCACCACATCGTCACAGTGCTGCAGAACGGAATCGTCATAACCAAAGCGAAAATAGTCGACGTCGACTTCGCGCCGGTTGCCGCTCCCGTCCAGGATGACGGCACCGGAGACCACCTCGGCGATGAAGCAGGTGCGCGAGCGGGCCGGCGGCGGCGAGAGAAAGTGCAGGTTCTGCCACAGCGCGCCGCCCACCGTGGAGGGAATCCCCACGTAGTGTTCGAGCCCGGAAAGGCCGTGAGCGACCGCAGTTTCGATCACCTGCGGCCCCATGACGGCACCGCTTGCCGCCCGGACCTCTCGGCGCGGCGCATCAACCGTTACCTGATCGGCACCATTGCGGATGACCAGACCACGAAAGCCATGGTCGCCGATCAGGATGTTGGCGCCGAGGCCGAGCAGAAAATACGCGCCGCCACATGCCCGCGCGGCGCCGATGGCGAATGCCAGTTCGTCAAGCGTGCGCGCTTCGAAGAAGAGATCCGCAGGACCGCCGATGCGAAACGTGGTAAATGGGGCGAGCATGACCGCCCGGCGCACCCGTGTCGGTCCGAACGCGGCCGTCAGCCGCGCCGCGAGTTCCTGCAGCGCCGTGTCCGCCTCCACCGTACCCGTCATGCGCGGCAACACGTTTCCCGGCGTGGCTTTACTCCCGGCGCTGGCGCTTACTGCGCATCCGCATCGGTCTCGTGCCGGGGCTCTGCGTCGTGACCGGACTCGGCATCGGGCTTTTCAATGGCCTTCAACTCCACCTCGAACTTCAGTGCCTCGTTGGGCCCGATCGCCTGGCCGGCGCCCTGCTCGCCATAGGCAAGGTCGGGCGGAATCACCAACTCGTACTTGCTGCCGACGCGCATCATCTGCAGCGCCTCGGTCCAGCCGGGGATCACCGCGTTCACCGGGAACGTGGCCGGCTTTCCGCGCGCATAGCTGCTGTCGAACACACTGCCGTCGGGCAGGGTGCCCTTGTAGTCGACCACCACGGTGTCGTCGGTGGTCGGTTTCGGTCCGTCCCCTTCGCGCAGAACCTTGTACTGCAAACCGCTGTCGGTGACCTTGACCCCCTCTTCCTGCTTGTGCCTGGCCAGGAACGCCTCGCTCGCCTTGAGGTTGTCCTTGGCCTGCTGGTCACGCGCTGCCACCTGTTTGGCCTGAAGCTCCTGCGCCTTGGCCTGCAGAATCTGGTGTGCCTCGTCCTGGGTAATGCGGGTGTTGTCGCCGGCCAGGGCATCGGTCAGGCCCTGCGCAACCTGACTCGGATCCACCTCCGCGTCGATCTGACCGAGCGAATTGGCGATGTCCATCCCCAGGGCGTAGCTGAAATCCCGGGTCTTGGAATCGGCCGAGGTGTCGGCCGGCGCCGTCGTGTTTGTCGTCGTTTCCTGGGTGGTTGCGGAGGCGCTTGCCTGCGCCTTGTCGGTATTGCCATCATCGCTGCCGGAGCAGGCAACCAGGGCGCTGCTCAGCAAAATTGCGAAAACCAGAGCGGACATGCGCTTCATGCGAAACTCCTCAGGTGACTCGATACGAAAAAATCATTCAATGTCCGGCGCTTCCAGCGGCACGGGAGGCGGATTGCCGTCGTAAACCTGATACCGGCGCCGCTGCAGGTAGGCATCGCGCACAAAGAGATACGGGTCGAGAGCCTCTTCGATAAAACGGTCGGCACGCAACAGAAGCGCGCGCGTGTTGACGACATGCAGAGCCGCCAGCGACCACACGACACGATTGTCGCCAGCGTAATAGAGCGGATTGAGAAACAGGTCGGCCACGCGGCTGGGCGCGTCGCGCGTCGTGCTCGGTCCCAGCAGTGGCAACACCAGGTACCAGCCGGGCCCGACTCCCCAGTAGCCCAGGGTCTGGCCGAAATCCTCGCTGTGTTTTTCGAGCCCGAAATGACTCTGGGCGACGTCGAACAATCCGCCCCAGCCCAGGGTCGTGTTGAGCAGCAGGCGGCCGATGGCGGCACCACCCCGCTCGAACTTGCCCTGCAAAAAGGAATTTACAATGGTGACGGGCGAAAACAGGTTATCGAAGAAATTGCCCACTCCGGTGCGCACGAACGTCGGCGTGACCTTCTCATAGCCACGCGCCAGAGGCCGGATGGCGTACTTGTCCGCGGTGCGATTGAACTCGAATGTGACCCGGTTGACCGACTCCAGAGGATCGTTCGGCTCGCCCGGCGGGGCATGCGCACAGGCCGCCAGCAACATCAGCAAGCTTACTACCAGACAACCGCACAATCGCCGCCGGATCATGTAATCCCTTGTCTTCTGGGCCAACTCGCCGCATTGGCGGCGTTTCATCGGTGCTGCCGCACCGGGCAGGCAACGGGCCGTCGCCTCCGCATGCCGAGCGTTGTCCGGCAAACGCCGCGAGTTTAACACGAGGACCGGGATGTAAACGCAACCGCTACCGTCCCCGAACCGCCCCTGCACCATGCCGATCATCACGATTGCTATTGATTACGTGGATATTTGGGCTATGTTAAGAGCAGACGCAATTGGGGGTCAGGGGTTCGTCGTGCCCGCCGGAGGCGGCGCGACGTACTCACAATAAATCGGAAACAGAGTTTTCATCCAGTGAGGCACCATAATGGGGAAATCGTTCACGGTGCCGCGAGAGTAACCACCAGCGCAACCGGAGTGGATGACGGCACGGACCGCCGCTGCCCTGCGGCACGGGCGATCCGCGAACGCCCATCAGCGCAACAGCATCGGCAAGGGGATTTGAAATGCGGACATCGGGAGAGGTATCGACATCTTCGCGTGAGCGTCAGCCAGGCGAGCCATCCTTCCTTCAGCAACACGTGGATCAATATTACCACGAACGCGTCGAGAAGACATGGAAGGGCGGCCACATCATGCATGGTCGAACACCCGCCAACAACGACGTACTCATGGTCAGCAACGACTACCTCGACATCGCAGGTCATCCGGATATCGCGCAGGCCCAGATAGACTGCCTGCGGACACAGCAGGCCAACGTGATCATGTCCGCCGTCTATCTGCACGGCGACTGTCCGCAGACGCGCCTGGAGAGCCAGATGGCGGAATTCCTGCGCATGGAGGATGCTCTGCTGTGCCAGTCGGGTTACGCCGCCAACGTAGGCCTGCTGCAGTCAATCGCGGCACCGGGCACCCCGATCTACATCGACATGCTCGCTCATGCATCGCTGTGGGAAGGCGCGCACAGCGCCAACGCGCGCGCGATTCCGTTTCGCCACAACAATGCGAACCATCTGGAGCACCTGGTGCGCCGCAACGGCCCCGGCATCGTGGTGGTGGATTCGGTGTACAGCACCTGCGGCAGCGTGGCGCCGCTGATCGAGATCGTCGAAGTGGCCGAGCGCCAGGGCTGCGTTTCGGTCGTCGACGAGTCGCACTCGCTCGGCACTCACGGCCCTCGCGGCGAAGGCATGGTGGCGAGCATGGGCCTCGCCGGCCGGGTTCACTTCGTAACCGCCAGTCTCGCCAAGGCCTTCGCCGGCCGTGCGGGGCTGATCGCCTGCTCGCGGCGGCTGACGCATTTCATCACCTATAACTCGCGCCCGGCCATTTTCAGCTCGGCCCTGCTGCCGCAGGAGATCGCCGGTCTGGAAGCGACGCTGGCGATCATCCGTAATGCACATGAGCGCCGGGTGAAGCTGCACGAAAATGCCACGAATCTGCGTTCCCGCCTCGACAGGCTGGGCTACAATGTGGACTTGAGCCAGGCGCAGATCATCGGCCTGGAAGCCGGACCGGAACCGCAGACGATGGTGCTGCGCGATGCGCTCGAAGCGCGCGGCGTCTTCGGCTCCGTGTTTTGCGCACCGGCAACGGCAAAGAACCGTTCGCTGATCCGCCTGTCCGTCAACGCCGGCCTGACGCGCAAGCAGATCGATCATGTCGTGACCGTGTGTCGGACCATACGCGAAGAGGTGGACCTGGAGAACTGGGCGTCCACCCGGCGCAAGAAGCGCCAGGCGACACCGCTCGCCGATGCAGCGTGAAAAACGTCCCGGCAGATCCGATGATGGAGCCGTCATCGCGAGATTGCCGGACGCCCGGGACTTCTCGGACGGGCAGACGGGCCGTGCGCAGACGCATGCAACAATGCGAGAACTGACCCCGACAGATATGGGTGGGTGATTATGAGCAATGACGGACCTGACCTGACAGCCGGCATCCCCCTGGCGGATGTGCCCGAAGGCGGCATGATCGGCGGCCATGTCGGCAAGACCAGCGTACTGCTGGCACGCCAGAACGGCAGATTGTTCGCCCTGAGCGCGAAGTGCACGCACTACGGCGGCCCTCTCCAGCAGGGGCTGATCGTGGGCACCACGGTGCGCTGCCCCTGGCACCATGCCCGTTTCGACCTGCGGAGCGGACAGGCGGTGGGCGCGCCGGCACTGAATCCGGTCCCGTGCTGGCGGGTCGATACCGAAAACGACACGGTCTACGTACGCGAAAAGATCGCGCCCGCCAGCAGCCGCCCGCGGCCGGCGGTATCGCCGTCGTCGATCGTCATCGTGGGCGGCGGCGCCGCCGGCGAGGCGGCCGCCGAAATGCTGCGCCGGGAGGGTTACGACGGTCCGGTAACGATTCTGAGCGATGATACCCATCCGCCGTGCGACCGCCCGAACCTGTCCAAGGACTACCTGGCCGGCAGTGCGCAGCCCGACTGGATTCCCCTGCGCGGCGACAAGTTCTATCAGGAGCAGGAAATCCGGTTACGCCTGAACACCGCCGTGGCGGCGATCCGTCCGGACTCCGCCGAGGTGCAACTGGCCAATGGGGAGTCGCTCAAGTACGGGGCACTGCTGCTGGCAACCGGCGCCGAGCCCGTGCGCCTTCAGGTCCCGGGCGCGGATCTGCCCCAGGTTCACTACCTGCGCACCCAGGCCGACAGTGAGTCGATCATCGGCGCCGTCGAGGCTGGCGCAAAGCGCGCAGTCGTGATCGGAGCGAGCTTCATCGGCCTGGAAGTCGCGGCGTCGCTGCGCCAGCGTGACGTCGAGGTTCATGTCGTCGCGCCCGAGGCACGGCCCCTGGAGCGGGTGATGGGTGAGACGCTCGGAGACTTCATCCGCACGCTTCACGAATCCAGGGGTGTTACGTTTCATCTGCAGCAGACGGCGACACGATTCGAGGCCGACGGGGTGACCCTGAAGAATGGCCAGAAGATCGCCGCCGACCTGATCGTCGTAGGCATCGGCGTGCGCCCGCGCACGGCGCTGGCCGAGGCGGCCGGCCTCGACGTGGACCATGGGGTTCTGGTAAACGAATACCTCCAGACCAGCGCATCCGATATCTACGCCGCCGGCGACATCGCCCGCTGGCCGGACAAAGCGAGCGGCGAGCGCATCCGGGTCGAGCACTGGGTGGTGGCGCAACGCCTGGGGCAGACGGCCGCCCGCAACATGCTGGGAGCCGGCATGGCGTATATCGACGCACCATTCTTCTGGAGCCAGCACTACGACGCGATCATCAGCTATGTGGGCCATGCTACGCGCTGGGACCGCATCGAAACCGATGGCGACGCGTCCAGCTACGACTTTGCCGCCCGCTTCATCGACGGCGATCGCACGGCTGCGGTAGCGACCATCTTTCGTGATGTCGAAAGTCTGCAAATCGAAGCGGACATGGAAGCGCA
>CAZYIP010000095.1:0-5393 GCA_964646895.1 uncultured Salinisphaerales bacterium | reverse complement strand
CGGGACGCCCGCGATCCATCGGCCGCATCGCTTGCGCCGGTGGGCGCTGTCAAATTGTCAAATCAATGCGTATCCGGTGGTATCGAGCCAGTTGAGATAACCGTTGTAGCTGGCGACTTCGCCACCGGCGGCCAGCTCGGCATCCGGTACCAGCGTCCAGTAGTAGCGACTCCGGCCTTCCAGGATTTGCGCCGGATGCAGACATTGACGCCACTGCGCACACTGCGGTCGGAAAAATCCGTCGGGTGAGGCACTGAAATACGGCACCGTCTCGCCCTTTTCCAGCTCGTCGAGCAGATCCTGCGGTGCGCCGTGGGCGCGGGCGATCTTGCCGTGCAGGAGCAGATCCTCGTCGGTGAGCACAATCAGGCGCGCCGCGGTTCCCTCGGCATCGAGCAGCAGAAAACCATCGGGCTCGACCGACAGATAGTATTCGATGTACTTGTGTTCCGCCCGCAACTGCTCGAAGAAACGCGCGAATACGGGATCGATCAGACAGTGCCGGCTGCGCAACGACAGCACATGACTGATCGTGTAGGCCGTATCGCGAATGTAGGCATTCTGCAATTCATGAATGGCGACGTTGACTTCTTCATACACGTCGCGCTCGCTCTTGAGAATGAAGCGGTCGATCAGGCCTTCGTTGAAGGCGCGCACCGCGACGTATTCGTCCGCCACGCCGGTAAACAGGACCTTCTTCACATGGGGGTTGCGAATCTGCTTGCAAAACTCCAGCCCGTTCATCTTCGGCATGGCGTAATCGACCATCACCACGGCGGTTTCGGCGAAGCGGTGAGTATTGCGTACCTCGCGCTGGATCGCGGCGAGGTCGAGGCGCAGTACCGGCTCTGCCGGCACACCCTGGCGATTGTCCTTGATCGTGGCAAAAAAACGCTCGCTCAGCGGCCGCGTCCGGGCGGCATTGTTCAGCTGCTCCAGGGCCTTGTTGGGCGAGTCGAACAGGCGATAAGCCAGGTCGGCATCGAGCTGCAGGCTCAGATTGCCGAGAAAATCGAGATTATCATCGACAAGCACCACCGTTGTGGGATGAAAGTACGGCAGGATGCTAAGTGTTTCCATTGCCCTCTACTCCGGGAAAGTGGAGCACGAACTCCGTAAACTCGCCGAGCCTGGACGAGCAATTGATACTGCCGCCGAAACTCTTCATGACCATTCGGCAAAAAGCCAATCCGATGCCGGTGCCGTGGCCGGTTGTCATCGACGAATAAAAACGATCGAATATACGCGGTAAAACCTCCGGATCGATACCCTGGCCCGTGTCGCGAAAATACAGCCTGTAGCCGGGGCTGGCGCGCTCCACCCGAATCAGCACATCGCCCTTGCCCGCCGCTG
Organism: uncultured Salinisphaerales bacterium; assembly: GCA_964646895.1. Classification (GTDB taxonomy): domain Bacteria; phylum Pseudomonadota; class Gammaproteobacteria; order Nevskiales; family CAZYIP01; genus CAZYIP01. The sequence continues at coordinate 4,040 of CAZYIP010000095.1, read as the reverse complement.
CCGTAGACTGTAACGCGTTTTTGAGCAAATTGAACAGCACATGCACCATGAGCAGATCCGAACCGCGGAAAACGAAATCCTGATCCGCGTCCCAATGGACGCTGGCACGCTCGCGGGACGATTTGAACGGATAGCGGCTGAGCGCGATGCCGATGCACTTCGACATCCTCACGGGCCCGAACTCGCTGGTATCGATGCTGGCTCCGCGGGCATTGAACAGCAGCATGTCGATAACCACGTTGGAGTAGCGCGTTTCTGCCTCGATACGCCGTAACACCGGCGCCAGCTCGCGATAATGGGCGGCGCGGATGCGCTCCACGGGCAAACCATGCTCAAGCGCCAGTTCGTAGCCATGCAGCAATTGCGGCAGATAGCGGTTGAGACCGCCGATACCGCTGCGGATACTGAGCAGCGGGGTGCGCAGTTCGTGCGCGATGGTGCTGCCGGCGGCCGCCATGGCCTGCAGTTTTTGCTGTTTGACAAGCTCGGCCTTATAGTTGAAAACGCTGCCGGCTATAAGGACGAAAAGGTAGATCGGCACCTGGATCAGATACGTCATCACGCCATGACTCAGGTGGTTGCCGCCGAGCCAGAAGCACAGCCAGGCCAGCGCCGAGCCGGCAACCACCATCAACGTGATCATGAGCCAATCGTAGACGACCAGCACCAGCAACATGAATGCGGCCATGGTGGACATCCCCCAAACCGCTGATATGTCGTTCTTCAGCAGCATGAAGGTGAAATAGAACGGCAGCGTATAGAGCAGGGCAAACAGCCAGTAGACGGTCAGATAGCGCCGGCACGCATGCGGCAGGTGGCCAACCAGCAGCAACGGCACGCACAAAGCCGCACCCAGCAGTCGCAGCGGCAGATTCTCGTAGGGCTGCGGAAAGATGAACTTCCAGATGACGTAGTAGAGGGGAAAGCCGATCACCGCGACCAGGCCGACCAGGAGCATGTTCGGCTTGGAGTATTCCGCACTTTGTGCGAGCGCGAAATGCAGGCGATAAAGCAGCCGCTGCCACTGCGCCCGGATCAGCGCACCAACGCGCGCCCGCGCCGGTACGGGTTTCGCATTCGGCTCAACGCGTTCATCATACGCGGCGCTGTAGGTGGTCGTTTCCCGCGACGACGATCCCATGACTGGCCTCTCGGGGCGGTCGACCCGCTCTCGCCATGCATCAGCGGGAGCGGCATCACCGCCAGGGTTTCGCTCAACTTTCGATGTTAGCGGCCGATAATCTCGAATGATAAGGCAATTTCCGCCGTATGCGACCGTTACCCACATCAGTGCATGCAATTCACCACGCCCGGGCGACATCATTTACGTCCCTGCGCGATTTATGTTTTCATGAGGCGGGACTGGCGCTTATACCGGTCTGTTCAACGGGGGCTCATCGTATGATCGTAGTGGAGAACGGCACCGTCGTTCATTCCAGTGCGCGTGATCGGCGTGGGCGCTTGCCGCACCGGTATCACCTTGAACGGGATTCGCGATGCTCGCGCTGAGTCGCGCAACGACGCAGCGGTGGATCCTCGCCGTGCCGGCCGTCGCGCTGGGCCTCGCAAGCTCCCCGGCGATTGCCCAGACCACGGCGACAGAGCGCGCCGCAATGCTGGTCGGCGTCATCGTGGTTGCGCTGCTTGCAGTGGCCATGGCAGCGCTGGTCGCCGCGTACATCTGGCACGATCGCCGGCGCCAGCGACGCGATGCCTCGGATGCGCTGCCGGCGCTGGCGGATGCGCTGCGCCATGTCGACCTGTTCGGAGAAGCAGCGCCGAAGCTCGACTTCCAGGCCAGCGGCGCCGCCGGCGAAGTCACGGATGCCGTCAACCATCTGTTCGACCGTCTCAATCAGTACAAGCAGCGCCTGCTGGCCCGGGATCAGCGCATGCGGCGCATGCTGGGCACGGTCACCGACATCCTCTATCAGACGGATTCAAATCACCAGATCACGTGGGTCACCGACTCCGTCGAGCGCGTGCTGGGCTACACGGCGGACGATGTCCGCGGACACCGCATCGACGAATTTCTGGTCGACGCCGGGAAAGACAACCAGGCCCTGAACAATCGCTCCCAGATTACGAATTACCCGATCCGGGTATACCGGCGCGACGGCTCCGTGGCATGGCTTCTGGTGAGCGTTCGCCGCCTGCGCGACGCCGACGGCCGCTTCATAGGCACCGAGGGCGTCTGTCGCGACGGCACCGATCTGATCGAGGCCGAGCAGGCCCTGTTCAAGGAGCGCAAGCGGGCCCAGACCACCCTCGCTTCCATCGGCGACGGGGTCATCACCACCACCATCGCCGGCGTCGTCGATTACATGAACCCGTCGGCGGAGGCGCTCACCGGTGCGACCCGCCTGGATGGAGACGGCCGCCGCTTCGACGAGATCTGCCATCTGCGCGACTGCCGCACCGGCAAGCGCATCCGGCGGCTGGTCGATACCTGCATCGAAACCGAGCACGACGTGCACCTGCAACGCGAGGTGACGCTGTACAACCCGCAATTGGCGCGCGATTTCGCGGTCAAGGTCAACGTCTCGCCGATTCGTGACAGCCGCAACGAAATCACCGGCACCGTGGTCGTGCTGCACGACATCACGGAACTGCGCGAAATCTCGCGCCAGATGACCCACCAGGCGAACCACGACACCCTCACCGGGCTCGCCAACCGGCAGGCCTTCGAGCGGCGTCTGCGCCGGCTGCTGGAAACCGCGCGCCTGGACGGCACCACGCACGCGCTGTGCTATCTCGATCTGGACCAGTTCAAGATCGTCAACGACACCTGCGGTCACACCGCGGGCGATGAACTATTGCGCCGGATCGCCACCCAGCTCGCAAATGAAGTACGCGAAAACGACTTTATCGCCCGCCTCGGGGGCGACGAATTCGGCGTGCTGCTGCACGACACGGCGCTGGAGCAGGCCAAACGCACCGCCGAGCGCATGCGCGGGCGCATCGAGGATTTTCGCCTCAACTGGAAAAACAAGCTGTTCCGCACCGCCGTGAGCATCGGCGTGGTGCCCATCACGAGCCAGAGCGGCAGCCTCGCCGACGTGCTCAGCAACGCCGATGCCGCCTGCTATATCGCCAAGGACAGCGGGCGCAACCGGGTCCACATCTACTCCCCCGACAGCGACGAGGTTTCCAGCCACTACAGCGACATGCAGCGCATGCAGCGCCTGAGCGAGGCCATAGACCGCGGCGCATTCGTGCTCTTCGCCCAGGTCATTCGCGCCGTCGACTGGCAACCGGGCGATCCGTTCAGCCTGGAATACCTGGTGCGCATGCGCGCCAACGACGGCGGCCTGCTCAACCCGGCGGCATTTCTGCCGATCGCGGAGCGCTACCAGATGATGCCGCAGATCGACCGCTGGGTGCTCCAGAATGCCATCGATCTCATCGTCAACGCGCCACCGGCATTCGCGCAGGTGGACTACTTCAGCATCAACCTGTCCGGGCAATCGATGACCGACGACTACTTCATCGACTTCGCCCTGGGCCTGCTGCGGGATTCCGGGGTCGATGCCCGCCGCCTGGTGTTCGAAATCACCGAGACCTCCGCGGTCACCAACTTCAGCCGCGCGGCGCATCTGATCAAGGTGCTGCGCGACATGGGCTGCCGTTTTGCGCTGGACGACTTCGGCAGCGGCCTGAGCTCGTTCTCGTATCTGAAGAATCTGCCGCTCGACTTTATCAAGATCGACGGCGCCTTCGTACGCGACGTGCTCACCGACCCGGTCGATCTCGAAACCGTCAAGGCGATCAACCAGGTCGGCCACACCATGGGGCTCAAGACCATTGCCGAATACGTCGAGAGCAAAGCGGTGCTGGAGATGCTGCGCTCGATCGGCGTAGACTACGCGCAGGGCTATCACATCGCCCGGCCGATGCCGTTCGAGGAACTGATCAACAGCGCCCATTTCCGCCAGCGGCGCAGCAAGGGAAAGTGATGGTAGAGCGTGTTATGCCCTTATTCACGCGTGCGAAGCGATCAGAAAAGGCGCAGAACAAGGCGCGAGGAGCGCCGTTGGGTG
>CAZYIP010000094.1:0-14579 GCA_964646895.1 uncultured Salinisphaerales bacterium | reverse complement strand
TGGATGAGTCGGCGGTACGCGACGATGGCTCGCTGATCAGCGACTTCGAGGTCCGTGGAGCACTCATTGCCAAGGGCTTCGACAACCCGCAACTGGAATGGATGCGCTGCACGGTGGCCGACGTTCAAACCGTGCTGGCCGAACTCAGGAGCGGCCAGCGCTTTACCGGCACGCACCATGAAGACTTTCCGATGCGCGCCGAACAGGCCGAGGCGGTGGACAAGGCCTTTGGCTACTTTCAGTCCCTCTGGCACGAGGATGCCAACGCTTCGCCGCGCTTTCTCTGGAACGCAAAGATGCGCTTCGGCAAGACCTTTGCGGCCTATCAGCTCGCCAAGAAGATGGATGCCCGGCGCGTGCTGGTGGTGACCTTCAAACCGGCGGTGGAGGATTCCTGGCAGCACGATCTGGAGTCGCACGTGGATTTCGATGGCTGGCAGTTTCTGTCACGGCACTCGGAAGGCAGCCCGGAAGATGTGCCGCGCGACACCCCGCTAGTGTATTTTGGCTCGTTCCAGGACTTGTTGGGCCGCGATCGCGCCACTGGCTGCATCAAGGCCAAGAACGAGTGGATACACACCATCAACTGGGATCTGGTGGTGTTCGACGAATACCACTTCGGTGCCTGGCGCGAGTCGGCCAGGGAGCTGTTCGCCGACGATGAAGAGCGTGTTAACCGCGAGGAACAACGTCTGGATGCGGACGCAGGCAGCGCCAGGGACAGGCGCGAGAAACAACGCATTGCCGACCAACAGGAACCGCTGGAAGACGAGGACAACTTCCTGCCCATTACCACGCGGGGCTACCTGTACTTGTCCGGCACGCCGTTCCGGGCCTTGGCCACGGGCGAGTTCATCGAGGAACAGATCTTCAACTGGACCTACACCGACGAGCAGCGTGCCAAGGAAGCGTTTGCACGCGAGTATCCGGGGCAGAAGAACCCCTATGCCGCGCTGCCGCAAATGCGTCTGTTGACCTATCAGATGCCGGATGAGCTGTTGGCCATTGCCAGCGGCGGCGAGTTCGACGAGTTCGACCTTAACGCCTTTTTCGAGGCCAGCGGCACCGGCCATGATGCGTGTTTCAAGCACAAGGACGACGTGCAGAAGTGGCTGGACATCATCCGTGGCAGCTACGCGGTGCAGTCACTACAATACCTCAAGACCGGCACCAAGCCGCCGCTCCCGTATTCCGATGTGCGCCTGCTGCCTTATTTGCAGCACTCGTTTTGGCTCCTGCCCAATGTAGCCGCCTGCCACGCGATGGCCAACCTGCTGGGTGAGCGCCACAACACCTTCTGGCAGGGCTACAAGGTCGTCATCGCCGCCGGATCATCCGCCGGTATCGGCCTCGCCGCGCTGCCGCCGGTGCGGCGCGCCATTGGCAGCGGCTTCGACACCAAGACCATCACGCTGTCCTGCGGCAAGCTGACCACAGGTGTGACGGTGCCGCAGTGGTCTGCCATTCTGATGCTCCGCAACCTGCAATCGCCCGAGACCTATTTCCAAGCGGCGTTTCGCGTGCAATCGCCGTGGGTGATTCGCAACCCGGAGGGCGACAACCCGAACCGCGAGGAAATCCTCAAACCCATCTGTTTCGTGTTCGACTTTGCGCCCACGCGTGCGTTGCGCCAGCTCTCGGAGTACGGCATCAAGCTGTCACCGCGCGAACCCAACCCTGAGAACGCCGTCAAGGACCTGGTGGCTTTCCTGCCCGTGTTGGCATACGCGGACGGACGCATGGTGCAGATAGACGCCGGTGGCATTCTGGACATCGCCATGGCCGGCACCTCGGCCACACTCCTGGCACGCAAGTGGGAAAGCGCGTTGCTGGTCAACGTGGACAACCGCACCTTGCAGCGCGTTCTGGACAACCCGGACGCCATGGCGGCCGTGGAGCGTATCGAGGGCTGGCGCGCGCTGGGTGATCACGTCATCGAAACCATCATCAACCAGAGCGATAAAATCAAGAAGCTCAAGGGTAAGGCGAAGGACAAGGGGCTGACGGCCAAGGAAAAAAAACAACTGACCGAGGAAGAAAAGGAGTTCCGCTCCAAGCGCAAGCTGGTGCAGGAAAGGCTGATCAAGTTCGCCACCCGTATCCCGGCATTCATGTACCTGACGGATTTCCGCGAAAACACACTGGAAGATGTCATCACGCGCCTGGAGCCTGAGTTGTTCCGCACCGTCACTGGTCTTACCGTGCAGGATTTCGACCTGCTGGTGCGGTTGCGCGTATTCAACACGGAGCTGATGAACGCTGCCGTGTTCGCCTTCCGTCGTTATGAAGATGCCTCGCTGTGCTACACCGGCATCGACAGCCATGAAGGCCTGCAAAGCTACGGACTTTACAACACCGTGGTGGCAAAAGAGGAACCCGCCGATTACAAGGCCTGACTGACCCGGCGCATCCATCAAGGACGGAGCGCACTGGGGTTTGGTGTCGAAATATACAACTGAGGCGGCGCATGAAGTACTGTCCTTGCCTGTCAGGCAGCGCCGGAGTGCATTTCCGTTTTGGCTGTGCTGGTTGGTAGGGTTCGGTACACCACAGTGGCACTCCGGTCAGTTCGGAGCACCTTCGCCAAACTTCGCTAACCTTCTGATTTCAAACTTTTTCTGTCTTTTCCGGATTTCACCAACCCTTGCTTTATATTCAATAATTTATTGATTTCACGAGAAATTTATAATCTCTCGGCCCCAGGTTCGAGTCCTGGCGGGCCCACCATCCACTGTATCCTTCAAAAATACAATTTCGGACAGTTGTCAGTTGCAACCCTGTGCCGGGTTACGATCACACCGCCCGCAGCCAGCTGTCCCAGCGCGGGTCGTTGATGACCGTGCGGGCACGCATGTGCTTCCAGATTCCGTACTTGTGGAAGTCGAATTCGAGCTGGGAGATCCGGCTCTGGACCATGGCCCACGTTGACCACTTGAGGTCCGCCAGGGCGCGTCCGATGTTGATGCGGGCGATGATCCGGGCGTCCACGTGTCCGAAGTATTCTTCGAGCAGTTCATGCTCGATGGATGGCGGGAAGAACATCTCGCCGAACCACAGGGCCAGTTCGTAGAACGGGTCGTTGTTGGAGGCGTACTCGAAATCGACCAGCATGATTTCGTGCTTGTCATTGAGCATGAAATTGCCGGCCAGGGTATCGTTCATGCACGGCACCAGGTCGATGCCGGCGGCCTCCAGCGCCTCGCGCGCCTGCCGATACTGCTCGCGCAGCCACCAGATATCCGGTGGGTGGTGTCCCCCCAGGTCCTGAACCTGCTGGAGATGTTCATCGATCATGTCGAACACCGTTTTGTCGAGCTTCAGCCGGGATTGGGAGTTGAACGTCTTGAGCGCGCGCAGCGCATTGCGGCGCACGGTCGGGTTGAGAAAGTCGTCGTTCGTGGACGTATGAAAGCCTTCGACGAATTCGAAGACCTCGATACCGTCCTCCTCGATAAAGTACGGAACGCGGGCACCGTAGCCGGTTTCCGCGGCCTTGAGGCTGGCATCGTGCGCGGCACGTCGATCGACGAACATCTCGGTGCCCTTGCCGGGAATCTTGACGAAAAAGTCGCTATCGAACCCGTCGACACGAACCCGCCAGTTGGCGTTGCTGATCCCGCCCACGACCGGGGTGTAGGTGGCTTCCCGGCCACGCCAGTCGTCGAGACAACCGATGGCCGCCTCGATGGCCCGCTCGGCCTCGGTTGCGGCTTCGCCCAGTTTGCGCATCGTATTCTCCCGTCGGGCCGCTTCAGACGTGGCGCAGCCACATCTCGAAACGGGGGTCATGCAGGTTCATGCGTGCCCGCAGCAGTCGCCACTGACCGTACTTGAAGAACTCGACCTCCCTGCGCGGCGACAGGGCCGCGGCGAGCAGGCCCCAGAATCCCCACGCAAGGTCATCGACAATACCGTACAGGCGGCAGCGTGCCACAAGATCGCGACTGGCCCGGCCGGAAAACAGCTCTACCCCGCGCTCCCATTCATCGTCGAACTCGCACAGCTCGACAAGCGTGGCGGCGACATCAAACAGCGGATCCATGTTGCCCGCTGCATCGAAGTCGACAAGCCGGAAGTCGCCGGCATCGTTGCACAGGACGTTGGAGGCCGTGCCATCGCCGTGCGCGGGCACCCGGTCGCTGCCGGCCGCATGCAATGCCCGCGCCGCATGGTCGAGGTTGCGCTCCATCCAGTCGACGTCTTCGGGCAATGCCGCGCCTTCGCGGCGGCAGCGCGAGATCAGACCGGAAACCTCGGCAAATACATCGCGATCGTGCGCCAGGAGATCCGTCCGGTGAAATTGCCGTTTGCGGTCAAGAAGCGATTGCTGCGCGTCGACTGCCGTCAGATCGTCAACACGAGCCCAGCGCCAGGGCGCCTCGAGATTCTCGAACAATACGACGCCCCGTTCGATATCCTCCGCCAGAACCCGCGGGGCAATGCCGATATCTCCCGCCTGTCGAGCCGCCGCGACGCTGGTCGCCACATTCACGAACGGCTTCATATCGGGATACAGGATTTTCGCCCATGCCGTGCGGTCGCCCGCACGCACCCGGTAGCCCGCCCAGTCCACGGCGCGCCGGATGGGGGAAGCAACGGGTACCGTCGCTGCCTCGTACTCTATCTTCGATGTCGATGGACCGGCCCAGGCCGGCAATACCTGCTCCAGACGCCGCTCGACGTCGTCGCTCGCCTGACCGAGAGATTTCATCGCTCCCCTCCCTCCGGACGGAGGCGCGTACCCGCGCTGTCCAGCTCGCCGCGACACAGCGACAGGAGCGTTTGCTCCAGCACTTCGGCGCCGATTTCCAGGTGCTTCGGATCCGTATACTCGCGCTCGTTGTGGCTGAAACCGCCAACACTCGGTACGAAAAGAAGAATGGACGGGCACACCGCAGCGAGGGAAACGGCATCGTGCCCCGCTACGGTGTCGATATCGCCGGCAGCATGGCCCGCCCGTTCCGCCGCACGACGCGCAAGACGGATGCCGTCCGGATCGAAGTGGAAAACCGGACGCAGCGTTCTCGACCGGTACTCCGTGGAGCAGCCAGTCTTGCGGGCGATGTCCGCGAGGATCCCGTCGAGCTGTTGCCCGAGTGTCTGCAGCAACGATTCGTCGAGCGAGCGCAGTTCCACGAAGGCCACCGTCTCTGCCGGCACGACGTTGGGCGAATTCGGAGTCGATACCAGGCGCGCCACGGACGTATGCAATTCTTCCTCGCGGCCTTCCGCCAGTTCGCGGACCGCGACAATCAGGTGAGCAGCCGCCAGCAACGCGTCCCGCCGCTCGTGCATGCGGGTCGGTCCGGTATGAGACTGCTCGCCGTGAAACACCACCTGCAGCTTCAGCGCCGCCCAGTTGCGCGTCACCACGGCAACGGCATCGCCGCTTTCTTCGAGTGTCCGGCCCTGCTCGATATGTATTTCGGCATAGGCGGCCACCGGTTGCGGGGGATCATCCGTTCCCAGGCAATCGATCGCGGCCAGCGCCTCGCGCAGCGAAACGCCGCGTTCGTCGCGCGTGTCGAGCATTTCCTCGCCGTCGAGCTTGCCGACAAACGTCCCGCTCCCCATGAGGCTGGGCTGAAAACGGGCACCCTCCTCATTCGTCCAATCCACCACCGCCAGGTTGCAGGCCGGCGTTTCGCCCAATTCCCGGAACTTCCGAACGGCGGATTCCGCGGCCACCGCCGCTGCCACCACGCCATATGCGCCATCCAGACGGCCGGCCGTGGGCTGGCTGTCGAGATGGGAGCCGGTGAGGATCCAGGGTGCGCCGGGCCGAAACGCGTACAGCCCGAAAATGTTGCCGATCGGATCGACACGGACCTCGAAGCCGGCGTCGGTGAGGAAGCGCCGAAACAGCGCGCGGACCTCGCCGTCCTTCGCGTCGGCGGCAAGACGGTGAACCCCGCCGTTTGCGGTCCGGCCGACGGCGGAAACGTCCTCCATGAGGGCATGCAACCGTTCACCCAGGGCAACTCTAGTCATGGATAATCTCCACCTCGGCGGCACGGAATTTTTCCTCGAAATCCTCGGGAAGCGGCGCGTTGGTGATGATGGTGTCCACCTCCGACAGCGGTGCCGTTCGCACATGGGCCCGCCGCCCGAACTTGCTATCGTCGACGAGAATGATGCGACGCGCGGCCTGGCGAATGAGCACCCGGCGCAGCTCCGCCTCGTCCTCCTCGTAATCCGTGAACCCCTGCTCGACATCCACGCCCGCAATCCCCATGAACGCGATGTCATAGAAATACCCGGCGGTCCATTCCAGGGAGCCGTGGCCGATCACGGCGTTGTCATTGCGGCGAATCGTGCCCGGTACGATGACGACCCGATTCTCGCTCCCGCGACTCACCATGGTGGCGATGTTGAGCGAATTGGTGACCACGGTCAGCTCGCGAAACTGGACCAGCCGATGCGCCAGTGCCAGAGTCGTGGTCCCGGTATCCAGAAAGATCGACATCCCCTCCTGAATCACATGGGCCGCCAGGCGCGCAATGGCCGCCTTTTCCCGGCGCTTGATCCGGTTGCGCACATCGATCGGCTGCTCTTCCGTCATGCGCGGCAGAATCGCCCCGCCGTGCACGCGGCGAAGGCGGCCCTGTTCCTCAAGCAGCTTCAGATCGCGGCGGATCGTTTCGTCGGAGACCTGGAAGTCCTCCTGCAGATCCTTGACGGACAGGCGCTGCTCGCGGCCGAGCCTTCGCATGATCTCGTCGAGACGCGGCTGACTCAGCCGCTTCCGGGCATCAGACTCAAGAGCCATACGCATGATGACAGGCGGCGAAACGACCGCGGCGCCGTTCAGTCAGTGCCGGATCGACTGTTTCGCATATTTCGGTGGCAATCGGACAGCGTGTGCGGAAAGAGCAGCCCGGCGGCAGATTGATCGGGTCCGGCGGCTCACCGTCCAGCAGGTACTCTTCGCGCCTGAACGGACCTTCGTCCAGCGAGGGCACCGCAGACAACAGCGCGCGCGTGTACGGATGGCCGGGATCGCCAAAAATGCCGCGGGTATCCGCGACCTCCACGACCTTTCCGAGATACATCACCGCCGTGCGCGTACATACCTGGCGGACCATCGCCAGATCGTGCGAAATGAACACGTAGGTCAGATTGTGCCTGGCCTGCAAGCGCTCGAACAGCGCGAGCAGCTGTCCCTGCTCGACCGGGTCGAGAGACGACAGCGTCTCGTCCAGAATGAGCAGTCGCGGCCGCAGCACCAGCGCCCGCGCGATATTCACGCGCTGGCGCTGTCCCGCACTCATCCCCACGGGAAGGGCGTTGATGACGTCCGGCGGCAATCCCACCTCGTTCATGACGTGGCGCACCCGCTCGGCCCTTTCCTTTCGGCCGACCTTGTGAACCTTGAGTGCAAACCCTATCGATTCCCCGATGGGCAGGTTGGGCGGCAGACAGTTGTACGGATCCTGCAACAAAAGCTGGAGGCCGCGGCGCATCGCCAGCAAGCCCTTGCGATTCAGCGTGGACAGTTCCCGGCCTTCAAACGTAATGGTTCCGCTGTCCGGCTCCTCAACCCACGAAAGCAAACGGGACAGCGTTGACTTGCCGCAGCCCGATTCTCCAACCAGGCCGACGTTTTCTCCGCCAAACACGTCAAACGACACGCCCCTTACTGCCTTGATATCCTCGTAGTCGAACAGCTTGCCCCTCGCCTTTTTGCGATAGGTCTTCGTGACGGCGTCCACGCGCAATATGGGCTCTTCGCCGCTGGAGTTATCGCCATCCCTGTCATTGTCTCCGGCAGGCTGGTCCTCGTAGCTCCAGATGCGCGGACTCTGCTCCACAAGCCTGCGCGTCGCCGGATTCGCCGGGCTGCCAACGATCGCCCTGGTCTCGCCCTGCTCTACGATTTCACCCCCGGCAAGCACCTTTATCTCGTCCGCGATTTCGGCTATCGAGGCAATCGATGTGCTGATAAATACAATCCCCGATGAAATGCGGCTTTTCAGTTCGCTCAAGATCCGGACGATTTGCGCCGCGACCGTGACGTCGAGCGATTGCAGCATGTTATCGCAGATCAAGACCTTCGGATTGCCGATCAACGCATCCACGATGACCGCTCGCTGCAGCATCCCGCCGGAGTACTGGCTCGGATACTCGAAGTACCGGCCGCGAGCGGACGGGATCCGTACACTGTCGAGCAGCTCGATTACGCGCTCCCGCGCCTGGCGCCGGTCCACGTTCGGGACGATCGCCCTGAGCTTTTCCGCAATCTGCTCGCCAACGGGCAAAGTGGGATCGAAGGCGTTACCGGGATCCGCGCCGATAAACCCGATTGCCGCACGGATCGCCCGCTGGTCCGCCCGGGCAAAGATGTCCCCGCCGTTGTAGAACACCCCGCCGGCTGTCACCTGCAGCGGCGGAGAAACCCACCCGGCCATGGCTTTCGCCAGAGTTGTCTTACCCGACCCGCCTTCCCCCAGAATGCCCAGGACACGGTTTTGATAGACATCGATATTGATGTCACTGAGAATTTGCCGCCGATATCGATCGCGCACGATGTCGATCGAAAGCCCGCGTACTGACAGCGATTGCTCCATCAGACCAGCCCGCCAAATACCTTGCTTCGCGCATGTTCAATCGATGTCCCTATCAGATTGATGCTCAGCAGACACGCGAACAGAAAAACACCGGGCAAGGTGGCGATCCACCATGCATTGATCAGGTACTTCTGGCCATCCGCGATCATGGTGCCGAAAGTCGGTGTGGGTGGCTGGATGCCGATGCCGATATACCCCAGGATCGCGCCGAAAATCATCATCCGCGCCACATCCAGTACCGCGACGAACGCGATGGGCGGAAGCACATTCGGCGCAATCAGGCGAAATATTATCGCCATGTTGGAAGCACCCAGAATTTTCGCGCCGCGCACATACTCCCGGCTTCGCTCGGTCAAGGTGACCGAACGCGCCACGCGCGCATAGACCGGCCAGCCCGACAGAGCGAGGCAGAGAATGACCGAAACCGCATTGGGACGCTGAACCGTCAGAATCACGATCGCCAGAATGATAAACGGCACCGAGAGCTGCGCATCGGTCAGCCGCATCAGGATCGTATCCACCCAGCGGCCGAAATAACCGGAGATCAGTCCGGCCAGAACGCCGACGGAAAACATGATGACAACGGCCGCCACACCGATGCCCATCGCGTTCCTCAGGCCCACGAGGGTGCGCAGCAACACGTCCCTGCCGAGCTGATCCGTTCCCAGCACATGCTGCCATGTGCCGCCCGACAGGAAAATGGGCGGCTTGAACCGGTCCATCACGTTTATCTGGGTCGCACTCAATGAGGACAGCTGGGGATATATGAACGCCGCGGCGATCAACAGCCCCAGCAGAGCGACACCAAACCGGAATTGCCACGCCTTGCCCGCGGTCTGCAGAATGCGCCGGGTCGAACCTACGGACCTGATTTGATCGACGCCTTCGCTAACCGTTGCCATCAGCCAGCCTCACAGGTTGAGCCGAGGGTCGATCCGATTCGAGATCAAATCGACCAGGATGTTGATGACGATGAAGAAGACCGCGATGAGGACGGCAATACCCTGAATCACCGGAAAATCCCTTTGCAGCACGGCCTGGACCGCCAGCTGCCCGATTCCCGGATAATTGAAAACGTATTCGACGATAAACAGGCTGCCCAGAAGCGCCCCGATCTGAACGCCGAACAGGTTCAAAATGGGAACCGCGGAGTTTCTCAGCGTATGCCCGAACAGGATCCGCCCCGCGGACAATCCGCGTATTCTGGCCAGCGCGATGAAGCCCTCCTGCTTGGCGACAACGACGGACGTGGAGATAGCGCGCATCGCAATGGGTATCATCTCCACCGCTACCACGATCGCCGGCAGAATCGTATAGGAAAACCCCTTGTAGCCAATCGACGGAATCAGGTGCAGTTTCGCCGTGACGATCAGGGCCAGAACGACCGCGAGCCAGAAGTTGGGAATCGAAACAAAGGACGACCCCAGAAAAAGCGCCAGCTTGTCCGGCCAGCGCTCCGCCCACAAGCCGGCCGCGAGGCCAAGCGGTATCGCAACCAGCGCCGTGAATACCAGCGCCAGTGCGGCCAGCTGCAAGGTATACGGCAGGGCCTTCCCCATCAGGGCCCATACCTTTGCCTTATCCGCAAAGCCTATTGCTTCGTGGGAACCCCCCACCTGCGAACCGTTGTACGCCCGGATGTAGGATCGCCCGAAATTCCCCTGCGAGATCTGGCCGAGCCAGTGCACATACTGCAGGGGAATCGGGTGATCCAGCCCCATGGCCTTGGTGGCCTCGGCTACCACCTTTTCGCTCGCCATCGGCCCCAGAACGAAGCGGGCCGGGTTACCGGGGACCATGCGCAGTACCGCGAATATCCCGAAGGTGACCAGCAGGACCACGATCAGCCCCTGGAACAGGCGACGAGCCAGAAAATTCAGCAGCCAGGCCACGGCTTTCAGCTACGCCTCTTTGTAGTAGGCCCTGGACACATCGATCGGGCCGTTCGGATACACATAGACATCCTGCAACGTGGCCCGGCACGCATTGAGATTCATCGAGGTGAACAGGGACAGGGACGGCACCTTGGCCGCAATCACCTCGGTCGCCTTGCGCACAAGCGGTTCACGGGTGGCAAGGTCGGGCGCGCCCCGCTCTTTCTCAAGCGCCGCGTCGATATCCTTGTCCTGGATGCCGTTGATGATGCCGCCGCGCGGGCCGGCCTTGGAGTAGAACATGGCTCTCAGCACCATGTCCGGCTCCGGCGTGGGCGTGATCCAGCCACAGTCGATCATGTGTCCGGGCGCCTTTCTTTCGGATGTCTGATAAAGGCGGTCATTCCACGAAGCCGGATCCAGAACGGTCAGGGAAACGTTGAATCCCTGTGCCTGGAGCAGTGCCGTAATGACTTCGCCGTATTCCTTCGTCTTGGGATAGAACCCCTGCGAGGTAATGTATTCAAGCGCAGGCAGGCCGTTGCCGTTCGGGAAACCAGCCTGGCTCAACAGCTCCTGGCACTTCTTCGGGTTGTACTCCGGGTAATTCGGCACATCTTCATAGCCGAACTTGAGCTTGCTGATATAGGAGTTGTTGGCACTCCCCGCTGCACCCAGCAGAGCCAGTATCTGCGAACGATCGATCGCATGCGCGGCTGCGCGGCGTACGAGTTCGTTATCGAACGGCGGCTTGTTGCAGCGGAAGTGCAGATACTTGTTCTCGGTCGAGGGTGCTTCCCAGACGCGCAGGCCCTTGTTCTTCCTGACGGACTCGTACTGTTCCGGCTCCAGTCGCTCAAGCAGGTCGATGTTCCCGCCCATCAGGCCCAGAACCCGGGTGGTCGCGTCCGGAATGTAGCTGAAATCGACACGCTTCAGTTTCGGAGCGCCACGGAGATAGTCTTTGAATGCGACAAGATGGGTCGTGTTGCCGTCCTGCCTCTCATACTTGAAGGGGCCGGTCCCATTGGGGCGCTCGGCAAGCACTTTCGGATTCTTGACGTCGTCCTTCGACATGATCCGCACGAACGCCGAGCAGAATTGCCAGGCGGCCGCCGGGTAACCGAACTTCTTCGTGTGGAGACGGGCCGTCAGCCGATCCACGACCTCCACTTCACAGGGTCCCGCGAAGAACCCGTAGGCAGGTCTTTCCGGCTGTGAGGTGTATTCGAAACTGGCTTTCACGTCCTCCGCCGAAAAGGGCGCGCCATTATGGAATGTCACGCCGTCGCGCAGCTTGAATTCCATGGTGTACTCGTCAATGAGCTTCTGCGCGGTCGCCAGTTCCCAGACAACCTCCGACGGATTGTCGGGGCGCATGGGCGTTCTGAAAAGCGCGCCGAACACGAACCCTTCGAAGTTGATCTGTCCGGCGGAAGTGTGGCTGGTCGGGTCCCAGTTGCCGGTCACGGGTTCCGTCGATGCAAACACGAACAGGTCGCGGGTCGCGGCCGATGCGGAGCGGATGAAGGGCGCCGGGAACACGGTTGCAGCAGCACCCGCTGCCGTGCCCTTCAGAAAAGAACGCCTGGAAATTCTTGCGATAGCCATTGGGTAATCCTCCCTACTCACACAATCCGGACTGATTCGGATCAGCCTGCTTGATGTCTTTGATCAGATGCACTGGCCCCAGGGCCAGTGTTGCCACGAATTACTCACCGGTCGGCACCTCCTCGCTCGTGCCATTTTTTGCCTGACGCGTCAGGCGATGCTGTCGGAACCGGCATTTGCAACGTCGGGTTTCCTGTCTCGCCAGGGCCGGGCCTCCTCGAACGCGGCACTGAGCCGCAATACGCTGGCGTCATCGAAGCGACGCCCGACGACTTGAAGACCCACGGGCAACCCGTCGCTCCAGCCACACGGAAGGCTCGCGGCGGGATTGCCGGTCAGGTTGAACGGGTAGCTAAAGGGCGTCCAGCGCGCCCAGGCCACCGGGCTTCGGCTGTCGGCATAGGGCCCGGTCTCGGGGCCGCTTCGGTCCGCCGGGAAAGGCAGAATCGGCACGCTCGGCATGATCAGCAGATCGTACTGCTCAAGCAGCGCCTGCACCCGATTGGAGAACTGCGCGCGAGCCCTGGTGGCGTCGAGATACTGTTGCAAATCGATCTGCCGGGAGGCATCGATCAGATGCGCAAATCCGGGATCAAGCTCGGCATGCCGATCGCCGACAGCACGACCGTAAACCACGCCGCGGCCGCCAACCCAGATCGTTTCAAAAATTTCAAACGGGTCCGGCCAATCGGGTTCCACGAGATCGACATGGCAGTCCAGCTCCCGCTCGACCACCCGGGCCGCGGACGCAACCTGCGCGGCGATCCCGGAATCGACCCTGGTGCCAAACAGGCTCGGCACATAGGCCACGCGCATGCCCTCGACCGGGCGTTTGATTTCGTCGCAGTAACTCAGCCCGTCATCCGGCAGGCAGCCGTGATCCTTTGGATGCGGCCCCTTGAGTACGTCGAACAGATAGGCGCTGTCGGCCACGGTCAGGGTCATCGGGCCGGCGTGACTGAGCGCCTCCGTTGCGCTCCACGGCCACACCGGAATCCGGCCCAGCGAGCCCTTCATCGCGAAAATGCCGCAAAATGCCGCCGGCACGCGCACCGACCCACCACCGTCGGTCCCCAGCGTCGCCGGCACCATGCGCGCGGCGACAGCCGCCGCCGAACCGCTTGAAGAGCCGCCGGTTGTCAGGGCGGGATTCCAGGGATTTCGGGTCGGCCCGAACAGGCGCGAGGTGCTGGCTGCCGTCCAGCCGAATTCCGGCGTCGTGGTCTTGCCGATCAGAATCGCGCCGGCTGCTTTCACGCGCTCGATGATCGGCGCATCGGCATCGGGCACGAATGCCTCGAAGGCGCGCGAACCCCGCGTCGTGCGCAGGCCGGCGGTGTAAAAGAGATCCTTGACGCCGATCGGGATGCCATGCAGCGCACCCAGTCGCTCGCCCCGCGCCACCGCCTCTGCCGCCGAGCGTGCCTGTGACAATGCCTGCTCTGCGTAAACCGTACAGAACGCGTTGGTCGCGTCATTCCACGAATCGATTCGCTCCAGGGCGTCCCTGACCAGATCCTCAGGCGACAGCGCCCCGTCGCGAATCAATGCGGCTGCTTCTGTTACGGATGGAGAATTGTGGATTTTGTGGTATTGCATTGAATGCTTATGTTTGTCTCCTCATCGCCGAGTATAGGCATGCATGCAAAAGGCCGTCAATAGACGTTCGAGGTGTTTTTGGATTTTGTGGATTTTGGGAGGTGCGGAAACGCTACTGGCGCCCGCGAGCGGTCCGGCCGCCCCGGATCATCGCCGAAAGCGCGTCCGCCGTGAGGCCGGCCGACGGAACGGTATCGAGGCGCTGCCCCGTGTGCAGGATGGTGACGCGGTCGCTGACGGCGACCACGTCGTTCATGTTGTGGCTGATGAGGATGACGGTCGTGCCGCGACCTCTCAGTTGCCGGATGAGGTCGAGAACCACTTCCGTCTCGCGAACACCGAGCGCCGCCGTGGGTTCGTCGAGGATAATGATGCGCGCCTGCCACCGCAGCGCGCGGCTGATCGCGACCGCCTGGCGCTGGCCGCCGGAAAGGTTCTCGACCGGGAGGCGCATGTCCTGCAATGTCGATTTCAGTTCCCGGAGGTAGGAGCGCGACCGCTCCCGCATCGCCTTTTTGTCGAGGAACCGGATGCCGAATACGCGCTTCTCGATCTCGGAACCGAGAAAGATGTTCTGGTAGATGGCCATGCGCGGCGCCACCGCCAGTTCCTGATAGATGGTGGCGATACCGGCGACCAGTGCGTCGTGCGGGGAGGAGAAATGCCGCTCGCGGCCTTCAAGCACGATCGACCCGGAATCGGGTAGTTCGGCGCCGGAAACAAGCTTTACCAGCGTGGATTTGCCGGCGCCGTTGTCTCCGCAGATGGCGTGAACCTCGCCTTCCTGCACGTCGAGATCGATGCCGCGAAGGGCTTCGACTGCATGGTAGGATTTGCGCAAGCGGCGGACCGAGAGAATCTCGCTCATCTGAACGACCTGTTATTGCATCCGCTCTTGTAAGGTGGCGGCTGCACTTCTATCGCGGCT
>CAZYIP010000093.1:0-14645 GCA_964646895.1 uncultured Salinisphaerales bacterium | reverse complement strand
TTTGTGGGAGCGGCTTCAGCCGCGATCGATACGATATTCGATCATTCCGTAACGACGGTTTCGCCGCTGGATTCGAGTGCCGCCTGGAGCGTGTGCCAGGCGAGGGTCGCGCACTTGACGCGGCTCGGATACTCGCGCACTCCGGCGAAGACGGCGAGCTTGCCCAGCGTTTCGGTGTCCGGCTCGGCGTCATCCTCGGTCAGAAGACGGTGAAAATGCTCGAACACGACCGTGGCCTGTTCCGGAGTCTTGCCCTTGAGGTGGTCGGTCATCAGTGATGCGGATGCCGTCGAGATGGCACAGCCGCTGCCCTTGAAGGCGACGTCACGGATCACGCCGTCCCTGATCTCGATGTACAGCGTCAGGCGATCGCCACACAACGGGTTGTAGCCGTCAGCGTTGTGAGTGGCGTGCTCCAGCGAATGGAAGTTGCGCGGGTGTCTGCCGTGATCGATCACGACTTCCTGGTACAGATCGCGCAGGTCTGACATCAACCGAATACCTCGTTTACTGCTTGCAGCGCGCGCACCAGCGCGTCCACGTCGGTGCGCGTATTGTACACGGCAAGCGATGCCCGCACGGTGGCGGGAATGCCATAACGCTCCATTACCGGCATGGCGCAATGATGGCCGGCGCGGATGGCGACGCCTTCGCCGTCGACAATGGTGCCCACGTCGTGGGGATGCACGTCCTCGAACACAAAGGAAATCACGCCGGCCTTTTCGCGCGCCTGTCCGATGATGCGCAGGCCGGGTATGTCCTGCAACGCTTCTGTCGCGTAAGCCAGCAGGGTATGTTCATGGGCGGCAATCCCGCTGAGGCCGATGCGCTCGATGTATTCGGCTGCGGCCCCCAGACCGATGCCCCCGGCAATGTTCGGCGTACCCGCCTCGAACTTGGCGGGCAGGTCGTTCCAGGTGCTGCCCTCGAAGCGCACCGTCCGGATCATGTCGCCGCCACCCTGGTAGGGAGGCATGGCATCGAGCAGTGACTCGCGTCCGTACAATACGCCGGTCCCCGTGGGCCCGAACATCTTGTGCGCAGAAAATACGTAGAAGTCCGCGCCCAGCGCCCGCACGTCCACGTGCGTGTGCGCGACTGCCTGCGCACCGTCCACCAGTACCGGAATATCCCGCGCGTGCGCGGCCTCGATCATGCGCGCCACCGGGTTGACGGTACCCAGGGCATTGGAGATGTGCGCGACGCCGACCAGCCGTGTGCGTTCGCTCAGCAGCGCTTCGTATTCCTCGAAAACGATCTCGCCAGCGTCGGTGATGGGCACGACGCGCAGCACGGCGCCGGTCTGTTGGCAGACCAGCTGCCAGGGGACGATATTGGAGTGGTGCTCCATGCCGGTGATGAGGATTTCGTCGCCCGGTTTCAGCCGTGGCCGCGCGAAGCTGGAAGCCACCAGGTTGATGGACTCGGTGCTGCCGCGGGTGAATACGATCTCCTTGTGACTGGCGGCGTTGATGAACCGGCGTACCGTTTCGCGCGCGCTTTCGTAGGCGGCCGTGGCGCGCTCCGACAGCGCGTGCACGCCGCGGTGGATGTTCGAGTTGTCGAAGGTGTAATAGTGCGTCAGGGTTTCAATGACGGAACGCGGCTTGTGCGTGGTCGCGGCATTGTCCAGGTAGGCCAGGGGCTTGCCCCGGACCGTCTGGTTCAGGATTGGAAAGTCCGCCCGAATTCGTTCCGGATCGAACGCAGGGGCCTGTTCGGCCGCCGCCTCCGTTTCCATCGTCCGCACCTGACTCATAGCAGCTCCCGAATCTGTTCGCCGTCTGGCAGTCGTGCCAGCAGCACCGCTTCAACGTGCTTGCGCAATGCTTCGAGACGAATGTGGCGAAGAATTTCGTCGGCGAAGCTGTACGTGAGCAGGCTGCGAGCGGCATCCGCCGCCACGCCGCGGCTTTGCAGGTAAAAGATCGCGTTTTCGTCGAGCTGACCGACCGTGGCGCCGTGGGCGCACTTGACGTCGTCCGCGTAGATCTCCAGCTCCGGCTTGGCGTCCACCTCCGCGGTTTTTGACAGCAGCAGGGCGTCGCTGGACTGTTCCGAATCGGTCTTCTGCGCGTTCTTGTGCACGATGACCTTGCCGTTGAACACGCCGCGCCCGCCGCCGTCGATGACGCCACGATAGGCTTCGCGGCTGCGCCCGCGGGGTTTCGCATGGTCGACACGGGTGTGGTTGTCGATGTGCTGCTGATCCTTTGGCGCATAGACCCCGTACAGAATCGCCTCCGCGCCGGGCGCGTCGAGCAGGCTTTGAGTATCGGTGCGCGCCAGGCGTCCTCCGATATCGACACCATGGTTGGTCAGCCCGCTGTCGCGGGTCTGTGTCACGTGGGCGCTGGCAACGTGATAAGCGTTGTTGGACTCGGCCTGGATACGGTAGCGCAGCAGCCTGGAGTTGCTGCCTGCGTGTACCTCGGTAACGGCATTGGTGAAATAGCGGGTCCCGTCGCTGCCGGCGTAATGCTCGATCAGGCCGGCCTCGGCGCCCTCTTCGAGCACGATCAGGTTGCGCAGGTTGAGCATGGACGGATCCGTGCTCGTACCGCCGATAAACAGTGCGTGCACCGGCCGTTCCAGAGCCGCACCGCGCGCCATGTGCAGATAGATGCCATCGCCCATGAACGCGGTGTTGAGCGCAGCAAAACCGCTGCTGTAGCCGTTCAGGGGCTTGCCCAGGTATTCGCGGAGAATGTCTCCCGGTCGCGCCAGGGCCTCGCTCATCGGCTGCAATGTCACGCCGTCGGGCAGTTTGCCGATATCTGACAGCGCCGGCGCGAAGCGTCCGTCCACGAACACCAGTACATGCGCGTTGAGCTCCGGCATCAGCCAGGGCTGAATTTGCGAAGCGCCCGGCATTTCGGTGTCCGTCGGGCAGGCGAACGGCTGCTGTTCGATCGGGCGGACGTCGGTGTACTTCCAGTCCTCCTCACGCCGGGAAGGAAAGCCCGATTCCAGAAACCGGTCGAAACCGCGCCGGCGTACACCGGCAAGCCAATCGTTGCCGTGGCCGGGCAGGGCAGGTTCGACGCGGGTGAACTCGGACCGGTAGTGTTCCTCGGCGGGCATGACTTCGCTCATGATGCCGATGCCCTCGTCGCTGCGGGCTTGCGCTCGTGCAGCCAGCCGTAGCCCTGTTCTTCCAGTTCCAGTGCCAGTTCGCGACCGCCGGAGCGCTGAATGCGTCCGTCCGCCAGTACGTGCACATAATCCGGCACCACATGATCCAGCAGGCGCTGATAATGGGTAACGACGATCATCGAGCGCTCGGGGCTGCGCAGGGCGTTGATGCCATCGGCTACGGTGCGCAGCGCATCGATATCGAGTCCGGAATCCGTTTCGTCCAGAAGCGACAGTCGCGGCTCCAGCACGGCCATCTGCAGGATTTCGTTACGCTTCTTCTCGCCACCGGAGAAATCTTCGTTGACGCCCCGGTAGAGCATCTGCTCGTCCATCTTGACAAGCTTCACCTTTTCCCGGACCAGGGCCATGAAGTCCATGGCGTCGATTTCGGGTTTGCCGGCATGCTTGAGGCGCGCATTGAGGGCGGCCTTGAGCAGGTACATGTTGCTTACGCCCGGTATTTCCACCGGGTACTGGAAGGCGAGAAACAGGCCTTCGCGTGCGCGTTCTTCGGGGTCCATGTCCAGCAGCGAGTGGCCGTCGTAGATGACTTCGCCGGCGGTGATCTCATAGCCGTCCCGTCCGGCCAGTACATTCGCGAGAGTGCTTTTGCCGGAGCCGTTGGGGCCCATGATGGCATGTACTTCGCCCGCTGCGACCTCAAGGCTGAGGCCTTTGAGAATTTCTTTGTCTTCAGCGCGCGCGTGGAGATTCTTGATCTGTAGCATCAGCTTGCTTCCAATTGTCTGGAAAAATGTGATTGCGGTGTCGCGAGCCCGCGATGGCCGTTAATCGCGGTTCACGCCACTCCCAGGGACAGGTACGCAATCCGTCGCATCAGCCGACCGCGCCTTCCAGCGTGACGCTGAGCAGTTTCTGCGCTTCCACTGCGAACTCCATCGGCAGTTCCTTGAAGACTTCCTTGCAGAATCCGTTCACGATCATCGAAACCGCATCCTCTTCGGAGAGCCCGCGGCTGCGGCAGTAGAACAGTTGATCTTCGCCAATCTTGGAGGTGGTCGCTTCGTGCTCCAGCTTCGCGGTGTTGTTGCGCACTTCCGTGTACGGAAACGTATGCGCACCGCAGCGATCGCCCATCAGCAGGGAGTCGCATTGCGTGTAGTTGCGTGCGTTGTCGGCCGACGGCAGTACCTTGACCAGGCCGCGATAGGCCTGCTCGCCGCGCAGCGCGGAAATACCCTTGGAGATAATGGTGCTGCGGGTATCTTTCCCGATGTGCACCATCTTGGTGCCGGTATCGGCCTGCTGCATGTTGCTGGTTACTGCGACGGAATAGAACTCGCCGATCGAGCCGTCGCCGCGCAGCAGGCAGCTTGGATACTTCCAGGTGATTGCCGAGCCGGTTTCCATCTGGGTCCAGGAAATCTTGGAGCGGGCGCCGCGGCAGTCACCGCGCTTGGTGACGAAGTTGTAGATGCCGCCATTGCCATCCTCGTCGCCGGGATACCAGTTCTGCACCGTCGAGTATTTGATCTGGGCGTCGTCCAGGGCGATCAGCTCGACCACCGCGGCATGAAGCTGGTTCTCGTCGCGCTGCGGGGCGGTGCAGCCTTCCAGATAGCTGACGTAGGCGCCTTCCTCGGCGACGATCAGCGTCCGTTCGAACTGGCCGGTATTCTCGGCGTTGATGCGGAAGTAGGTCGACAGCTCCATGGGGCAGCGTACCCCTTCGGGTATGAAGACGAAGGAGCCGTCGGTGAATACCGCCGCGTTCAGCGCCGCGTAGAAGTTGTCGGAATTGGGCACGACGGTCCCCAGGTACTTGCGGACCAGGTCGGGATGCTCGCGAACCGCTTCCGAGATCGAGCAGAATATGACGCCCGCGTCGGCGAGCTTCTTGCGAAAAGTGGTGGCGACCGACACGCTGTCGAATACGGCGTCTACCGCAACGCCGGCCAGCATTTCCTGCTCCTGCAGCGGGATGCCCAGCTTTTCGTAGGTTTCCAGCAGCTTGGGGTCCACCTCGTCCAGGCTCTTGGGGCGGTCCTTCATGCTCTTGGGCGCGGAATAGTAGGAGATGGCCTGGTAGTCGATCGGCGGGTAGCGCACGTTCGACCACGCCGGCGTCTTCATCGTCTTCCAGTAGCGGTAGGCTTTCAGACGCCATGCCAGCAGCCACTCGGGCTCTTCCTTCTTGGCGGAAATGAAGCTGATGACCTCTTCGTTGAGGCCGGGTGCCACGGTGTCGGATTCGAGATCCGTCGTGAAGCCCGCCGAGTACCCGCGGCGGACGAGGGCGTCGAGGTCGGTCTGAGTAGTGGCCATCATCTGCTCCGAATTGGGATGTGGTGCTCGTGGTACATTCAGGGTCGCGGCGAAGGCGCCGGGCGCAGCTCTACGACGCCGTGGCCATTGCGCGTGACCGGCGGCGGCAGCGGATAGGTCATTTCGGCCAGGCTGATGCCTTGCAGGGCATCGCGTACCGCAATGTTGATCTTCTGCCAGTTGCTGCGTACTCCGCAGCGGGATTCGATGGTGCACTGACTGCTGGCGGTGGCGCACTCCGTGAGTGCGATCGGCCCTTCCAGCGCGGTAATGATCTCGGCCATGGAAATCTCCGCAGGTGTGCGCGCCAGGCGGTAACCACCATGGGCGCCGCGCGTGGATTCCACCAGCTCCTGGCGCGCCAGCGCTTTCAGTATCTTGCTCACGGTGGGCAGCGAGACGTGGGTCATCTGCGAGATTTCCGAAGCGTTGCACACCGTTCCGGGACGTCGCGCGAGCACGGTCATTACCGCAGTGCCGTAGTCGGTCAGTTTGCTGAGGCGAAGCATGGTGCGTCCCGGATGAAGGCGTTCAAATCGGACCGTATTGGTCCTCATTCATTCGTGATGATAGGAGATTCGACCGCTATGCGCAAGTACAGATTTGCGTGCCAAATCCATCGGCGCTATACATTCTTTGCCTGCCGCTGCGCATTGCCGATGTAGCGTGCCGGTGTCAGCTTGCGCAGGCGTTCGCGTGCTTCGTCCGGGATGGCGAGCTGATCGATGAAGGCATGCATCTCGGCCTCGCTGATGCGCCGGCCCCGGGTGAATTCCTTGAGCTTCTCGTAGGGCTTTTCGATGCCGTAGCGGCGCATGACGGTTTGCACGGCCTCTGCGAGCACCTCCCAGTTGGCGTCAAGATCTTCCTGCATGCGCGCGGGGTCTGCTTCCACCTTGCCCAGGCCGCGCAGCAGGGACTGGCAGGCGAGCAACGTATAGGCGATGCCGACGCCCAGGTTGCGCAGCACCGTCGAATCGCTGAGATCGCGCTGCAGCCGGGAGACCGGCAGTTTCTCTGCGAGATGCCCCAGAATGGCGCTGGCGAGCCCGAGATTGCCTTCCGCGTTTTCGAAATCGATCGGATTGATCTTGTGCGGCATGGTGGAGGATCCCACCTCGCTCTCGACCGGGCGCTGCCGCAGATAGCCAAGCGAAATGTAGCTCCAGATATCGCGGCACAGGTCGATGAGCACGCTGTTTGCGCGGATCAGCGCGTGACAGTACTCGGCGATGTAGTCGTGCGGCTCGATTTGTGTGGTGTAGCGGCTGGGTTCGAGGTTCAGATCGGCGAGAAAGGCGTCCGTCAACGCTACCCAGTCCACCTCGGGATAGGCGGCAAGGTGAGCGTTGAAGTTGCCGACGGCGCCATTCATCTTCGCCCGGCAGGGCACCGCCGCGAACTGTTCGCGGCCGCGCTCCAGGCGGTAGGCGAAGACCGCGATCTCCTTGCCCAGGGTCGTGGGCGATGCCGGCTGCCCGTGTGTGCGTGCCAGCATGGCCTGGGCATCGTAGCGATGCGCCAGCTTGCGCAGAATTTCGACGATGCGTGCCTGCGCCGGGAGCACGAAACGTGTCCGTGCGTCGCGCAACATCATCGCGTAGGCGATGTTGTTGATGTCTTCGGAGGTGCACGCAAAGTGGAAAAATTCACTCGCGGCAACGAGCTGGCGGTTGCCGCTGATTTTTTCCTTCAGGTAGTACTCGACCGCCTTGACGTCATGATTGGTGGTCGCTTCGATTGTCTTGACACGCTCAGCTTCGGTGAGGTCGAACCCCTCCACGAGTTGTTCCAGCGCCTGGCTTGCCGCTGAGTCGAGCGCGGGAACTTCGGCGATGCCGGGATGGGCGGACAGCGCCTGAAGCCAGCGCACCTCGACGACAATGCGATAGCGGATGAGCCCGTATTCGCTCACTGTTCCGCGCAGCTCCCGTGTTTTCTCGGCATAGCGTCCGTCGAGCGGCGAGATGGCGCTGAGCGGGGTGAGTTGCATGCGGGTCTCCATCGATACTGGTAAAATCAAAAGCCAAAATCATACTGCAAAACCGGCCGCCGGCCGAGAGGATTCTGAACCATGGCGGACCCGCAATACCGGGTGGAAAAAGACAGCATGGGCGAAGTCCGGGTACCGGCGGATGCCCTGTGGGGCGCCCAGACGCAGCGCGCGGTGGACAATTTTCCGATCAGTGGCCTGGTTGCTCCGCGTGCGCTGATTCGCGCGCTGGGGCTCATCAAGGCCTGCGCCGCCGCGGTCAATGAAGACCTCGGGCTGCTCGACGGCAAGCGCGGTCGCGCCATTCAGGATGCCGCCATGGCCGTGTCCGAGGGGCGGTATGACGACCAGTTCCCGATCGATATCTTCCAGACCGGCTCCGGCACCAGCTCCAACATGAACGCCAATGAGGTGATTGCGCATCTGGCCGGCGAGGCGCTCGGCGAGGCCGTGCATCCGAACGATCACGTCAACATGAGCCAGAGCAGCAATGACTCCATTCCCACTGCTTCGCATGTCGGCGCGTGCCTGACGGTCGAGGAGGAGTTGTTGCCGGCGCTGGATCATCTTGCGGATACGCTTGCGCGCAAGGCGGAGTCGCTCGCGGATGTAACCAAGACGGGACGCACGCACCTCATGGATGCGATGCCGGTGACATTCGGGCAGGAACTCGGCGGCTGGGCGGCGCAGATCCGCAACGGAGCGGATCGCGTACGCGCAACCTTGCCGCGTTTGCGCCAGTTGGCGCAGGGCGGCACCGCGGTGGGCACCGGAATCAACGCGCATCCCGAGTTCGGACGCCGAATCGCCGCTGCGCTGAGCGAGCGCACGGGCGTCGACTTTCGGCCAAGCACCAATTATTTCGAAAGCCTGAGCAGCCAGGACACCGTGGTCGAGCTTTCGGGGCAGCTCAAGGTGGTGGCCGTGTCGCTGATGAAGATCGCCAATGACCTGCGCTGGATGAACAGCGGGCCGCTGGCGGGCCTGATGGAAATATCGCTGCCGGCCCTGCAACCGGGCAGCAGCATCATGCCGGGCAAGATCAATCCGGTCATCCCGGAAGCAGTGACGATGGTTGCGGCACAGGTCATCGGCAACGACGCCACGATTACCGTGGCCGGGCAGTCGGGCAACTTCCAGCTCAATGTCATGCTGCCGGTGGCGGCCTACAACCTCCTGCAGAGCATCCACCTGCTGGCAACCGCGTCGCGAGTACTGGCAGACAAGACCATCGACGGCTTTACGGTCAACGAAGATCATATCCGCGAGGCGCTGGACCGCAACCCGATCCTGGTGACTGCACTGAATACCGTCATCGGCTACGAAAAGGGCGCGGCCATCGCAAAGCAGGCCTATCAGGCCGGACGGCCGGTTCGTGACGTCGCGCTGGAGCAGACCGATCTGAGCGAGGAAGACCTGAATCGTTTGCTGGATCCCAGGAGCCTGACCAAGGGCGGAATCAGAAAGTAGGCCGGCAACACAGACGGGTCTGTTCGCCTACGGCAGCAGAATCGTGGCTCCGGTGGTTTTTCGCGCCGCCAGATCCCGGTGGGCCTGCTGTACATCTTGCAGCGGGTAGGTCTGATTCACGCTGATTCGAATGGTATCGCTCGTGACGGCGTCGAACACTGCTTGCGCGCTTTCAAGCATGTCCTCATGACGGGCGATGTAGTGCTTCAGGCTTGGTCGCGTGAAGAACAGCGAGCCGCGTGACACCAGCTCGGTTGCATCGATCGGCGGTACCTGGCCCGAGGCGTTGCCAAAGCTGATCATCATGCCGAGAGGCTGCAGACAATCCAGCGACCCCTCGTACGTCGCCTTGCCGACCGAGTCGTAGACGACGTTTACACCCTGGCCACCGGTAATGTCCCTGACCCGCTCGACGAAGTTTTCGCGCTGATACTGAATGACGTGGTGGCAACCGTTGTCGCGGGCGAGTTCGGCCTTTTCGTCGCTCCCGGCTGTACCGATCACGGTCGCGCCCAGATGCCGTGCCCATTGTGTCAGCAGCGTGCCGACGCCACCGGCGGCCGCGTGCAGCAGGATGATGTCGCCCGTGTGTACACGGTATGTGCGGTGCAGCAGGTAGTGAACGGTCATGCCCTTGAGCATGATGGCGGCGGCAATGCGATCGTCGATATCGTCGGGCAGGGGAACGACCTTGTCGGCGTCGATCAGCCGCACCTCGGAGTAGGATCCCGGCGGGCCACTGCCATAGGCAACGCGGTCGCCCGGTGTGTGATCCGTGACCCCCTCGCCGACGGCCTCGATCACCGCGGCAGCTTCCTGGCCCAGCCCACCCGGCAAGGGCAGCGGGTTCACTCCGCTGCGTTGATAGATCTCGACAAAGTTGAGACCGATAGCGGTGTGCCGGATACGCAGCTCACCGGGCCCCGGTTCGCCTGCTTCGACGTCGACCCACTGCATTACTTCGGGTCCGCCCTGCTCGTGAAGTCGGATCGCTTTTGTCATGACTTTTCCTTTGCCTGGTTTCGGGCCGGTGATCGATCGTACGGCTCCGGGAGTGATACAGAGTAGCTGGCGACCGGCCCTGAATACTCTGGCGCGCCTGCGGTCCTCATGCAAGCCGCCGGCGCTGATTCCGGTCCGGCCAGGCTATTTGCGCATGCTCAACGAAGCCGCTAACCTCGTCGCGTTCAGGCAAATTCTCGGAAAGGATCCAGCCGATGCAACTGACCTTCAGGAATTTTTTCACCATCGGTTTTCTGGCCACTGCAGGCGCCCTGGGGTTCGCTTACTATCTGCAGTATGCGCAGGGGTTGGAGCCTTGTCCGCTATGCATCTTCCAGCGTGTGGCGATGGCGGTCACAGGGCTGTTCTTTCTGATCGGTGCGTTGCACGGCCCGCTGGGGCGTGGCCGCTGGGCCTATGTCGTTCTGGTTCTGCTCAGCTCCGGTGCCGGGGTTGCGCTCGCAGCTCGCCATGTCTGGATTCAGTCGCTGCCTCCGGACCAGGTGCCCGCTTGCGGGCCGACGCTGAATTACATGCTTCAGGTCATGCCGTTTCAGAAAGTGTTCCAGGCGGTGTTGCAGGGCGATGGTCAGTGCGCCGCGATCACCTGGCAGTTTCTCGGCCTCAGCCTGCCGGGATGGACTCTCATCGGGTTTGTGGCGCTGGCCGTGTGGGCGATTTTGTCCCTGGTGTTCGCGCCGAAGCGGCTGCGCTACAACAGCAGCATTTGAGTTCACGGCGCATGCGAACAGAGACCCAATGTTGTGCGTGGGCGATGCCCGCAGGAGCAGCGCAAGCCACGATTGACAGCGCCTGACGGTAGCCATCTGGCACCATCGTGGCGTGCGTCGTTGCGACGGATGCGTCGCGATGTCCTGTCCTGCGCGCCGGAATGCTACCATAACGACCCGGCCCCTGGAGTGTGTGCCGAACGTTCGCAATCGCTATGCAAAGCAGTGTTCCCACCGCCGATCAATCAACTGGCGCTTTCGACCACAAGACCTTTCTTGCCCGCCTCACGAGCCGGCCCGGCGTGTACCGGATGATCGATGCGGATGGCGAGGTGCTTTACGTCGGCAAGGCGCGCAACCTGAAGAAACGGGTCTCCAGCTATTTTCTGCGCACGGGCGGCTCCGCGCGAATCGAGCGCATGGTGTCACAGATTCGCAGCATCGAAGTGACCGTTACGCATACGGAGGATGAAGCGCTCATCCTCGAAAACACCCTGATCAAGCGCCTGCGCCCCCGCTACAATGTCCTGCTGCGTGACGACAAGAGCTATCCCTATC
This sequence comes from uncultured Salinisphaerales bacterium, assembly GCA_964646895.1. GTDB lineage: Bacteria > Pseudomonadota > Gammaproteobacteria > Nevskiales > CAZYIP01 > CAZYIP01. The sequence goes on along the minus strand of CAZYIP010000093.1, from coordinate 3,467 downwards.
TGTATCTGTCGGCCGACCATCCGTTCCCGCGGTTGAGCTTCCGGCGCGGACAGCGGCATGGGGCAGGGCGCTTTTTCGGCCCGTATCCCAGCGCGGGCGCCGTTCGCGACAGTCTGAAATCCCTGCAGAAGGCGTTCCGGCTGCGCCAGTGCGATGACACCTTTTTTGCCAATCGCAGCCGGCCATGCCTGCAGTACCAGATCAAACGTTGTTCCGCGCCATGTGTGGGCTACATCTCGGAGGCGGATTACCGCCGCGACGTGGATAGCGCGGTGCGCTTCCTCGAAGGCAAAAGCGAGCAGGTCACGCACGAGCTGGAGGCGCGCATGGAAGCGGCGGCGCAAGCGCTGGACTTCGAAGACGCTGCCCGCTATCGGGATCGCATCGCCGTGCTGCGCCGGTTGCAGAACATGCCGTACGTGGCTTCGCCGCACAGCAGCATGGACATGATTTGCGTGGGCATTCGTGCCGGGCTCGCCGGTGTGGTGGTGGAGTCGGTCCGTAACGGTAACCATCTCGGTCATCGCAGCTATTTTCCCAGTGTTCCCGCTGGCGCGGACGAGCCTGATCTGCTGGCGGGGTTCCTCGGCCAGTATTATCTGGAGCGCAAGGCACCTCCGGAAATTCTGGTGGAGTTCGAGCCGCCGGAACGCGAATGGCTGGCAGCCGTGCTGAGTGCTCAGGCAGGGCGCCGCGTACATATCCGTTACCGCTTGCGCGGTGCGCGGGCGCGCTGGCGTGATAATGCCCGGGAGACGCTGGATCAGGCGCTGAGCGCCCGTATCGCCACGAGCGCAGGCGTGCGCCGCCGTTTGCTGGATCTGCAGGAAGCGCTGGGACTGGAGTCGCTGCCGGCGCGCATGGAGTGCTTCGATATCAGCCATACCCGGGGAGAACTTGCGGTTGCCTCCTGCGTGGTGTTCGAGGATGGCGCGCCGCTCAAGTCGGCCTATCGTCGCTTCAACATCGAGGGGATCGAGCCGGGTGACGACTACGCCGCCATGCGCCAGGCGGTCAGCCGCCGCTTCGTACGCCTCAAACGCGGAGAGGCCGTGCTGCCGGATATTCTGTTCATCGACGGCGGGCGCGGGCAGGTGGCCCAGGCGGAGGACGCGCTGAATGAGCTCCAGGTGGAAGGCGTCGCGCTGGTTGGCGTCGCCAAGGGCACCACCCGTAAACCCGGGTTGGAACAGCTTTTCTTGCCCGGCTGCGAGACGCCCCTTATACTGCCGCCCGACTCACCGGCGCTGCATTTGATCCAGCAGATACGGGACGAATCTCATCGCTTTGCCATTACCGGCCATCGCCGACGGCGGCAGAAAGCGCGGACGCGTTCCGCTCTGGAGGATATCGAGGGCCTGGGGCCAAAGCGGCGCCAGCGCTTGCTGAGGGCTTTCGGTGGTGTGCGGCAGATCGCTCGCACCGGAGTCGACGAGTTGACGCGGGTCGAAGGCATCAGTCGTGCAATGGCCCATCGCATCTACGATCATTTCCACGCCGGCGGTTGATCGGCGCATTTCCGATGACGCCATGCCGTTGAATCTGCCAATCTTCCTCACCCTGCTCAGGATCGCTGCGATTCCGGTCCTTGTGGTGTTGTTTTACGTGCCGCCGCCGGCCTCCACCATCGGCTGCGCGGTGCTGTTCGCGCTGGCAGCGATCAGCGACTGGCTCGATGGTTATCTGGCGCGACGGATGAACCAGACTTCCGCTTTTGGCGCATTCCTCGACCCGGTCGCTGACAAGGTGCTGGTCGCCGTGGCTCTGATTCTGCTACTGCAGGCTCAGCCAGCCGTGACGCTGGCCCTGGCAGTCATCGTCATCATCGGCCGCGAGATTACCATCTCGGCGCTGCGCGAGTGGATGGCCGAGTTGGGCCAGCGCGCCAGCGTTGCCGTTACGAAAGTCGCCAAAATCAAGACCACGACGCAGATGCTGGCCATCGTGCTGATGCTGTGGCGCGAGCCCGTTGCCGGTGTCGATGTTTATCTGCTGGGCTTCTGGTTGCTACTGCTGGCAGCGGTTCTCACGATCTGGAGCATGATCATGTATATTCGGGTGGCATGGCCGATCCTGCTTGGGGATCCGCACTCAAAATCTTGACAGGGACAGGCACGTCGCTACAATAAGCCGCTACGCGACACGGGCGGGAATAGCTCAGTGGTAGAGCACAACCTTGCCAAGGTTGGGGTCGCGAGTTCGAATCTCGTTTCCCGCTCCAATATTTTTTGCAAAACCTCGGCGCCGGTCGGGGTTTTTTTTACGATCATAACCGGGCTAGGTGGCAGAGTGGTTATGCAGCGGCCTGCAAAGCCGTGGACGCCGGTTCGATTCCGACCCTAGCCTCCATTACATTGTTTCAGGAAGTTCCAGCCCGTCCCGAAATGCTTGTAGGGACGGGCTTTTTCGTGTCTGCTATCTCCCACCGTGTTTCAGGCTGTTTCATCAAATACCATAAAAATGATGGTACTTTTAATGGTATCTGAGACGTCAGAAGTGGAGGTACCAACATGAAGCTATCCGCGAGGCGGGTGAAGCAGGCCAAGCCGGCCGAAAAGCCCTACAAGCTCAGCGATGGCGACGCGTTATATCTGCTGATCAAGCCCAGCGGCGGGCGTTACTGGCGGATGAACTACCGTGTTGCTGGCCGCCAGAAGACGTTGGCATTGGCGGTATACCCCGGTGTCGCTGCGCGAAGCCCGTGATCGCCGCGCTGAAGCGCGAAAGCAGTTGGCGGCTGGTATCGATCCGGGCGCGGTCCGTCAGGCGGAGAAGCAGGCCAGCGCGGACAGCTTCGAAGCAGTTGCGCGCGAATGGCACGCCAAGTACAAGGGTACATGGACGGCGGAGCATGCGGACAGGGTACTGCGTCGGCTGGAGAAGGATATTTTCCCGTGGCTTGGCCGCGACCCTATCGTGAGCATTAAAGCGCCGGCATTGCTGGCCGTGCTACAGCGTATTGAAGGGTGGGGGGGCGATTCAGACCGCACACAGTGCGCGACAAAATTGCAGTCAAGTGTTCAGATATGCTATCGCCACCGGGCGAGCAGAGCGTGACCCGTCGACGGACTTGCGCGGGGCACTCCCGCCCGTGCGCAGAAAGCACTTCGCCAGCATCAAAGACCCGGCAGAGATTGGTCCGCTGCTACGAGCCATCGAGGGCTACCGAGGCCAGCCAGTAACGCGAGCGGCATTACAGCTTGCGCCGCTGGTATTTGCTCGGCCGGGCGAATTGCGCCGTGCCGAATGGACCGAGATCAGCGAAAATGAATGGCGCATACCGGCCGAAAAGATGAAGATGCGCAACCCGCATATTGTGCCGCTGTCTCGCCAAGCTAAAGAGATTCTGGACGAGTTACGGCCGCTGACAGGCCGTCACCGCTACGTTTTTCCGGGCTTGCGCACCCCGACCCGTCCCATGTCTGAAAACACCGTCAATGGCGCGCTCAGGCGCTTGGGTAAGCTTC
>CAZYIP010000092.1:0-14698 GCA_964646895.1 uncultured Salinisphaerales bacterium | reverse complement strand
CGCGCATCGGCGGCGCGGGAAATCTCGATGTCGGTCTTCGGTGCGGTGCTCATGGTCAGTCTCCTCCGGGTGGTCGAATATCAGGGTGGATTCAAGCGGCTCCGGCCAACTGGCGCAGCGCTTCCAGCCCCACCGGCGCACCTCGGAACTCGCTCATGGCATCGGTCAGACAATCCCACAGATAGGCGGCGGAAGCACTGTCGGGAAGAAGATGATAGCTGGGCGTACTACCCATATCCCGACGGATGATGATAGCGTTCAGCCGCGCCACCGAGGTCTGCGCAATGGCGCCATCATCGAAAACGCGAGGTCGCAGATCAACGCCGCAAAGCTTGGAAAACATGGCCGCAGCATGCTCACCGCTGACCGCGAACCAGGCATGGCTGTCCTGACGCGGGACCGGAAAGCCGCGCACGCCGGGCGCCTCGTCTGCCTCCCAGGCCGCAAGTAGCCGTGCCGGCACCGTACTCGTGCCTGCCAGATCACCCAGAAGGAGCACTTCGCCGGGCGCAAGACGCGCTGCCAGGCAGCTGTCGCTCTGCTGTGCAGCACGATTGCTCTCTCCCGGAACCTCGACACCCTGCCCTGCCAGCCATTCGGCGCTACCAGCCCCCTTGAACCCGCATCGCGTCAGAGGTGAGAGATCGACAAGCCCCAGCGACCGCGCCTGCTCGGCCTCGTGCGCGGGTGTTTCATCGCCGTAGGCGAGCGCCACCGCGGCATCGTTGACTTCGCCAAAGCGTGCGCCCAGCGCCAGCAATTTTTGATAAACGAAACTGCGGCGCGTGAAGTCGCGCGGTTGTACGGCAGTCTGGCTCATGTTTGTCGGTTGCCTCTTGAGTGGTTCTCGGGCTCCCCCTCGCTTATAAGCGGAGAGGGGTATCTGATACGCCTTCCATCCTCTCCCTCAGGGGAGTGGGGACGCGTTTTCAGATCTACATCTCCTGGCGCTTGCCGTCCGGGTCGTAGAACGGCAGCGTTGCCACGGTGGCGGTGATCCGCTCGCCGGAGGACAGCTTGATGTCAAAGCTTTTGCCAGTCTCCGCCTGCTCGGGGGCGACGAAGGCGAGCCCGATGATGCCGCCGCAGGTCTCCGAGCGCGAGGCGGAAGTGACGCGCCCCGCGATCTCATTGCCGCGCAGGGTGAGATTGCATTCCTGTGGCAAAGGCGCAGACGCGGACAGGGAGAAGCCGACGAGCTGGCGGGTCAGAGGCCGCGCGGCGTGCACGGTGATGGCCCGTCGGCCGACGAAAAACGGCTTTTTCTTTGCGATCGCCCAGGCCATGTTGACCTCGTGCGGAAACGTCAGGCCGTCGGTGTCCTGGCCTACGATCAAATGCCCTTTCTCAAGGCGCAGCAAACGCTGCGCTTCGACTCCGAACGGCCGGATGCCGTGTTTCTCGCCGGCGGCGACAAGCGTCTCCCAGAGTGCTTCGCCCTGGCTTGCGGGCACATGGATCTCGTAACCCAGCTCGCCGACGAAGCCCACCCGCAGCCAGCGTGCCGGGATACCGGCGATGGCGCCGGTGCGCACGTCCAGATAGGGGAAGCCATCCGCGGAAACGTCAACCTCGGGACCCGCGGCCTCCACCACGGCACGTGCACCGGGGCCGGCGACGTTGACTGCCGCGTAGGCCGCGGTCACGTTGGCGATGTCCACGTCGAGGCGCCATTCCGCGTTGTAGCGCAGCATCATCCGGTACAGCGCATCGACACCGCTGGTGGTCGCGGTGACATAGAAATGCTGCTCACCGAGGCGGCACGCAACACCATCGTCGATGATCGCACCGGTTGCATCCGTCACCAGAATGTAGCGCGAGCGCCCGACCTTTTGCTTGACGTAGGCAAACGTGTAGATGCGGTTCATGAATTCCGCTGCGTCCGGCCCGCGGATCTCCAGCCCGCCGAGCGTGGACACGTCGATGAGACCGACGTTTTGCCGCACCGCCCGTACCTCGTCGGCAATCGCCTGATCGCGCTGTGCGGGAGTGCCGTAGTAGGCAGGACGCAACCACGCGCCCGCCGGCATCATCTGCGCGCCGGCGGCCACATGTTGCGCATGCATCGCAGTCAGGCGCCGCGGCTGGAAACTGCGGCCCGCCAGATGTCCGATGGATTCGGGCTGGAACGGCGGCCGCTGGGTCGTCACCGTGGCCCCGCCAAGCGGACGGCCGGTTTCACGGCACGTCAGCCGCAACACGCTGAGCGCGGAGTGCCGACCTTGCGACGGTCCCATCACCGCGGTCGAGTAGCGCTTGACCAGTTCCAGATCGTCGTAACCCTCGTGGATCGCGTCCACGATATCGTGAACCTGCAGATCCTCGTCGAAATCGACGAACGCCTTGCCCCGCGGGTGCGGGAAGATCGGCCAGGGATGGTTCTGCTGCCCGGCGCCCTTCTCGGCCGCTGTGGGCGCGGGAATCGCAACCGCCTCGAAGCCTGCCTGCGTGGCCGCCTGCGCACCAGCGTGGCGGCCGTCGGCCAGCACCGCATCCAGCGCAAAGGTGGCATTCACCGAGCCGGCCGCCACCGCCGGCGCCGAAGGCAGTTCGCCGGGGCGCAGCATGGCGAGTTCGTCGTCGTAGACCAGGCGCCCGCCGGCATGGCAAGCCAGTTGCGCCGCCGGTGTATAGCCGGGGCTCATCAGCAGCAAATCGCATTCGAAGCGCTCGGGGCGTCCGGCCACCCGGCCGTCGCCGACGATGGCATCCACGGCGACCCCGTCGAGCCCGCGCCCGCCACCTCCGGGCAATGCCTCATAAGGTGTGTGGCCGGTCAAGATGCGAATGCCGTGCGCACGGATCGCCGCGCTCAATGGCTCGTCGGGCGGATCGGCGCGCAGGTCCACCACCGCGGCTACCGCCACGCCGGCTTCGAGGCAATCCAGCGCCGCGCCGTAACCATCGGCGTTGGCCGTGGCGATCACCGCCCGCGCGCCGGGGCGCACGCCATACAAGTGAATCAGCCGCTGCGCGGCACTCGCCTGCATCACCCCCGGCAGATCGTTGTTGCGAAACACGATTGGCTGCTCGATCGAGCCACTGGCCAGCACGACCGCGCGACTGCGTAGCTTGAGCAGGCGACTGCCCTGCACAATCGCGAGAAAATTGTCCGCGAACCAGCCCGTGCACACGGCGCCAGTCAGCACGGTGATGTTGGACTGCGCGGCAACCTCGGCACCGAGTTCCCTCGCAAGCGCGAGGCCGCGGGTGCCCTCCACATCGAAGCGAGCGTAACTCAGCGCGCCGCCAAGATGCGGATTTTCCTCGATCAGCACAACTTCGGCACCGGTCCGCGCAGCTTCCAGTGCAGCGCTCATCCCCGCTGCGCCGCCACCGATGATGGCGACATCGGCAAAGCGGTATGACTTGTCTCGATAGACGGCCGCGGCCGTCAGGTTCACCCGCCCGAGTCCGGCAAAGCGGCGGATGATGGGGGCCCAGCGACGCCAGGCACCCTGGGGCTTGTAAAATGCCTTGTAGTAGAAGCCGACCGGCAGAAACCGGCCAAGAGGCTCGATCCATTGCCCCCGGTCGCGCGCGAGCGAGCCGAAGTAATTCTGCCCGCGCACTTCCAGCCCCTGGCTGATGCCACGCCGATCGGCGCGAACGTTGGGCTCATCCGCGAGTTGCACCAGCGTGTTGGCGTCCTGACCGGCCAGAGTCAGCACGCCGCGCGGGCGGTGATACTTGAACGAGCGCCCGAGTACGCGCACGCCATGCGCGGCCAGCGCGCTGGCAATGGAATCACCCCGAAAGCCGGTAAAGGTCCGGCCTTCGAACCGAAACTCCACCGCGTCAGTACGCTCGACCCAGGCCCCGGCCGGGGCGGGAAGACGCCACTCGCCGCCAGTGGCGGTCCCGGCCCGTGACACCGTATGCGAGCCCCCCTTCTCCACTTCACTCATGGGCTGACGTCCTTCTTGAAGTCCACACGCTCGCGAAAGACCTCGGTCGCCGGATACGTGCGCACGATTTCGCCGGTACTGGTGTCGCGCTCGGCGATAAACCAGTACGAGGTCGGCACATGCAGCCACCACTCGCGCACGAGTCCGCACGTATTGGTTTCCATGAACAGATAGTCCGCCCACTCGCGATCGCTCCCGGTGGCGGGATCCGGCATCGCCGTCACCTCGCCGCCGCAGACGAATTCGCTGATGTTGCGCGGGCCATTCAGCGGGCAATGCATGACTTTCATGGGCTGAATTCCCTGGAATCTAATGGCCGACCGAGGCGGCTCCGCGCTCGCCGACCTGTTCAAATCGATAGAAGCGCTCGAGCTCGAACGGGCGCAGGATGTCGGGCGCCTGGCCGGTCGCGACCGTCTCCGCCATGCGCTTGCCGCACACGGGTGTCGCCTTGAATCCCCAGGTGCCCCAGCCGGCGTCGATGTAGTAGTCCTGCACCGGTGTCAGCCCCATCACCGGGCTGAAATCCGGTGTCATGTCGGCCATTCCCGCCCACTGGCGCAGCACCCGCAAATTGCCCACGAACGGGAACAGATCCAGCAGATGCATCGCCAGGCCTTCCTTGAACTCCAGCGTCGAGCGCGTCGAGTACAGGGAGTAAGGATCGGTCGACGCCCCCATCACCAGTTCCCCGCGATCCGACTGCGATACGTAGACGTGCAGGGAACCGGAGACGATGATGGTGTCGAGAAACGGCTTGACCGGCTCGCTGACACAGGCCTGCAGCGGTACCGTGCGAATCGGAAGCCGGAAGCCCGCCATGCGCGCCACCTCGGAACTCATCCCGGCCACCGCCTGCAGCACCTTGCCCGCGCGGATCTCGCCACGGTCGGTCTTCACCCCCACGGCACGGCCGTTTTCGACCATCACTCCGGTCACCTCGGTGTGGGTGTGGATATGCACGCCTCGCTCGGCCGCGCGCCGCGCATAGCCCCACGCCACCGCATCGTGGCGCGCGATCGCGCCGGGCGGGTGGTACAGCGCGCCGAGAACCGGCAGGTGCACGTCGCGGCTCAGGTTGAGCTGGGGACAGATTTTGGCGATCTCGTCGGGATAAACCAGTTCCGAGTTCACTCCCATATGCTTGTTCACCTCGGCGCGCCAGCGCGATGTACGCACTGCCGCGTCCGTATGCGCAAGCGTCAGGTGACCGCGTTCGGAGTAAAGGATGTTGTAGTCCAGCTCCTGACTCAGCTTCTGATACAGATGCACGGACTCGTCATAAAAGCGCACGCCCTCCGGGGTGAGGTAATTGGAGCGAATGATCGCCGTATTGCGCGCCGTGTTGCCCCCCGCCAGATAGCCTTTTTCCAGCACTGCGACGTCGGTGATGCCCCACTCCTTCGCCAGGTAATACGCCGCAGCCAGCCCATGCCCGCCGCCACCGATGATGACCACGTCATAGCGCGGCTTGAGTTCCGGGCGTCGCGGCAGCGCCCGCTCGGGGCGGCGGTGACGGCGCAGGCCGTGTTTGAGCAAGCTCAGCGGCATGGATGTTCGCTCCTGAGCGGTCCCCACTCGCAGGTGGGGACCGGGCGTTGGTTCGGCAAGATCGGGCGCATTGCTACGGGAAGCTCAGATAGCGCTCGATCTCCTGCGGCGTTACCTCGTCGGTGATTTCCTGGTGCTCGTCCTGTTTCATGCGGGCGTAATAATCGACGAAATCTTCGGTTTCCCGCGAGGGGGAGCCGTATTCACCGTCTACCGGCACCTTACCGAATGCTTCGCGCAGAACATCGTCCTTCTTCAGATAATGAACGGCCTCGAGGAGGCTCTTTGGCAGTTGCCGGATTCCCCTCGCCTCGATCTCGCGCGCCGGCATATCGTAGAGGTTGTAGATGTTGGGCTCACCCGGGTCGAGTTCGCGATCGATGCCGTCAAGCCCGCAGGCCAGGGCCGCGGCGATGGTCAGGTACAGGCTCCCGGAGAAGTCTGGCGTGCGATCCTCGATCGCGCCTTCGCGCGCGATGCGCACCATCTGCGTACGATTGTTGCCACCGTAGGTCATGCACACCGGCACCCAGGTGCGAATATTCTCGGTCCCGGCCTTCAGGCGCTTGTAGGAATTGACCGTTGGCGCCGCCAGCGCCGCATAGCCGCGGGCGTGATCGAGCAGGCCCGCAGTGAACTGATAGCCGAGCCTGGAAAGCCCCAAGCCCCTCGGGTCTTGCGGATCATGGAACAAATTGGTGTCGGTTCTGGCATCCCACAGGCTCATCGTCAGATGCATGCCATTACCGGTATTGCGGGTAAAAGGCTTGGGCATGAACGTGCCGATCGCGCCGTGCTGGCGCGCCAGCGAGTCGACCATGTAGCGGAAGAACACCGCCCGGTCGGCAGTTTCCAGCGCATCCGAGAACGTCACATTGGCTTCGAACTGCCCATTGCCGTCTTCGTGGTCGACGGCGTAGTTGTCCCAACCCAGTTCGGTAATGCACTTCGACAGGGTGGTCAACAGATCGTAGCTGCGCGAAAGCCCCTTGACGTCGTAGCACGGCCGCGGCCAGATATCCTGGTTGTCCGCGACGACGAGCCTGCCCTGCTCGTCGAAGGTCACGAGCATGAACTCGGCCTCGAATCCCACCTTGAAGACGTAACCCTTCGCCGCTGCCCGCTCGATCTGACGGCGCAGAATGGTTCTCGGGCAATAGGCGGATTCCTGCCCTTCGACCTGGACATCGCCGATGACATGGGCGAGACCCGACTGCCACGGCACGATGCGAAAGCTGCGGGGGTCGGGCACGGTGATGGCGTCGGGGCTGTGCGGCCCCTGCCCGAGATCGCCCGCTGCGAAGCCGGCGAAACCGGCTCCATCGGTGAACAGATCGTCAAGGTGCGCGGCAGGTACGAGTTTGGCGTTGGATTTGCCTCGAAGCTCGCTGAAGGAAGCAAAAATAAACTCGATATTGTGCTGGTCCACCAAACGGCGAACGTCTTCGATCGTCTGCGGCTGTTCGGCCATGATGTCTCCTCCTCTTCTCGCGTTTAGAATTTGCCGGGAATCCAGTTCGTCCCGGCGAGTGGCACGCCGGCCATGGCCGCGGCCTCGACGGTCAGCGCCACCATGTCTTCGGGCTCGAGATTGTGCACGTCGGATTTACCGCAGGCACGCGCCAGGGTCTGACATTCGAGTACCAGCGTTGCCAGATAATTGCGCACTCTCTTCGCGCCCACCTTCGGGTCGAGCCGCTTCTGCAGCTCCGGATCCTGGGTCGCAATGCCAGCCGGGTCGCGGCCCGTATGCAAGTGATGGTAATGGGTCGATGTGGTCCCCAATGCCTCGTATTCGTCCTGGTGCATCGGCGCGTTGCTGCCCAGCGCGTACAGCACGCCCATGCCGATCGAGACTGCATCCGCCCCCATTGCCAGCGCCTTGGCGACGTCGGCGCCGGTGCGGATACCACCGGAAACGATGAGCTGCACCTTGCGGTGCATGTCCATCTCCTTGAGTGCCTCGACCGCCTGGCGAACCGCCGGCAGTGTCGGGATACCCACATGCTCTATGAAGCAGGTCTGGGTCGCCCCGGTGCCCCCCTGCATGCCGTCGACGACAACGGCGTCGGCGCCCGCCTTGACCGCCAGCATGACGTCGTAACGGGTGCGGGTAGCACCGACCTTGACGTAGATCGGCTTTTCCCAGTCCGTGATTTCACGCAATTCGTGAATCTTGATTTCGAGATCGTCCGGCCCCGTCCAGTCGGGATGCCTCGAAGCACTGCGCTGATCGATGCCCTGGGGCAGGGTGCGCATTTTGGCGACCCGCTCGGTGACCTTCTGTCCCAGCAGCATGCCGCCACCACCCGGCTTCGCGCCCTGCCCGACGACCACCTCGATGGCATCGGCGCGACGCAACTGGTCCGGACGCACCCCATAACGCGACGGCAGAATCTGGCAGACCAGCGTCTTGGAGGACTCCCGCTCCTCGTCCGTCATGCCGCCGTCGCCGGTGGTCGTGCTGGTGCCCATCGCCGTCGCGGCCAATCCCAGCGCCTCCTTGGCATTGGCACTGAGCGATCCGAAGCTCATGCCCGCAATCGTGATCGGAATCTTCAGCTCGATGGGCTTTTTGGCGAAACGCGTGCCGATCGTCACGGCCGTGTTGCACGTCTCACGATAGCCTTCCAGCGGGTAACGGGAGATCGATGCGCCGAGAAACAGCAAGTCGTCGAAATTGGGTACCCGGCGGCTCGCGCCGGCCCCGCGGATGTAGTACAGACCCTCGTTCGCGGCGCGCTGGATCTCAGCGACCACATGTGGTGGGAAAGTCGCGCTTTCTACCAGAGTCCTCGGATCAACGCTCATAACCTTCTCCCCCAGAGCTCTCAGTAGCTGCTGACGTTGTCGACATGGAAGTTGTAAAGATTGCGGCCGGAGCCGTAGCGGCGAAACTCGCTCGGGTCGGCATCGATGCCCGCCCGCTCGAGCAGGTCGGCGAGCGTCTTCCTGTGCTCCGCCGTCATCTCCTTCTCCATGCAGTCGGAGCCCAGGCTCTCGACACGGCCGCGTACATACAGGACCGCCTCGTAGATGGAGTCGCCGAAATGCTCGCCGGCGTCGCCACAGACCACCAGGTGACCGGCCTGCGCCAGAAATGCCGAAAAGTGCCCGACCGAACCGCCGACCACGATGTCGACGCCCTTCATGGAGATGCCGCAACGCGCGCTGGCGTCGCCCTCGATCACCACCAGACCGCCGTTGCCCGTCGCCGCGGCCGATTGGCTGGCATAGCCCTTGACCCGAACCGTGCCAGACATGATGTTTTCGGCCACGCCGACGCCCGCGTTGCCCTCGATGGTGACCTGCGCTTCCTCATTCATCCCGGCACAGTAATAGCCGACATGACCGCGAATGGTGACGTCGATCGGATGCATCAGCCCGGCTGCCAGCGCATGACGGCCAAGCGGATTCAGGACTTCATAGCGCATCTCGCCGGAATCCCCCTCTCGCTGCTGCAGCCGGCGATTGACTGTACGCACATCGACTTTATCAAGATCCAGTGTCTCCATCTTCACGCCCTACCCCAGCTGTAGACAGTGGCCGGTTTCGGTTCCCAGACAACGGCATCCTTGACCTTGGGCAAGCGTGCCAGGGCCCGGTATTCCGTCGCCATGGCCACCCAGTCGTCGGTTTCCGCCATGATCGCGTGCTTGCACGCAATCGGGTCACGCACGACCGAAAACCCGTCCCGGGTCCCCACCGCGAACGTAAAGAACCCATCCAGATCCTTGAGCCCGGCTTCCAACGCCTCACTCAGCGACGCACCCTCCGACAGGCGCCAGGTGAGATAGGCCGCGGCCACTTCGGTATCGTTTTCGGTCTGGAACTTGATGCCTGCCTTGTCGCGCAGCCAGTCCCGCAAGCGATGGTAGTTCGACAGCGAACCGTTATGCACCAGGCACAGATCGTGGCCGGTGTTGAAGGGGTGAGCGCCTTCGGTGGTGACAGCACTCTCGGTAGCCATGCGGGTGTGGCCGATGACATGGGTCCCCGACATGCGGGCGATGTGGAACTCTTCCAGCACGTGCGCCGGCAGTCCGACCTCTTTGTAGATCTCCAGCGCCTGGCCGGAACTCATGATGCGCAATTCCGGACGATTGCGCTCGATCCAGTCACGCAGGCCGTCTCCCGGCATGCTGGCACGCAAAAGCGCATGCGTAGCAATCTGCTCGACCGAGACGGGAACTCCGAGGTCGCGCTCTGCCGCCTCGGCCACGTTCTCCCAGTCGAATCGCGGATCCGCATTGTAGAGCATGACCTTGCTGCCATCCGCGCTGTCCTCGCGATAGATGGCAATACCCGCGCTATCGGGCCCGCGATCGGTCAACTCCGTCAGCATGGGCGAGAACATTGCGCCCAATTGACCCTGCAACTCCGAATTCTTCAGGTATAACCCCGCTATTCCGCACATTGACGCCATCCTCCATTAGGGGCTGCTGACGTTCACACGACGCCACGCCGCCGACCTGATTCACTGGAAGATGACTTTACCGCAATGAATATTATTTTACTAGTAGGATTACAACTAATCCTCGGAACTGGATCGCGAGTAAGTGATGATCGAGAGGTATTTGGCAGGAAGCTTGATGAGTTCGCTCGGGCCATGCGGCGCGATGGCATCGAAAAACAGCGAGTCACCCGGGCGCATATGGAAGAAGCGGTTGGTGTGGCGATAGATGAGTTCGCCGGAAAGCATGTGGATGAACTCCACGCCCTCGTGCTGGAAATCAGCGAAGCCTTCGGAGTCCTCGCTCAGGGTGATCATGTACGGCTCCACCGACACCGAGCCGCGAACCCCGTGGCCGAGCAGTTCATAGATATGGCCGGCACGCGTGCCCCGGCGGTCGATCTCCAGGCCCTTGCCTGCCGGCACGTAGGAGACGTCGCGGCTTTCGTCCAGCGGCGAGAACAGAATCGACAGCGGGATGTTCAACGCCTCGGCCAGGGCCGCCAGCGTCGACAGCGAAGGCGATGTCTGCCCGTTCTCGATTTTCGACATCATGCCTTGCGAGACATTGGCACGCTGCGCGAGCGCGACCATCGTCATGTCCATGCGTCGCCGGTGCTTGCGGATCTCGGCACCGATGTACTTCTCCAGATCGCGCCTCGTGGCACCCGCGGTGGTATCGGGGATCAGCCCGAGCGATTCGGCGCGACTGGATTTCGTCCTTGCCATTATGAGGATCCGGGATAAAAACAGGGGTTCCTGAGAGAATACACTGCGGCCAGGATCCCTGCATAGCGCCGAATGACGCACGGTGTCGATTCTATGACGCGAGGCGCTCATCGCCCCGGGCCACGGTCGCTACGAAGGCGGCCCGGGGCAGACGAGGCGAATCGGGATGAAAGCGCGCCGCTGCACGCGATAGGGCTCCTGGCTCCACATGAAATCGCGGACCAGCCAGGAGCGAGGCGGGTCCGCGCCCATGACAATCATCTGGCATTGGTGGCGCCGTGCCTCACCGAGAATGGCCCGGCACGGTTTGCGCGTGGTGACGATGTGGCCGTCGGCGCTCACCCCGGCGTCGTTCAGCCGACCAATGGCGTGTGCGATGTTGTCCTGATGCTCGGCCATCTCTCGCTTGTTCGGTCGCAACCCCGGATGCGGCAGTCCCCAGCCCGATCCCCATAGCCGCGCGATGGTGAGCACGCGCACGTGCCCACCATCGCACACCAGCTGTGCCGCCGAGTCGATGACTTCGTCATCGAAAAGGCGGCCCTCCGAAGCGAGCAGCACCCTTCGCAGCGGTCCCGATTCGCGGGCCGGTCGCACCCGCCTGAACAGATTGCCCAATTCGGGTGCCCTAACCCCGGCCCTGGCCCGAGGTCTGGTGTCTTCCGTGCAGTCCGTCTGTCCCCACCACCAACCGGCCCCCGGGCGCACCCACAGCCTTCGCCACGCCGGCGAGCCGGTCCTCCCGCTTGCGGTACCAGTACAGCGGCAGGTACATCAGCGCCGCCACCCATCCGAGGAAGTAGTAGATCGCCTGTCCGCCAATTGCCGAATAGATGATGCCGCCGCCAAGCCAGACGATGAAGTACAGCGCGGCGAGGGCCAAGGCAACGTATTTGAAGTATTCCGGCAGGCTGAATGGCCGCTGAACGTCCGGGTAGTACCGGCGCAGCAGGTAATAGCCGATGAGAACCGGAATGAACGAGCCCAGGTAGCCCACGTTGGAGAAGGAGTAGATTTCGATCGCCCCGCCCATGAAGGCGATCACAATGCTCGCCCCGACGTTGGTCATCATCGCCCAGTCCGGCACGTGGTGCTTGTTGAGGTGTTGATAAAAGCGGGGGAACTGCCCATCGAGCGACAACTGGTATAGCGCCCGCGAACAACCCATCAGGGAGTTAAGCGCCGAGAGCACGAGCGCGATAATGAGCATGATGGCCATCAGCCACTCCAGCAACGCCCCGGCTGCTCCGGGAAAGACGTTGCTGGCGAAAGTGACGAACATGGTCTTGGGATCGACGAGCTCGGGATTGGAAATGGCCCCCGCGCCCAGCACAATCACGAACGAGATCGGCAACATCGTGTAGACGAAAACGCCGTAGCCGCCCTCCAGTGTCATCGCGATCTTGGCGTCACGCGCAGGGTTTTTGCACTCGCCGATGTAGCACGCCGCCGCCTCATAGGCGATCACCGTCCACAGCAGCGGAAATGCGTACGCGAGATACATCATCCATGCCGGATGGCCGTCGATGGGACTGAAGAAACCGGACCCGTCAAGTTGCGGAAAACCCGCGAGCTCAACCCAGTGCGCGGCGTCCAGGTTAAAGATGAAGCCGATCGACAGGAAGGTCAGAGGGATCATCGAGAGCACGGCGAGTACGGTGGCCATCACGGTCCCGAAACGAATGCCCAGGTAAGCGGGGATCGCCACGAGAAGCAGGCCGATGAGCGTAATTACCAGTGTCCACCATGGAATGAAGGTGCTGATCGGGGTGATCCCGCTCGTGGCATCCAGACCCAGACGGTCGGTGATGTAAAACGACGCCAGGATCATGTTCAGCGGCGCAACAGGCATCCACCCGACCCAGTACATCCAGGATGTGATGCCATTCACATGCGGTGCCAGACGCGGCCAGCGTTCCTTATAGGCTGGGTATGCGTACGAAGGCGACCCGCCCGTTCGCTCCGGCATCATCGCGGACAGCTCCGCGAGCAACAGGCATAGAATGACCCCGGTCAGGGTGAAGAAGACGATGAAGGGAATATAGGATGCGCCGAATACCGTCAAAAATGCTGGCGCAGCGCCTGTTACCAGAATCGTTCCAGCGAGGCCAATAACGAACGCGCCCCACCAGTTTGTCTCACCGGAAAGATTGCCTCCTGCGTACCCCAGAACTTCTGCAAGCGTTTTCTTTGTGGTGCCTGTCTGATTCATTGGATGGTGTCCTCTAACGCCCACGCCAGCGTGAACGGACTGAGCTTGAGCCAAACAAACCTGCATTCAGCGCGGTTACGGGGGTCCACTAAAATCGTGTCCGCAGCAGGCAATTTGGCCGCTATCTAATGAGTTCAATGATGGCCGCAAACATGGCGGCCTCCTCCGTCGCTTGGTGAGCAATCAGCTACGATCGAAAAACACGGTAAGGCACGTTGTAGACACTGATGACATATTGGTGGGCTCCTCCGTCGCTTTGGGCGATCGCTACGGTGGCGATCATGATCGACTTTATCGTGGTGAATATTAATTTCCTAGTATGATTAACACAGCCATCTGGCATGCGCAAGCATCAGGCAGGAAGGGGCTGGCGAGCGGGATCGCCTGGCAAGGAAATACGGCTCGATCCGTTCAGCGTGATCTGTAAAGATTTTGTCGCACGACAAGAACCGGAACCGTGCTGTGACGGACGACCTCGGCCGTCTGGCTCCCCAGCAGCAGCCGACTGACACCGCGCCGCCCGTGCGACGCCATGACGATCAGGTCACAACCCAGGGTCTCGGCGGCATCCACGATCGCCTCGGCAGCGGACTCATTGGCGACCTGGCGGGTGGCGACTTCAATGCCATGTTTGCGCGCCGCGGCCTGGACGGTGGCCAGAATCTCGTCGGCACGCTGTTTCTGGGCGTCAGTCCATGAACCGACCACGGCGGCACTCTGAAGCGGATACGGCTGGGTGACGGTAATGGCGGTGATCTTGCTGGCCAGTTCCTTGGCCAGGGCGAGGCCATGCTCGACACCTTTCATGGCGACTTCCGACCCGTCGGTCGAAACCAGGATATGTTTGTACACGTTTTGTCTCCTTATCTCTGGCACGCGGCCGATCGTCGTACAGCCGAGGCTGACGTCGGCTTCTCTGCCCGATCGCGATTGGCGATCATGCAGAACTTTACTCTAATGAATATTAATTTCATAGAAAAATCGTCGCTACCGGCTACCCAGGTAACGACGGAGGGGGAATGCCCGCGAGCTTCAGGCCATGGTCGGCAGTGGCGAGCGGTATGATTTCATGATATCTGACAAAGAGTTGAAGTCGGGGTGTGTGGTCGCCATCAACTGGTGACGAAGAACAAAATCCAGAGTCACCAGCCCAGCTTCGACACAGAATTCTCCCTGTTCGAACTGTGCGAGGACTTCCGGTATGGGCGCCAAATGCGACTCGCCAACCTCGCCATCCTGATTGACGGGCACGAAAGCGGCGGGCAGCGCCAGATCGTATACGTATACGATCTCGCTATGTACGCCCTCGGGGACTTCATGCAGGCTCCGCACGTAGCCGGCTGGCCGCGCGCGGGCGGCAAGAGCGGCGGGAATGCCGGCTTCTTCATGGCACTCCTTGATCAGTGTCTCCCACGCGCTGTAACCGGAGGCAACGCCTCCGCCGACCAGATTGTCGAGCAGCCCGGGATCGATGGGCTTGGAGAGGCTGCGCCGGGCGACCCACATGCGCGTCGAGTCGCCGTCGCTGACATAGGCATTGAGATTGGCGCCGTGGGCGGTCAGGCCGAAAACCCGCATCGCCGCGCGCTCGATGTGAAACAGCGGCGGGCCGCCCTGCTCCGGCAGGATAGCGTAGGTTTCGTTGCGCCAGCCGGTGACGATGCCTTCTTGTGCAAGCGCCGCGGTGCATTGGGCCAGGGCGGCGGTGCGGGATTCGACCGCGTCCAGCGCTTCGCTCAAGACGACGCGATCGCGCCCGAAGCTGAAGCACTCCGGCCAGCGCCGCAGCAGCCCGGCAAAATCCGGACGCAACCAGCCGACACGCTCACCACCGCACTCGAAGGC
>CAZYIP010000091.1:8043-14813 GCA_964646895.1 uncultured Salinisphaerales bacterium | reverse complement strand
CGATATCACGTACAAGCGACCACCGGTGGAGTCACTCGACATTCTGGACCTGCTCCCGCATCTGCTCGATCAGTACCTTCATCTCCAGCGCCATGCGCGTCACTTCCGAATCCTGGGATTTCGATCCGAGCGTGTTCGCCTCGCGGTTGAACTCCTGCATCAGAAAGTCCAGTCGCCGACCGACGGGCCCGTGCCGCCCCAGCGCCCGCTCCAGCTCCTGGGTGTGGCTTTCCAGACGCGACAGCTCCTCGTCCACATCGATGCGCTGGCTCATCAGCAGCATCTCCTGCTCCAGACGACCGCTGTCCGGCTCGAAACCGGGGCTCATCTCCGCCAGGCGCTTCTGCAGCCGGGCACGCCACGCCTCACGCACTTCGGGCAGGCGTTCGCGCACCTGGCCCACGAGATCGCCCACCGCCGCCCCACGCTCGACGATGATCCGCGACAGGCGCTCGCCTTCGCGCGCACGCGCCGTATCCAGGCTCGCAAGCGCCCGCTGCAGCAACTCCAGCACGTCGCTGCGCAGACCTTCCATGTCGACTTCCGGCTCGCGCACCACGCCGGGCCACGCCAGCACGGCCAGTGGATCCACCGGCGCGACCGGATGGCATATCGTTTCCACCGTGCGGCAGGCGTCCTCGATCTGACGGATGCGGTTGGCGTCCAGGTCCAGCGCTGCCGTCGATGCCGCCTCCCGTTGCAGACGCAAGGTGCAATCGAGCTTGCCGCGCCGGGCGGCGTCGGCTATCTGTGTTCGAATGTCGGGTTCGAGCAGGCGCAATTCGTCAGGTATGTGCAGGTGCAGATCCAGGTAGCGATGGTTGACGGAGCGCAGCTCCCACGTAAGCCCGCCCCAGACGGCGTGCATTTCCTCGCGGGCATAGCCCGTCATGCTTCTGATCATGTAACCTGACCCTGGTCGTGAAAAGCGCGCGGTACGTTCATTATCGCATACGCCGTGGTCAGCCAAGCATATCAAACAGCCGGCATCAGCCTCACTGGCGACCGTGCAAATAACCAGGACCGGGTGGCCTGGCGAACCGCCGGCGGCCGCTGTCTGCTCGCCCTCGCCGACGGCATGGGCGGTCATGCCGCGGGCGATCGTGCCGCCCAATGCCTGACAGACGCCGCTGTCACCCACTTCGGCGCTCATCCCGGGGGCCGTCGCATGGACGCATTTCTCGCCGATGCACTGCGCGATGCCCAGCACCGGGTGCGTGCGCTAAGCACCGAATACCCGCACCAGCGGCCACCCGCAACCACCGCCGTGCTGTGCGTGGTGGAAGGCAGGCGTGCGTGCTGGGCGCATGTGGGCGACAGCCGTCTGTACTGGTTTCACGACGGCGCGGTGACTCGTACCCGCGACCACTCACCTCTCGAAGCGCTGCTGCAAAGCGGCGCCATCGACGCAGCGGCGGCGCGCCATCACCCGCTGCGCAATCAGGTGGGGCGCTGCGTCGGCGGCTTCGAGGCCGATGTCGAACCGGAGATCGGGACCACCGTCACGCTCGCGCCGGGGGATGTACTGCTCCTGTGCAGCGACGGCTTCTGGGAGGCATTCGACGACGCCGAACTGACGATGGCAATCAATGCTGTCACCACCGACGAGGAGGCCCTGCAGGCCGCTGTCTCCGCGCTGGCCACGCAGGCCGTGGCGCGCAACCGCCCTCGCGCCGACAATACTTCGCTCGTGGCGCTGCGGCTTCCCCTATAATAGGCCGCCTTATGAGCAAAGCTAACGATACCGGCTGGGGCCGGCCAAGTGGTCGCACCGTGGATACACTGCGCGATATTTCCATCCAGCGCGCGTTTACACGGCACGCCGCCGGCTCCGTTCTGATCGGCTTCGGTAACAGCCGCGTGATCTGCACGGCGAGTGTGGAACCGAGAGTGCCGCCCTGGCGTCGCGACAGCGGCGGCGGATGGCTGACGGCCGAGTACGGCATGCTGCCCGGCGCCACCCATACCCGCAGCCAGCGCGAGGCGGCACGCGGCCGGCAAACCGGTCGCACCGTGGAGATCCAGCGCCTGATCGGGCGCTCGCTGCGCGCGGTGCTCGATCTCGAGGCCCTCGGGCCGCGTACCATCACCATCGATTGCGACGTCATACAGGCCGACGGCGGTACCCGCACGGCGGCCATTACCGGCGGTTTCGTGGCCCTGGCTGACGCCGTGACCGATCTGCTCCGGCGCGGGCTGATCAGCGACGATCCGATACACGGTCGCATCGCGGCCGTGTCGGTCGGCATCTACCGCGGTCGGCCGGTACTGGACCTCGACTACGCCGAGGATTCCGCAGCGGAAACGGACATGAACGTCGTCATGAACGACGCCGGTGCATTCGTCGAGGTCCAGGGTACCGCCGAAGGCCATGCGTTCCGCCGCGAGGAGATGGACCGCCTGCTGGATCTGGCTGACAAGGGGATTCGGGAACTCCTCGACCATCAGACCGAGGCGCTGGCGAAGCACTGATGCCCAAGCCCACGATCGTGCTGGCGAGCGGCAATCCGGGCAAGCTGGCGGAGATGCGCGACCTCCTCGCGCCGCTCGACGTGACCATCCGCGCCCAGAGCGAGTTCTCCCTGGAACCCGCGGCCGAGACCGGCCTCACGTTCGTGGAAAATGCCATCCTCAAGGCACGCCACGCCGCGCAGCACACCGGCCTGGCGGCCATTGCCGACGACTCGGGTATCGCCGTGGATGCCCTGCGTGGCGCACCCGGCGTGCACTCCGCCCGCTTCGCCGGCGAGCACGCCAGCGATGCCGCCAACCGCGCCCGGCTGCTGGAAGCGCTGGCAGGGGTCGAGCCCGCGGCGCGCAGCGCACGCTTTCATTGCATCATCGTTTATTTGCGCCATGCCGCTGACCCGACGCCGGTGATCAGCCAGGGGAGCTGGGAAGGCTCCGTGCTTGAATGCGAACGGGGCGACGGCGGGTTCGGCTATGATTCGTTGTTCTGGATACCGGAGCGGCACGCCAGCGCGGCCGAATTGCCGCCGGAAGTGAAAAACCGCCTCAGTCATCGCGGGCAGGCGATGCGGCGATTGCTCGATGCGTTGCGTTGAAATTTTGCGTTGAGCCCTGATGCATCGTGGGGGACCTCAGCCGCGATCCGGGCAGCGCTTATCGCGGCTGAAGCCGCTCCCACAACAGCCCAGCACCTTTCACCAACACTGTCATGGATCAACAGGCCATGCTGCCACCTCCCCTCTACCTGTACGTGCATCTGCCGTGGTGTGTGCGCAAGTGCCCTTACTGCGACTTCAACTCGCATGTGTACCGCAACGGCGCGATTCCGGATCAGGACTACGTCGATGCCCTGCTGCGCGACCTGGAGCTGGCGCTGCCCGAAGTGTGGGGGCGCCCCCTGTGCGGCGCCTTCATCGGCGGCGGCACCCCGAGCCTGTTTTCGCCGGAAGCGATCGAACGGCTGCTGCAGGGCGTGCACGCGCGCCTGCGCTGTCTGCCGGGGATGGAAGTCACCCTGGAGGCCAACCCGGGCACCATCGAACAGGGGCGTTTCGCGGCGTACCGGGAAGCCGGCATCAACCGCCTCTCGATCGGTGTGCAGAGCTTCGATCCGGCGCAACTCAAGGCACTGGGCCGCATCCACGGACGCGCGGAGGCGATCGCCGCGGCCGAGGCAGCGCACGCGGCCGGCTTCGACAATTTCAATCTCGACCTCATGTTCGCTCTACCCGGCCAGACCACGGCCGGCGCCGAAACGGACGTAGCGCAGGCGTGCCGGCTCGCGCCCTCGCACATTTCCTGGTATCAGTTGACCCTGGAACCGGGCACGCCCTTCTTTCACCGCCCGCCGCCCCTGCCGGACGACGACGCGGCGTGGGATATACAGCGCGCCGGCCAGCGGCTGCTGGCGCGTCATGGCTATACCCAATATGAAGTATCGGCCTACGCCCGCGACGGCTACCGGTGTCGGCACAACCTCAACTACTGGCACTTCGGCGATTACCTGGGCATCGGCGCCGGCGCTCACAGCAAGCTGTCCTATCCGGATGGGCGTATCGTGCGCACGGCTCGAATCCGACACCCCCAGGGCTACATGACCTGTGCCGGCACGCCCGCGAGCATTTCCGAGACGCGCACGGTCGGCCCCGCCGAGCGCCCGTTCGAGTTCATGATGAACGCCCTGCGCCTGCGCGAAGGTTTCGAGATGAGTGATTTCCGCGCGCGCACCGGTCTAACCGAGGACAGCCTGTCCCCAGCGCTTGCCCGGGCGACCGAACAGGGGCTCATCCGGTACAACGATGGCCGGGTGCGTCCCAGCGAGCGGGGATGGCGCTACCTGAACGACCTGATGATACTGTTTCTTCCGGAGGGCGAAGCATGATTGATGAAGCCACGGTCACGTGCCCCTGGTGCGGCGAACCGATCGCCCTGACCATCGACCGCTCGGCCGGCAACCAGAGTTACACCGAGGACTGCTCCGTGTGCTGCAGTCCGATGACGGTCACCGTACACATCGACGACAACGCCGAACTGGCGGGTGTCGAGGTCGCCCGGGAAGGCGACTGAGTGCTCAAGAGCAACCGCAAGATGTGGAGAAAAATTCGGCAGTTTTCGGTATTTCAACCGTAACCTGCAGGACCCGCTCTTCCTGAAATGCGGGACTGACCCACGAACCGGCACCTGTCGCAACGCGAGGCGCGATAGCGGCGGTAGCTATTTGCGTGTTCGCGGATTGCGGAATTCACGCACGCTGTCCATGGCGCATCGCAGCAAAAACGATTGCGCGGCGTGCCTGAAATTTCGTATACTGTGCGGCTACGCAGGCAAGATATTTGCCGAGTTTCCCGAGGGCCGATTGCCATGAAATCCGATATCCATCCGGAATACAAAAACATCACGGTTACGTGCAGTTGCGGACATTCGTTCGAAACCCGTTCGACCGTGAATCGTGACCAGATGCAGATTGAAGTCTGCTCGGTCTGCCACCCGTTTTTTACCGGCAAGCAGCGCATCGTCGACACTGGCGGACGCGTCGACCGGTTCCGCCGCCGCTTCAACGTCAGCTGACCCGCCGCTCCACCCGCCGAATTGTCACCCCCCCGAACCGGGTTCTATAATCTGCGGCCTGCGGCCCGGTTTCCGTACGGTCGAATCAACCACGATTCCCCCATGCCAGGCAACTCGCGCATGGGGCGTGCCCGTCACCATAATTCGCACCGATCCGATAGACCCTAGATCAGGCAAGGCGGCCGCGGCGCCCGTCCATGTCCCAGGAGAAAGCACCCATGAGCAGCACGCACTTCACGCTGTCCAATCCCGAAAACGGCTCCAGCAATGAGCTTCCGATTGTTCGCGGCACCATGGGAGTCAGCGCTGTCGATGTCCGCAAGCTGTACAGCGAACAAGGTGTCTTTACATACGATCCGGGTTTCGTGTCCACCTGCAGCTGCAGCAGCAGCATCACCTACATCAACGGTGAAGAGGGCGCGCTGCTCTACCGCGGATACCCGATCGAGCAACTGGCGGAAAAAAGCTCGTTCATGGAGGTGGCCTACCTGCTGCTGAACGGCGAGTTGCCGACGTCGGACCAGCTCGAGGAGTTCGAATCCTCGATTCGCCACCACACGATGCTCAACGAGTCGCTGCTGAACTTCTTTCGCGGCTTCCACTACGATGCGCATCCGATGGCCATGATGACCGGGGCAGTCGGTTCGCTGTCCGCGTTCTACCACGACACCACCGACATCAACAATCCCGACGATCGCGACATGTTCGCGCGCCGCATCATCGCCAAGATGCCGACCATCGCTGGCGCCGCCTTCAAGCACAACCGCGGCCAGGCGTTCATGTATCCGCAGAACCGCCTCGACTACATCGGCAACCTGCTCTACATGCTGTTCGCGGTGCCGGCCGAGCCCTACGAGGTGGACCCGGTGGTGGCCAAGGCACTGGACGTGCTGTTCATCCTGCACGCCGACCACGAACAGAACGCGAGCGCTTCGACCGTGCGGCTGGCGGGCAGTACCGGCGCCAACCCCTACGCCACCATCGCCGCGGGTATCGCAGCGCTGTGGGGGCCGGCACATGGCGGAGCCAACGAGGCGGTACTGAAGATGCTGCGCGAGATCGGCGATGCCTCGCAAATCTCCAAGTACATCGACAAGGCCAAGGACCGCGACGACCCGTTCCGCCTGATGGGCTTCGGCCATCGCGTCTACAAGAATCACGACCCGCGGGCGACCGTCATCCGCGAGCATGCGCACAACGTGCTCAAACGCCTGGGCAAGGAAAACGACCGCATCTTCGAGCTGGCACTGAAACTGGAAGACACCGCGCTGAACGATGACTACTTCAAGGAGAAGAAGCTGTACCCGAACGTGGACTTCTACTCCGGCATCATCTATGAAGCGCTGGGCATCCCCATGAGCATGTTCACGGTGATGTTCGCGATCGCGCGCACGGTCGGCTGGGTCGCTCACTGGTGCGAGATGCAGGCTGACCCGGAACGGCGCATCGGCCGCCCGCGTCAGATCTACACCGGATACGGCCCGCGGGACTATGAAGCGATGGGGCAGCGACAGGACTGATCGCGGCTCACTGTCGGATTATCGCGGCCGAAGCCGCCCACAGAATCTGCTCCCTCTCCCCCTGGGGAGAGGGTTAGGGAGAGGGGTAGCGCGAGATTCCACCCTCTCCCCGGCCCTCTCCCGCCAGCGGGAGAGGGGGATATAGAATCTCCCACAGTACCGTCAGCTTCAGAAGAGATAATCGGCGTCGGCCGAGGTGTCGTTCAGCAGTGT
>CAZYIP010000091.1:0-7943 GCA_964646895.1 uncultured Salinisphaerales bacterium | reverse complement strand
ACCGTCAGCTTCAGAAGAGATAATCGGCGTCGGCCGAGGTGTCGTTCAGCAGTGTCTCGACCTGGCGCGGACCGGCGCGCTCCATCGGCGCGCCGTTTACCGGGCTGCGCGGCGGCTGGCCCATTTCGCGCAGCGGAAACACCACTGCCCATATCCCCACATTGCCAGCCATGAAGTGGTACGCGGGATACGTTCGATACGCTTCGCTGCCCCCCACCCGCAAACGCTTTTCGCCCAGCTCATAAGGCAGGCCGCGCTCGCGCAGGAACAGATCCACCTCTTCGACCACATCGCTGAACAGGTGCAGCCGGATGTCGCTGTGCTCGGTGGCGCGCCCGCTCAGCACCGCTCCCACCAGGCGCGGCCGAAAACGCTCGAACATGCGCATGGCCTTCAGCGCCGTTTCCCGCAGGTGGCGGACGTGAGCACCATGACGCGAGCCGCCAAACAGCCGCTGGCGCTCGCTGACCGCCGCCTCAATCTCGGTATTGCGCGGCAACAGCCGGCGCTCATGCACGCCGACGTTCACCGCCGCCTTTTCCTTCGCCAGGCGGAAGTCGCTGACCCCCTGCTCGCATATGATGCGCGCGGCTTCCTGAGCGATACGGGCACGCTGATCCTGCAGACTTCGTTTACTCATCAGTGTTGCGAAATATTGGTCAATACAACTGCTCGACCCAACTCTTCGAGTCGTCGTCGGCGGTGGAATCGCCACGGCCGCCGGACGTGGCGGTCCCTGTCGGCGCGCGGCCGGCGCGGAAGGTCTCGAAAATGGCATTGGGCGTGTTGGCGCTCGCGAGCTTGCCGGTCACGGGATCGATGCGTACCGTGACCATGCCCGGCGGGCGCGGCATGGTGCTGGATGGCACCCCCTCCAGCGCAGCACCCATGTACTGGACCCACATCGGCAGGGCAGCGTGGGCCCCGGTTTCACCGTGCCCCAGTGTTTGCGGCTGATCGAACCCCACCCATGTGGTGGTAACCAGCCGGCCATCGAAACCGCTGAACCAGGCATCCACCTGGTCATTGGTGGTGCCGGTCTTGCCTGCGAGGTCGTCGCGACCCAGTGTACGGGCGGCACGGCCCGTGCCCAGGCGAATCACGTCGCTCATCATGCTGTTCATCAAATAGGCATTCTGCGCGCTGATGACCCGTGGCGCCGGTCGCGGCCCCGAAACCGCCGCCAGTGGCGGGGGCGCTGCAGACACATCGGGCACCGGTCGCGTCTCCAGGGAGGCCGACACCGTCTGCAGGCCATCGTCCTTGCCGCAATCTCCGGCCTCGCACGCCTCCACCGGCTGAGCATGGTACACCTCGCGTCCGTCCGGTCCAGTCACACTCTGCAGGACATACGGGTCGATGAGGTAACCGCCATTGGCGAAAACGGCGTAGCCGCGGGCGACCTGCAACGGTGACAGCGTGGCCGTACCCAGCGCCATGGCAAGGTTGTTCGGCAGCGCGTCGATGGGAATTCCGAAGCGACTGATGTAATCGCGCGCAAAACTGATCCCGATCGCGCGCAGCACGCGAATGGAAACGAGGTTGAGCGAGTGGACCAGGCCCACCCGCAGCCGCGTCGGCCCATGAAAGCGGCTTTCATAGTTTTCCGGCCGCCAGGCCTTGTCCAGACTCGGATCGTCGTACACCACGGGCGAGTCATTCACCAGGCTCGCCGGCGTGAACCCATGGGCGAGCGCCGCCGAATACAGAAAAGGCTTGAAAGCCGAGCCCGGCTGGCGCATGGCCTGCGTCGCGCGGTTGAAGTGGCTGAGGGAAAAATCGAAGCCCCCGATCAGCGCCTGAATGGCACCATTGCGCGGGTCCAGCGACACCAGCGCCCCTTCCACCGCCGGAATCTGCGCCAGCCTCCATGGATGCTCGTCGTCACCCGTCGCGAGCAGGCGAACGACATCACCGGGCGCCACCACGTCCGCGGCGCTGGTCGGTGCGGGGCCGACACTGGTCGCGCTCTTGTAGGGTTTGGCCCAACTCATCGCCTTCCAGTCGAGGGTGACGTCGCCGTGGTCGACGGTAAACACCTTGGCGCTCTTGTCGCCCACCGACAGGACCAGAGCGGGAATCAGCGGCCCCGCATCCGGCCGCCCCTGCAGGAGTTCCGTCCAGTAGGTCTTGCGATCGACCGCGCTTGCCGCCTCCGCGGTGTCACCGGCCGACGGGGCATCGAGATCCACCTGTGTTTCGGGGCCGCGGTAGCCGTGGCGCCTGGAATATGCCAGCAAACCATCGCGCAAGGCCGCATTGGCCGCCTTCTGGCGATGGCTGTCGATTGTCGTGACGGCGGTATAGCCATCGGTATAGGCGGTATCACCGACCATATCCACCACCTGGCGGCGCGCCATTTCCGCAACGTAGTGCGCATCCAGGTGCACCGGGTTGTACTGGATCTGAGCCGTCACCGGCTCCGCCAGCGCCTTTCGGTACTGGGCCGTGGTGATGAAGTCCAGCTCGCGCATGCGCCGTAACACGTAGTCGCGGCGGCTGCGGGCGCGTTGCGGGGCGGCGATCGGGTTCATGGTCGACGGCGCCTTTGGCAGGCCGGCGATCATGGCGGTCTGGGCCAGGGTCAGTTCCGCCGGCGTTTTACCGTAGTAAATCTGCGATGCGGCGCCCACGCCATACGCCCGATTGCCGAGATAGATCTTGTTCAGGTAAAGCTGGAGCACGCGCTGCTTGCTGTAGCGGTGATCGATCTCCAGGGCCAGCAGAATCTCCTTGATCTTGCGGACATAGGTTTTTTCGTTGCTGAGAAAGAAGTTGCGCGCGACCTGCATGGTGATGGTGCTGCCGCCCTGGGATTTGCGCCCGGTCAGGACCAGATTCATCAGTGCGCGCAGAATGCCCTGGTAATCCACACCGGGGTGCTCGAAATAGCGATCGTCCTCGGCCGCCAGAAATGCCTGCACCATCTGCGGCGGCACCTGGTCGTAGTCGAGCGGCGCGCGCCGCTCGGCGCCGAACTGGCCGATCAGCACCCCGTCCGCGGTATAGATCTTGAGGGGCGCCTGCAGGTGGACATCCCCAAGCGAGGCGATGGACGGCAGACGCGGCGCGAAATAGAGCCACAGCCCCGCGACCGCCAGCACACCGAGGAGGACACCAGCCAGAATCAGCGCGGCCAGAAACCTGCCGATGCGTGATGCGATGCGAGAGTAGTTCATGAACGTCGTCCGCTGCTCCTGGACTTGTCAGTTGCTGTTGCCGGTTTCGGCGCTCGATGGAGGCAGCCCGGCGGGAGGCGCGGCCCGACCTGTCGCAAAAAGCGGCAACGCCACGCGGGCAGATCGAAGGAATGCGCGCGGACGCCGACCGTATCAGCAGGTAGGACCGCAGCGGCCAGGTTCCGTTGCGTGCCCCTCCCGGCTGGGCCGGAGAGGCACGAAAACACGCCGTCCGTCAGGATGAGCCCCGCCATTTGTCAGTTTCAGCACAAAGCGCGTACTCCCACGATCCACAACGATTATATAGTAAGGCCGTCAGGGAAACAGTTGAAAGTTCGGTGACGACAGCCAGCCGGCCCGGGGAATCAGGATAACAATCACGCCATCCCGGGGAATACCATCGAGCAGCCGTCACCCAGGGCAGGCGCAAGCGAGGGAATCGTGGTACAGGATTACAGGGACGAGCGCGCAACGCAATTTAACGGACGCCCGGGAGCCCGTTCGGGGACACGGTAGTTGGGGGGGACCAAATTGAACCTGTACGCAGCGCGTGCCAAGCCCACGCTCGGGCTCGATATCAGCTCCAGCGCCGTCAAGCTGCTGGAACTCGGCCGTATCGGTGGCTCGTATCGGGTTGAAAGCTACGCGGCCGATGCCATGCCGCCAGGCGCGGTCGTGGAGAAGCAGATCGCCGACGCGGAGCTGGTCGGGCAAGCCATCAGCCGGGTCGTCAAGATGGCCGGTACGCGTAATCGCGAGGCAGCCATCGCCGTCGCCGGGTCGTCGGTCATCACCAAAACCATCCAGATGCCTGCCTCGCTGCGCGAGGAGGAGCTGGAGCAGCAGATCCGCTACGAGGCCGACCAGCACATCCCGTATCCGGTCCGCGAGGTGAATCTCGATTTCCAGGTCATGGGCGAGTCCGAGCAGGATCCCGACATGATCGACGTGCTCCTAGCCGCCTGCCGCAGCGATACCATCGAGATGCGCATTGCCGCCCTGGAGGTTGCGGGGCTCAAGGCGCGGGTGGTGGACGTGGAAGCCTACGCGCTGGAAAACGCCTCCGCCATGCTGGTATCGCAAATGCCGGATGAAGGCCGCGATCGCACGATTGCGATCGTCGACGTCGGCGCGACCACCACATCCACCATCATTCTGCACGATCTCGAAACCATCTATACCCGCGATCAGGTCTTCGGCGGCCAGCAGCTGACCGAAGAGATCATGCGCCGCTACGGCATGGCCATGGACGAAGCGGGAAAAGCCAAGAAATTCGGCCGCCTGCCGCCGAACTACGAGGATGAGGTGCTGCCCGCCTTCATCGACGACATGGCGCGGCAGATCGATCGATCGCTGCAATTCTTTTTTTCCGCCAATACCGATTACGACGTCATCGACCAGCTCATTCTCGCTGGCGGCTGCGCCAACATTCCGGATGCCGTGGCAGCGATCGAGCGCCAAATAGAGATCCCCACGGTCCTGGCGCGGCCATTTGCCAACATGTCGGTATCTTCACGCGTCAATGCCGCCAAACTCAACCGGGACGCGACCGCAATGCTGATCGCGTGCGGCCTTTCAATGAGGTCGCTGGACTGACATGCCTCGCATCAACCTTCTCGACTGGCGACAGGAGCGGCGTGAACGTCGCAAAAAGAAGTTTATCTCGGCGCTCGTCTTCGCGGCACTGGGCGCGGTCGCGCTGGTGCTGGTTGGCATGTGGGCGGTGGACGGCGAGATCGAGTACCAGAACGCGCGCAACCGCTATCTGCAGGACCAGATCCGGATCGTCGAGAACCAGATGCGCGAAATCAAGGGTCTGGAAGAAACCCGTGCCCGCCTGATCGCGCGCATGCGCGTCATTGAAAAACTGCAGCAGAATCGGGCAAGGATCGTGCACTTCTTCGATCAGATCGTCGCCACCCTGCCGGAAGGCGTGTACCTGACCAGTCTCAAGCAGGATGGAGCGAAAACGACGCTCCAGGGCATCGCCGATTCCAACGGCCGCGTCTCCACCTATCTGAAGAATCTGGACGGTTCGCCGTGGTTTACCGATCCACGCCTGATCGTGATCAACGCCAAAAATATAGAGGGTCGCCGCGTGAGCGACTTCACCCTCGAAGTCAAGAGTGCCGCGCCCGAGGGCGACGATGCCGCCGGTGACACGGTGAAAACAGCGGTCAACGCCGGCAAGCAGAGGCAAGCGGGATGACTCTCTCCGATACGCTGGACGAAATTCGCGGACTCGATATCCATGATGTCGGCAGCTGGCCCCTGTACGCGCGCGTGCTGGCCACTGTCCTGGTCTGCCTGCTGGTGCTGGCGCTGGGGACGTGGTTCATGATCAAGCCCAAAATCGAGACCCTGCACAGCGCACAGGCGCGTGAAGTGAAGCTGAAATCGGAATTTGAAACCAAACAGCAGAAAGTCGCCGCGCTGGATGCCTACAAGGCGCAACTGGAAACGATGCGCCAATCCTTCGGCACGATGCTGCGTCAGCTCCCGAGCAAGAGCGAGGTCGCGAACCTCCTCAACGATATCGAGCAGACACGGGTTGCCAGCGGTCTGGCGGAGGAATTGTTCAAACCCACCGGCGAGGTCGAAAAGGAATTTTACGCCGAGCTGCCGAACCAGATCCGGGTTGTCGGCTCGTATCATGAGCTCGGCACCTTCGTCAGCGATGTAGCGGCGCTGTCGCGCATCGTCACCGTCGAGAACGTCGAGATCAAGCTGGCCGACAAAAAGGACGGCCAGGGCAGCATCCTGGGCGGACACCTGCGCATGGACGCCGTCCTCAAGACGTACCGCTATCTCGACGAAGACAGCGGCGACACCGCGCCCGAGGGCAAGAGCAAATGATGGTGCGCATGCCACGAATCGCATTGGCGGCCACCGCCACGCTGGCGATTGCGCTGACCGCGGGCTGCGGGCACAGCATGAGCAACCTCAAGGCCTATGTCGCCAAAATCAATGCGCGCAAATCGAACCGTATCGAACCGCTGCCCAAGTTCCGGACATTCGCCTCGTTCGCCTATGAACCGGGCGACCGGCGCGAGCCCTTCGAGCCGATCAGGCACGACGACGCGCCGGTGCACAAGGACAACGGCATCCGTCCCGACATGGACCGCCCGCGGGATCCGCTGGAGAAGTTCCCGCTCGGTTCGCTGGAGATGCTCGGCACGCTCCGCGCAAGCGGCCATACCTACGCCCTGATTCATGCGCCCGACGGCATCGTCCACCGTGCTCCGGTAGGGACTCACGCCGGGCAAAACTACGGGGAAATCATCAAGATCACGGATACACAAGTCGCGCTCATCGAAATCATTCCAGACGGCCTCGGTGGTTACGAGAAACGACCAGCAGCCATCGTGATGAGCAAGAAGTAACTATGATGAAGGATTCGTCTGCCATGCACTGTCATGAAACTTCGAGCGCAACGCGCCGGCCATCTGCAGGCCTTCGGCCGTGGCTGGCGCTGGTTCTCGGCCTGCTGCTGTCATCCGCTCCGGTACTGTCGCAAGCCGCGGGTCGGCAGTTGCAGTCGGTCGATGCCCAATCGCTGTCCGGCGACAGGGCCCGCATTACCCTGACCCTGTCCGAGCCGATCTCGCAGCCGCACGCATTCACTGTCGAACATCCGGCCAGCCTGTCACTCGACCTCCCCGGGACCACGAGTGCATTACGCCAGCGCTATCTGGACCTGGACGCCGGTCCGGCCCATACGCTGACCGCGATCCAGGCCGGCGGCAACACCCGCGTGGTGCTGAGCCTCAACCGCATGGTGCCTTACGAAATCCACACCCAGGGCAACCGCATCATCATTGCGCTGGACGGCTCGGCTTCCAGCAGCCGGTCAGTGGCTTCCTCCGCAGACAGCGAGCAGACGGAAATCAGCAGTATCGACTTCCGCCGCGGCGAGAATGGTGCCGGGCGCGTGATCATTCACACAAACCAGCCGGACACCGCCGCGAATGTACGCACGAGCAACGGCAACGTGGTTGTGGACTTTCCCAACGCCCACGTGGCCGACAAGCTGATGCAGCGCCTGGACGTGCTGGATTTCGCCACACCCGTCAAGTACATCGAGACCCGCCGCAAGGGCGATGGCGTGCGCATTACGATCATTCCGCGCGCCAACAGCCACTTCGAGCGCACATCCTACGCCACTGACGACCAGTTCATCGTCGCGCTGCAGCCGGTCAAGCCGGAAACGAAAGCCGCTGCCATCGCGAAAAAGCCGGTCTACAGCGGCAAACGCATCAGCCTCAACTTCCAGGATATCGACATCCGCGCCCTGCTGCAGATCATCGCGGACGTAGCGGACGTCAACATGGTCGTGAGCGATACCGTCACCGGCTCCATGGCGCTGCGCCTCGACAACGTGCCCTGGGACCAGGCGCTGGACATCATTCTGACCACGCAGGGCCTGGGCAAGACGCGCCAGGGCAACGTGATCATGGTAGCGCCACTGAAGGAGATCGCAGAGCGCCAGGCCGCCGAGTTCAAGGCCAGCAATGCCAACAAGCAACTGGCGCCACTGCACTCGGAAATCATCCAGATCAACTACGCCAAGGCCGCGCAGATCGCCGCCCTGCTGAAGTCCTCGGACAACTCGTTCCTGTCGGACCGTGGCCGGGTTTCGGTCGACGAGCGGACCAACACCCTGCTGATACAGGACGTGCCCGACAAACTGCGCGAAATCCGGCACCTGATCAACCGCATCGACATCCCCGTGCGCCAGGTGCAGATTGCCTCGCGTATCGTCAT
>CAZYIP010000090.1:0-14826 GCA_964646895.1 uncultured Salinisphaerales bacterium | reverse complement strand
AGCGCCGCGGAAAACCCCACGCTGACAATCGTGACCCTCGCCATCCGGCAGGCTGACTACATCGCGGATCAGATGAATCAGCGGGCAATATAGAACGAAACAGGCAGCTTATGAGCAGACATTTCGAAGACGTTGAAGGCCTTTGCGAAAATCCCGATCCGGCGACCCGCGGCTATTTCCTGAACCAGACCATGCTGCGCATCAAGGAGCCGCGGCGTTCGATGGATTTCTACACCCGCGTGCTGGGCATGCGCCTCATCCGCCGGCTGGATTTCCCGGAGATGACATTCACCCTGTACTTCCTTGGCTTTGTGGACGACGAGCGCGCCCGAACGGTGCCGCGAAAGGACTCCGACGCGCGCACCACATGGACATTCGCGCAGGAAGCCATGCTGGAGCTGACCCACAACTGGGGGACGGAAGACGATCCCGAACAACGCTATCACAGCGGCAATGAAGCCCCCCAGGGCTTCGGCCACATCGGCATTACCGTGCCGGATGTCCATGCCGCCTGTGCGCGTTTCGAGGAGCTGGGCGTGTCATTCGTCAAGAAACCGGATGCGGGCAAGATGAAAGGCCTCGCCTTCATCCGCGATCCGGACGGCTACTGGATCGAGATTCTCCAGGCCGACATGATGGAACGGCAGAACAAGGGGTTGAGCTGACCGTCCCTGCCATCCGGCGGCACACGGGCACAGAATCGCGCGCGTGTGCCGCCGATGGCTTTCCGACTATGCAGATCCGGCCGCATCACCCCCCTATGAACACCGCAGGCTCCCTTCGCCCGGCAGGGTTGACAACGGTGTTGTATGCGTCCATAAATAGCTGGAGGCAGGGCTGCGCCTGCAGCCACCGAAAGAGACGCTTACGACATACTTGACTGGCCGCTTCGTCTTCTGATTGCGTCAGGAGACAGACTGCGGCACAGGGGCATCGAAGCTCCCACGAAACGGTTACCGTTCGGGGGAGCTTTTTTTTTGTGGCTGATACATGAGCAAACCCAAGATTCCCGTAGGAGTACTGTTTTCGACGCTCGGCCCATACGAAGTGGTCGGCCAGGCGATGTATCAGGGCGCTTTGCTCGCCTTCGATGAAATCAACCACTCCGGCAAGTACGACTTCGAGTTGCAGCCGCTGGTCCGCGACCCTCAGGGTGTTCTGCCGCATTACGAGCAGTATGCCGAAGAGATGCTGAAGCCTCGCGCCATCCGCCATGTCGTCGGTTGCTACACCTCATCCAGCCGCAAGGACATTCTCCCGACTTTCGAGAAATACGACAGCCTGCTCTGGTATCCCTCTCACTACGAGGGTTTCGAGACCAGCGACAACGTGATTTATCTCGGGGCGACGCCGAATCACCATGTGGTTCCCCTGATGCGGCACGTACTGAGCGAAGGGTGTCGCCGCGCGTACTGTGTGGGCGCGAACTATATCTGGGCCTGGGAAGTCAACCGTATCGTCCGCGAGCTGGCCACGGCAGCGGGGAGTTCGGTTATCGGCGAGCGATATCTGCAGATCGGCGATTGCGACGTCGGGCGGATCATCAACGAGATTCGCACGCTGCAGCCCGATTATGTGATCAACACGTTGATCGGTGAGTCCAGCTACGCTTTCTACCGCGAGTTCGCACGCGCAAAAAACGAGGATACGGGGCTGCGTGGCACCCGACTCGGCAGTTGTACGTTGTGCGAACCGGAACTGGTTGAAATCGGGCCTGACGCTTGCGCCGGGCACGTCTCGTCAAGCGTTTATTTCTCGACCATCGATTCCCCCGAAAACCGGACGTTCATTGCCCGGTTTCGGCAGGCGTACGGCGATCAGGCGACCACCTCCGCCGAGGCGGAGGCCTCTTACAACACGGTGCGGCTGATTGCCGAAGCAATCCAGCGCGCGGGCACGGCGGACCCCGACGAAGTCAAGCAGGCGCTTTACGGGATCAACTGGCTTGCGCCGCAGGGCCGGCTTCAGATCGATTCGCGCAACAATCACAGCTACCTGACGCCACGCCTGGGCGTTTCCCGACAAGACGGAACTTTCGAGATTTTATGGGAGGCGAGCGAGCCGCACTGTCCCGACCCCTACCTGGTGTGGTTGAACGCATCAGAGTTTGCCCGTTTGACAGCGGATACCAACGACCGGAACCAGATCCACGGGGACGGCGGACTCCGCATCGTTAGATAGGGAGCGTAGAGGAATGAACAACTTCCTTGGATACCAGGCTCTTGTTCTAGGGAAGGCATGCCGTGACCGGGCCCTGTTGTCCAGACAGCTGGACCGGCTGGGAATCGACGTTCGGACCACCTGGCCGGCCTCCGATACGGAGTGCCGGGCGACGCACATGATCTTTCTCGACGCGGATTCGGTGCGGCAAGCCCCGCAGCTGGACCACATCGTCGCAGCGGTAAACGGGCCGGTGATTACGCTTTTGGGCTCGGACACGCCGAGCGTGGTCGACTGGTCGATTGGACTGGGTGCCGCCGGCTGTCTGATGAAACCGATTCGCAACGCCGGCATTCTGGCCACGCTGATCATGGCTTTTCATACGTTCGAGGCACGCCGGGAGGCCGCCGCACAACTGGCAGATCTGCGCCACCGGCTCAAGGCACGGCCTCTGATGTGCACCGCAGTGATCAGGTTGATGCGGGAACTGGCGGTACATGAGGACGCGGCATTTCAGTTGATGCGAACGGCGAGCATGGAACGCCGCATGGCGATCGAGGACCTGGCGGGGATGCTGGTGAGCGGAGAACTCAGCATTTCGGCCATCGCTTCCACGGAAGGCACAACACGCAGACGCGCCGACAAGCTGCAGGCTGGAGGCAAGCGTTGAACGATGCATTTGTGGTTTGCTTGGTTTTCTATGGAGGTTGGGTGCAATGAAAGAAAAACACGAAGACAAGCCTGAGAAGATCGCGACGGAGCACGCGGCCGATGATCGGACGAGTGAGCAGCCGTCGCTGGAATTGAGTCGCCGGCACTTCCTGAAGGGCACGGGAGCCGTGGTAGCGGGCTCCATGCTGGGAGGTGGCCTCGCGTTTCGCGGTGCGCCGGCGATAGCGGCCAGCAAAAACAAGGCCGTCAACATCGGCTTTATCGAAGACCTGTCCGGAAATCTGGCCATTTACGGAGAGCAGAAATTCCATGCCGCGCAACTGGCGGTTGCCGAAATCAACGCGGGCCTGACGCTGGTTGGCGGGCCGGTGGGGCTCGGCGGCCTGTCCACCGAGGGCAAGCGCGCCAAGTCGCCGCCGACCGTCAAGCTGAACACCGGCCAGGGAGATATCGAGGTTCTTGACGAAGGTGGCGATCAGAGCGAGTCCGGAGTGTACTTCGGCGAGGACAGCGAGATCCTGATCGAATCCGGCGAAAAGGGCCTGCTCGGGCAGAAGCTCCAGCTGACGTCCTCCGACGGGCAATCCAACAACCGGGTCTGGCAGCAGCTCGCGCGCAAGATGATCCAGCAGGACAAGGTCGACATGCTGGTGGCCGGTTTCACCAGTGCCGAGCGCGAGGCCATCCGGCCTATCGTCGACCGTGCCAAGCAGCTTTATTTTTACACCAACCAGTACGAAGGCGGCGTCGCCGACGAATACACCTTTTGCACGGGTCCGGTCTGCGAACAGCAGGTTGGCCCGGTCGTGCAATACATGGTGAGCAAGTTTGGCCCCAGGGGCTTTACCATCGCGGCGGACTACAACTTCGGACAGCTTACCGCGGGCTGGGCGCGCGCCTTTGCGCCACTGGTCGGCGGCGAGATCATCGGCGAGGAGTTCATCCCGCTCAGCGTCAGCCAGTTCAGCCAGGTCATCTCCAAGATACAGAAGGCCAAGCCGGACTGGGTCATGACCCTGATGGTCGGCCAGAACCAGTCGAACTATTACCCGCAGGCCGCGGCCGCGGGGCTCAAGTACCCCATGGCATCGACCATCAACATGATGCAGGGCTATGAACACCTGCGCTTTGATCCGCCAGCACTGGCCGGCATGCACAACGCGGTGCAGTACATGCCGGAGATCCCGACAGCCCGCAACCGGGCCTTCGTAAAGCGCTTCTTCAAGATGTTCCCCAAGGATCCGTATATCGGCGGCATGGCGCAAAACACGTATTTCACCATCCACCTGTATGCGAAGGCCGTGCGCCTGGCGGGCACCACCGACCAGGAAACCGTGCGCAAGGTGCTGGAAAGCGGCTGGAGCATCGAGGCACCGGAAGGGCATGTGTTTCTGGAGCCGGCGACCCACCACTGCGCGCGCCACATGCGCATGGCCCGGGCCGACGAGAAGCAGAACATCAGCTTCGTTCGCGACTGGCCGAGCATCGAGCCGTGGTGGCTGCAACGGCTCGGTGTCAATCTGGTCGAACATCCGTTGCACAAACAGTTCGTTCCGGACGAGGATCCTTTCTTCAAGATGCTGGCGAAGATGGGCAAAAAGTGATTGGAATGCTTTCGCGGAGCGCCGCATTGCGGCGCTCCGGCGGTGACCGTTACCGCTTGTCCAGCCAAATGCAGAAACAGGACGCGCGGCGTCCCGGAACCGTTTCCGGCACGCCGTCAGCATTATGGTTTTCAGGCACAGGGGCTTGGGGCCAATGGATACCTTTCTGAGCGTCTTGTATCAATTCGGGACCAATGCAGCGTTCCTGTTGCTCAGTGCGATCGGGTTGATCGTGATCCTCGGCATGATGAACATCATCAACCTGGCACACGGCGAGTTGATGATGATCGGCGCCTATATCGCCTCTTTTGCCTACCATGCCGGGGTGCCATTCGTTATCTGTATCGCCATCAGCTTCATGGCCCTGGGGGTGGTGGGGATCGTTTTCGAGCGCTTGCTCATCCGCTGGTTCTTCGGGCGCGAGCTTTCCGCGCTGGTCGTGACCTGGGGCGTCAGTCTGATACTCGCCCAGGGAGCGCTGCTCCTGTTCGGGCCCTTCCTGGCGTCGATCCCGATCCCGTTCGGCTCGGGCTCGGTCGGCGCTTTCTCCTTTTCGTGGTATCTGCTGACGCTGATCGGCGTGGCGCTTCTGCTTCTGGTTGCGCTCTGGTGGCTCTACTACCATACGTCCTTCGGCCT
Source organism: uncultured Salinisphaerales bacterium (assembly GCA_964646895.1). Taxonomy (GTDB): domain Bacteria; phylum Pseudomonadota; class Gammaproteobacteria; order Nevskiales; family CAZYIP01; genus CAZYIP01. The sequence continues at coordinate 9,751 of CAZYIP010000090.1, read as the reverse complement.
GCGCGCACGGGCGACCATGCAGGAGCGGGAAATGGCGCGCGCGCTCGGGGTGCGGGTCGGACGTGTGTATACGCTCACGTTTGCCCTCGGCTGCGCCCTGGCGGGCCTGGCCGGCGCCGTGCTCGCGCCGACAACGACCATTGCGCCGTACATGGGCCAGCAGTACGTGGCTCCGGCCTTCATCACGGTGGTCACCGGCGGCTCGGCCAACGTAATCGCCGGCGCCCTCGGAAGCACCGCCTTTCTTTCCCTGGCCGAAACCCCGGCCACGATCTGGTTCGGCACTTTCATCGGTATTGTCGCGATGCTTTGCGCATCCCTGGTGCTGATCCGTTTGCTGCCCAAGGGCCTGTCCGAATGGATCCAGCGCCGCTGGTTGTCCTGACCGAAAAGACGGGGATACGATGCTGAGCCGACTTCGAATCGAAGATTATCTGACCATCTGCGTGTGGATCGTCGTCGGCGCGTATGGATTGCTGGCCGGCGATTATTCCGCATCCACCGCCGCGTTTTACGTTCTCAACGTTCCCATGGCGCTCGGGCTGGCCCTGCTGTGGGGCATTTCCGGCGTGCTCAGCTTCGGCCAGGTGGCTTTCTTCGGCCTCTCCGGTTACATGTACGGCATCATCGCCGGCAATATTCTCTCCAACCCCGACCTCGCCAGCGCGGCCGGTATCGTGGGCGCGCTGATCGCGGCGCTGATTCTCGCGGCGAGTTTCGGGTACTTCATATTCTACGGCCGGGTCGAAGCCTGGATCGTGCCAATCGTGACGCTGGTGCTCGCGCTCATTCTCGCCACATTCATGGGCCAGACCGCCGGTTATCAGTGGAAAATCGGCGAGGTCCTGCTGGGTGGCTACAACGGCATGACCAACATTCCGCCAATGAGTATCGGCGGTGAGGCACTGGAGGGCCGGGCGCTGTTTTTCTGGGTGCTCGGCATAACGATCGTTGCCTGGCTGGTCTGTGTTTACTGCGCACGCTCGCGTTTCGGCGATGTGCTCGTCGCATTGCGGGAGGACCCGGTCCGGACGGAGCTTTTCGGCCACGACGTTCGCTTCATTCAGACGGCCTGCTTTGCCATCGCCGCGATTCTGGCCGGCCTGAGCGGCGTACTGTATGTCCAGTGGGGTTTTTACATCACGCCCGATTCGATGGGACTGCTGCAGGCGACCCTGCCGGTGATCTGGGTTGCGGTCGGCGGACGCTCCAGCCTGTTTGGCGTGGTCGTGGCGACATTGCTCCTGAATGTTCTCACCTATCGACTTTCTTCGGCGGGCAATCAGTACGCTTTCATCATCATGGGTGCATTGCTGATCGCCGCCATGCTTTTCCCGCGCCGCGCGGCGATGCGGGCGACCGCCCGGATGCGCCAGCGTCTCCTGCACGCGAATCGAAGGGCCTGAGAACATGCGGACGGTGATCGAGACGCAGGGGCTGTGCAAGCGCTTTGGCGGTGTGATGCCGGCAAAGGATGTCACGTTCTCCGTGGCGGAGGGTGAATTGCGCTGTCTCATCGGCCCGAACGGTGCGGGAAAGTCCACGCTCTTCAAACTGATCGTCGGGCTGGAGCGGGCGGACAGCGGGGATGTTCGACTTTTTGGCACAACCGTTACGCGTGAGCCGGCATTCCGCCGTGTCCGCCGCGGGATAGGCGTCAAGCTGCAGAGCAACCACGCCTACAAGGATCTGGATGTCAGCCACAACATTCGGGTTGCCGATATTTTCGGCAGCGGTCGCCGCGGACGCGCGAAAGGCAGCACCAGCGGCGCCGGCATTACCCGGGAAAAGGCGCTCGATCTGTTCGGGATTGCCGACATCGTCGCCTCCAATCCGCTGGTGAGCAACCTCTCCCACGCACAACAGCAGTGGCTGGAAATCTGCTGCGCGATCTCGCCGCGCGTGGGCTTGCTGCTGCTGGACGAGCCCACCGCGGGCATGGGGGTGGAGGAGACCGCGGAAACGGCCAGGGTTTTGCAGGCACTGCAGGACGCAGGGTTAACGATGGTTGTCGTCGAGCACGATATGGATTTTGTGCGCGCGGTGGCAGAGCACGTCACCGTACTGCACCAGGGACAAATTTTTGCCGAGGGCAGCATGGAGGAAATGTCGGCCCGCAGCGATGTTCGCGACATCTACCTGGGCTGAGGACTGATGAACACCCTGCCTCCAACACGGGAATTCTGATGGATACACTACTGCAGGTTACCGACCTGCGCGCCGGCTACGGGAGCGGTGATGTGCTCCAGGGCGTGAACCTGGAGGTTCGGCACGGAGAGGTTGTAGGCGTGCTGGGGCGCAACGGTGTCGGCAAGACGACGCTCATGCGCACGATCATGGGCCTTACGCGAAGCACGGCCGGCACGATTCTCCACAGGGGCCGGGACGTGACCGCCACACAGCCGGAGGATCGCGCCGTCGCCGGCTTTGGTTACGTGCCCCAGGGCCGGCTCGTCTTTCAGCACATGAGTGTGGAGGACAATCTTCGCATCGGCGCCCTCGAACGCGGCCATGACCGGCGGCGCATCGAAGACATGTACACCCAGTTTCCGCGCCTGCGCGAACGGCGGCGACAGCGTGCCGGCACCCTCAGCGGCGGCGAGCAGGAAATGCTGGTCATCGCCCGGGCGCTGGTCGGGCAACCCGATATCCTGCTGCTCGATGAACCGAGCGAAGGGGTGCAGCCCAATATCGTCAAGGATATTGGCCGGCTGATCAACAAACTCAATGAATCAGGGATGACCGTACTGCTGGTCGAACAAAACATCGAACTCATGCAGGCGGCAGCCCGTCGCGGCTATGTGATGGAAAAAGGGCGTATCGTGCAGGAGCTTCCGGAAGATGCCATGCGCGACAATGACGCACTCCGTCACGTTCTTTCTCTATGACCCTGGAGGTATTGGCATGACTGGTGGGCAAGCAAAAAATACGGGCTGGCTGGAGCAGTCCATCATGGTGAAGCGCGGCGTCAGCGGAGCAGGCGTGGGAGAAACCCACCACCTGACCGAGCAGAAGCAGGGCGAATACCATTACACCATCGGCCCTTACTCGGATCCCGTGATGGAAATCAAACCGGGAGATCGGGTGGTAGTGGAAACGCGGGATGCCTTCGACGGAAAGATCACGGGGGAGCACGACAAGCCTTCGCAAGTGCTGCACATGCCGTTTCTCAATCCCCAGAACGGACCGATCATGGTCAGCGGTGCGGAGAAGGGCGATGTGCTGGCGGTTTACATCGAAAGCATGAAACCGCGAGGGACCGATCCCAAGGGGACGTGCTGCATGATCCCGGAGTTCGGCGCGTTGACGGGGACGATCTACACGGCGCTGCTGAATGATCCCTTACCGGAAAAGGTACGCCAGATGCGTATCGACGAGGAGCACATTTACTGGAGTGAGCGCAACGTTCTGGATTATCGGCCGCACATCGGAACCCTCAGCGTTTCACCCGAAATCGATTCCATCAACTCACTGACGCCGGATCAGCACGGCGGCAATATGGACCTGCCTGACATGGGGCCTGGCAGCATCACATATCTGCCGGTTCGCTCTCCCGGTGGACGACTGTTCATCGGTGACGCGCATGCGTGCCAGGGTGACGGCGAAGTGTGCGGGGTAGCGGTGGAGCATGCCTCGATCACGACCATCCGGGTCGACCTGATAAAAAACTGGGCGATCGACTGGCCGCGACTGGAAAACGAGCAGATGATCATGGCCATCGGCAGCACCCGGCCTTTGGAGGATGCCACCCGTATTGCGTATCGCGAGCTGGTTCGCTGGATGGTCGCCGACTACGGCTACGATCAGTGGGATGCCTATATGATACTGAGCCAGTGCGGGCGGGTGCGGCTGGGGAATTTCGTCGACCCGAAATACACGGTCGGCGCCGGCGCCCTGAAGAAAATCATCGAGCGATGAGGTCGAGTCGCGACACTCGGTAAGACTGCGCCTCCTGCCGGTGCCGCCCAGGTTGGAACCGGGCGACACCGGCAGCAGACCGGAACTCCATCGGCGCGATTTGCGGAACACAAAACCGCCCATGGGCAGCGTTCAGGATCTGCTTCCGTCCAACAGATTCGCGATACGGCTTTACGGGGATTCCAATCATTCGCGACCCCGTTGCGACTGCCACTTGTCGAGTGTGCCCGGCGCGCCGAGCTTGTAGCCGTCCACGGTTTTGCCGTAATAGTCGATATCCCGCTTGCTGTGGTGCTTCTGGATGGTCTCGTCCAGATTGCCGTCGAAGCGCGGATCCTGCGGTCGCGGATGACTGTCGATGAACGCCGCCACATCCCAGGCCTGCTGCGTGCTGAGCGAGCCGGGCTTGCCGAGCGGCATGTTCGCCTCGATGAACCCCGCCGCCGTGTTGACCCGATGCATCCCGGCACCCCAGTTGAACGACTGCGCGCCCCACAGCGGGGGGAATACGTAAGCGCCTCCGGACTTCGTGCCCTGACCGTCATCGCCGTGGCAGATGGCGCAATTCTCCGCATACACCTGCCGGCCGCGCTCGCGGTCGAACGGTTTCGCGGGCTTGTCCAGTTCGGGGTAGCCCTGCCCCTTCATCTTCTTGCCGGTCGGAACACCGGTTGCCAGCCAGTACATATAGCTTTCCAGATCGACCAGTACCTGACTGCCGGGCGGCGGTGCATGGCCGGCGGTCGAGGCCTGCGCGTTCGACGAGAACGTAAAGCAGCCCCGCAGGCGCTCCGCCATCGTGTTGATCTTGTGATTCTTGCTGCGATATTTGGGATAAAGCACCCACGCCGCCCACATCGGCGCGGAGCCAGCCTGCCGGCCGCGGTTGACATGGCAATTGACGCAGTCGAGGCCGTTGCCAATGTATTTCGCGGCGGCGGAGTCGTGGGTGCGGGTGAACATCCGCTCGCCACGACGCACGGACTCGCCGAATTCATCGTCGGGCAAATCCTTTTGCAGCGGCGGCTGGAAGTAACCCTGCAGCGCGTCCGGCTGGGCCGGCGCCGTATCGGGGGCAGCCGAATCCGGGATGGGACCGGTAGCGGGCAGCGAGGCCAGGTATGCTGCAACCGCACGAACCTGCTCCTCGTCCATCGTCCGCGCGACCGCCTGCATCAGCCCCTGCGGATCGTTGTGGCGCTTGTCCTGCTGCCACGCCTCGATTTGCGCCTCGATGTAACCCGCTGACTGTCCCGCCAGCGCCGGGAAATGCGGCGCGACCCCGCGTGCGCCCGGCCCATGGCAACTGATGCAGGCCGGCATGTGCTTGTCCCACTGGCCGTTGACCACCAGTTCGCGGCCCCTGGACCGATCCGGTCCGGACGATTCCGGCGTATTCGCGGACGCGGTTTCCAGACCGGCGTAGTATTTCGCCACGGCAGCCATCTCGGCATTCGACAGCGCTTTTGCGATCGGCTGCATGACCGCGTTACCGCGCGCGCCGCTGGCATAGTCCTCCAGTTGCCGGTGCAGATAACCGGCCGGCTGGCCGGCAAGGCGCGGAAAGCCTGCCGCCGCATTGCCTTCCCCGTGTTGCCCATGACAGCTTGCGCAGCCTGGTGCCGAACCCGCTCCCCGGGTGGCAATGGCTTCGCCGGAAACGGCCGCCCGTGCTGGCGACGTCTGCAGCATGACCATCAAGGCCAGTGCTGCTGCGGTTGTCAGATATGCCGTGGCTCGATGAGTCATGCTCCGTGTCTCCTCAGGGCCTGTTCACAATCACCCGCGAGGCCACGCCGTCAGGTCTCGACCGGACAGCCCAGCGCCCGGCATGCCGTCATCGAGCCCAGACAGACTTCAACCTGATCGATCCCGTGACGCCGCAACACCGACGCCGCGATCAGCGCCCGCCGTCCGGTGCTGCAAAAGGTCACCACCGGTCGCTGCGCCGGCACCTCGCCGATGCGCTGGCTGATTTCGCCGACATAGATGTGGGTGGCGCCCGGCAAGCGCCCCTGCTCCCACTCGTCGAGAGAACGCACGTCCAGCAGCGTGAACGGCTCCCGCGCGTCCACGCGTCGTACCAGCTCCCGTGCGTGTACCGCGGGCAATGTGGCGTAATCGCGACCGCTGGTCTCCCAGGCATGCAGTCCACCGTCGAGAAAGCCGACGACGCGTTCGTAGCCCAGTCTCAAAAGATGGCGTACGCTCTGATCCAGCTCTTCATAACTGTCAAGGATCAGCCCGATCGGCCGGCCATAGGGCAGAAACCAGCCGGCGAATCCCGGCAGCATCGACAGCGGTATGGCGAGGCTCCCGGGAATGTGTGCACCACAAACCGCTTCCGGCTCGCGTACATCCAGCAGCACCATGCCCTCGGCAACAGCCTGGGCCAGGGAATCCGCATTGCAGGGCCGGGCGAACGGCCAGGCCGGCAGCCGCCGCCCTTCCGTGTTGGCCTTCTCCATCTCCTGAAAATACGGCGGCTGGTAGTGATTTTCGTTGACCTTGAAGTCGACGAACGCGGCCCGGTCCATCTGCAATCGCGGATTGTGACGGCGCTCGTAGCCAAGGGTGGAGAAGTCCCGCGCCGCCATCCCCGAGCCGCAGATGGAGCCCGCGCCGTGCGCCGGATAAAGCACGGCCTGATCCCCCAGCGGCAGCAGCTTGCGATGGATGCTGTCGTAGAGCAGGCCCGCCACCTCCTGCGCGCGATCCGGATAAAAATCGGTCCGGCCCACGTCGCCTATGAACAGGGCGTCGCCGGTGAACACGCCGACCGGATCCTCCGTGCTGTGAGCGGTATCGTAGAGCGCGAGAGAAATGCTCTGATCGGTGTGGCCGGGCGTTTCCAGTACCCGCAGCCGCACGTCGCCCAGCGTGAACTCGTCACCCTCGCTGACCGATTCTCCGTAGGCGAAATCGAAGTTGGGATCCCTGCCGTGGTGAATGGGGGCTCCCGTGCGGGCAGCGAGATCGCACGAGCCGATCACGAAATCCTCGTTGCGATGGGTCTCGAAGACATGGCTGATGCGAGCGCCCTGGCGGTGTGCAATGTCGATATAGGTTTCGCAGTCGCGCTGCGGATCGATGACCGCAGCCTGGCCGGCGTCGCCGACAACGTAGGAGAACGCCGCCAGGCCCTCGGTGCGAACCGTCTCCAGAAACATGGCGCACCTCCGATGCTGGCTCCTATCCTTCAGACGGCGGAACACGGCCGCCGGTTCCGGCGCCTCGCTCAGCAGCGGCCCGCCGACCCTCCCACGCGTCCACGTTCTGCGGCTGACAACATGACCGGAGCGGCCACTACATCAACGCCCGTCGCCACGCGGGTTGCTGAAATCACCGACCCGGTTCAATGGCACTTTGACGTAACGGATACCGTTGTCTTCCGCGGGCGGGAGCTCACCCCCGCGTATGTTGATCTGCACCGCGGGGATGATCAGTGCCGGCAGATCCAGGCTGGCGTCCCGCTGATTGCGCAGCTTGACAAAGTCGGCCTCCGAACGGCCGGCGCCGACATGAATGTTGCGCCGCCGCTGCTCCCCCACCGTGGTTTCGTACCGGTACTCCCGTCCGCCCGGTCGGTAATCGTGCAGTACGAACATGCGGATCTCGTCCGGCAGTTCGAGCAGCCTCTGAATCGAGCGATACAGCGCCTGCGCATCGCCACCCGGGAAGTCACAGCGCGCCGTGCCGCTGTCGGGCATGAACAGCGTATCGCCGACAAACAGGGCATCGCCGATCCGGTAAGTCAGATGATCCGGAGTATGGCCGGGCGTGGGAATGGCCTGCGCCTCCACCTCTCCGACCCGGAAGGTTTCGAAATCGGCAAACAGGTGCCCGAATGGCCTGCCATCCGCCTGGAAACCCCGTTCCAGATGATAGACATCCCTGAAGTGCCTTTGCACGATGCGAATGCGCTCGCCGATGCCGGTGCGGCCGCCCAGCTGACTTTGCACGTGGGCGCCCGCCGCCACATGATCCGCATGGGCATGCGTCTCCAGCACCCATTCCACGGTCAGGCCCTGCTCGCGCACAAAGCGAATCAGGGCATCAGCGCTCTCCGAGAACACTCGCCCGGACACGGCGTCGTAGTCCAGTACCGCGTCGATCACCGCCGCCCGCCGCGTGCGCTCATCCCATGCCACATAGGAAAACGACGAGGTGGGTTCGTGTATGAAGGCCTGGACCTGGGGCGTCTGGATCATGGCTATGTGCTCACCGTCAGTTTCCGCGTGTGGCTTGTATTAGCGTTATCTTAATTATATTAGCTAATTTAGCAATGATAGTATTAGCCAATGATAATATAAATAATCAGCGAGAGTCGGGAGCGTTGGCGATGACCCGTCGGGATTCCGAACAGCTTGTAATGCAGCCGGTCGAGCACATGCCCGAGCGTGCTGCCGATGCGATACAAATGCTCAAGGCACTGTCGCACGAAACACGGCTGCTGATCCTCTGCCATCTGATTGACCAGGAGTTGTCCGTAGGGCAGCTCAATGCGGTGGTCAAGGGTAGTCAGTCGGTGATTTCCCAGCACCTGGCCGTGCTGCGCCGCAACGGCCTGGTCAGGACCCGGCGACAGGCACAAACCATTTATTACTCGCTGCCCGATGCCAGGGCAAGGCGCATTATCGAGCTGCTCTGCGAGTTGTTCCGTGGCACATAGCCGCATTCCCGATCAACGTGTGTCGCCGTGGCTCTCGACTGGCGGTCCTGGGGCCTGCTCACAGTCACCCATGGGGCCGCATCGATACGGCGACCGGAATACGGGATAATCAAAACGTGAAGCACCGGGCTTCACCAGGCCCTGCGGGAGTCCGGTAACAAACCCATCGCCATGTTCCTGTTGCAGTCACACCGACTGCAGACCGCAAGAGAGGCCGGTACATGAATCGACTGCTGATCGTCGACCCGGACGCCCACAACTACGCGAAGCTGCTGCGCGAGCGGGAGCTGCCCGACCTGAAAATCGCGGCCGCGACCTCGGCGATCGCCGCGCGGGATCAGGCGCACGAGTGCAACCTGATGCTCGGGCCGCCCGCAAAACTCGCGCACCTGCTCGGCGACACGCCCCGTCTGGCGTGGGTACAGTCGACTTACGCGGGCGTGGAACCGCTGCTCGCCCCCGGCCAGCGCCGCGACTATACCCTGACGGGTCTGAAAGGTGTTTTCGGCGCAGAAATGCGCGAACACGTCTTTGGCTGGATTCTCGCACGCGAGCGCCGCCTGTTCGAATTTCAGCGCCAACAGGAGCAGCGCACATGGCAGACGCTCGCCTGCCGCAGCCTGCGCGATCTCACGATAGGCATTGCCGGCCTCGGCTCGATTGGCCGCGATATCGCGGAGACCGCCCGGCATTTCGGCATGCGCGTGTACGGATACAAGCGCACCCCGGAAGCGGTGCCGGGGGTCGAACACGTATACGGCCAGCGGGAATTGCATGCGTTTCTCGCCGAGCCCGACTACGTGGTACTGGTGCTACCGGCCACCGCCGGAACCACCCGGCTGTTCGACGCCGCAGCACTGCGGGCGATGAAACATGGCGCGGTGCTGATCAACATCGGCCGCGGGCAGACGATCGCAGAGAGCGCACTGGTGCAGGCGTTGCGTGAAGGCCGGCTGGGCGGCGCCATGCTCGATGTTTTCGAGCACGAGCCACTACCGCCGGAAAGTCCCTTGTGGACCCTGCCCAACGTGCACATCACGCCTCATATCGCCGGCACCACTGCACCTGCGGATGTGGTGCGTATCTTTTGCGAGAACTATCACCGCTTTTGCCGGGCACAGCCGCTCAGGTATGTGGTCGACTTCGAGCGCGGCTACTAGG
>CAZYIP010000089.1:0-14875 GCA_964646895.1 uncultured Salinisphaerales bacterium | reverse complement strand
CAACAGCGAACAAGACGCGCTCCGGCAGCTTGTCCCTGCGCCTTAATTCGTTTAACCGAAATAACCAGGTCCCGCCATGATCGGTTATTTTGTTGGGTCGGTCTTGAGCGAGATGTAACGGTTTGATGATCTTGACAGGTCGATTGTCCACCGTTTCTACAAAGGGGAATACAGCGTGGTATTGATCATCTCCAACTGTCATGCGCTGGAAGCACCGGGCAATCTGCGCCTGACCGAGCCATGTGCGCACCTTTTTTTCGAGAACCGTTTCCTTGTACTCCCTGGTTATGAAGTTCCGTTCAACATAGAACTCAAATAGATCTCGAAGCTTGTCTTCCGGCTCATCCGCCAGAACGACTCTGGGCTCGCTGAAACGCATGATGCTCTCACGGGGGCGAACCACCTCCGAAAAAATTTGCCGGGCGAAATCAGTGTCATTGACTTGCTTGCGAACATCGAATCCATGGGCTTTCAGCAGCTGACGGATTCTCTGCAGCTCCTCCCGCAAGGTCTGAAGCGTCTCGCGATAGAGTTTCGGTTCCAGCTCTTCAAAGAAGCGCGTTATACGGCGATAGTACCGAGTTTCAAGCTTGAAACCGAAGTAACCTAGCCTGGGCGCCAGCATCAAGATGCCTACGTTGGCGAATTCGCCCGTCTCCACGTAGGGGGCAAATCGGGCAATCGCGTACTGGCACGCTATCTTGTCCATGGTGTTGTCCAGAAGCCTTCTCGTTCGTGTCTCTTCAGTAATTGATAGGCCAGATCCAGATCAAAATTCACAGGCATCGTCATTTCCGGGTCGGCGAAAAAAACCACTCCTGCGGAATCGCGGCGCGGATTTCGGACCAGCCGTCAAGCGCGACGGCGAATCTTCCACTGTACTCACCGCGCCGCAGCATGTCACTGAAAACGCGCTGCGCATAATCGATAAATACATGATAATTCATGAAAATCTCTGAACTGAAGTCCGGATCAAAGGCCTGGTTATGATCGATTATGTCCAGTTCGGCCGACGCCGGGTTCCAGAACAGGTTGGGTTGCCACCCTTCTCCGTCAAGAGGCGATGGCTGTTGTGAATCCACCAGTCGAAAGCGAGCAAGTCCCGTTGCAGGCAGGCGGGAACCTCCGACACCGCCGAAGCGGTCAATTCCATCGCCTCCTGGCGCTGAGAACCAAAGGCCGGACCAGCCCCCAGATCGGTCAGATCAAGGCTTGAATCAAATTCCAGCAGCGCTTCGGGCACATCCACGATCTCGAAAGGGGCAATGGGCAACCCCAGTGCGAGTCCCAGCTTCCCGGCAATCCATTCGGCAATTTGACTTCGTCGCCCTGCGCCAGCGCCTTTGACAAAATACACTTCATCGTCGTCAGCGCGACAGATATACGGCAACGTGACTCCCTGTGCGGAGCGGCGCAGAACTTCGACATTTGCACCGTCACCAGACGTGCTTCCTCGGACGCTTACTCACAGCTCGCCCTTGAAGGCAGGTCGAGGATGGCAGAAAGCGGCAGGAAGCAGCGCGTCGAGTTCGGTCTGGCTGCCGGCCTGGGCAGTCCGGATGGGGGCAACCCGGGCTTGCGGACGGTTGAATTCAAGTTACCTGTCATAATCAGGGACGGGCACCTTAATCGCGTGTAACCGTTTCATTGAAATGACGCATTTACGGTCAGCGGTTCCAGTCGATGCATCCTGTACCTGCTGATTATCCTCATGCAGGAGGTAGGAGCTTAAAAATTGTGTATTTGTCACATTTAGACGCGGCTTACACACGCATATAACGTCTAATTATATGGCGGAGAGGGTGGGATTCGAACCCACGTGGGGCGTGAGCCCCCAACCGATTTCGAGTCGGTGCCGTTATGACCGCTTCGGTACCTCTCCGGAAAACGATGTTGCGCCGGCAATACGCGCCGATATCCGGCAACTGTCAGCGGTATTGTAAAGCAGAGCCGGATGTCAGGGCGACAACCGGCCCGATATACGGCGCCGGGGAAGCGGGAGGATAGCACCAACCTGGGTTATGATCCACGCCATGGTCAGGGCCCGTTATCAATCATCCGCGGGACTGCGCGCTTTCCGGGTAGCGCGGGCCGGCATGGCCGCGCTTGTATCGACGCTGCTGGTCACGTGCTCGCCGCCCCTGTCCGTGCTCGCACAGATCAAGGAGCGCGGCTACATCAGCATCGTGACGATGAACGAGGCGACCACGTATTACATCGGGCCCAACGGGCCGACGGGCCTCGAATACGACCTGGCGCGGCGCTTCGCGCAATCGCTCGGAGTCGAGCTGCGGCTGATCGTGGCCGACAACCTGGAGAGTGTGCTCCCGACCCTGCACCGGCGCCATGCCGATATCGCCGCCGGTCTCGACGTCACGCCGGCGCGGCGCAGATTGGTGCGTTTCGGGCCGGCCATTCATACGGTCACGCCCGAACTGGTCTACCGCCGCGGCCAGCCAAAACCCAAATCGCTCGCCGACCTGGACGGCGACCTGCTTGTGGTCAAGGCCAGCACTCACGCCGCGCATTTGAGCCAGCTGGCACGACAGCATCCCGAACTCAAGTGGGCACAGACGGCGGACGCCGACAGCGAAGAACTCCTCTACCGTGTCGCCCAGGGCAAGCTCGACTACACGATTGCGGCCTCGGGCATCGTCGCCATCAACCGCCGCTACTATCCCTCGCTACAGGTTGCGTTCGATGTAGGACCGCCGCGGCCGATCGCGTGGGCGTTTCCGGAACAACCCGACGACAGTCTGTACAACCGCGCCATCGAATTCTTCCTGCATCTGCGCAACAGCGGAGAACTGAAACGGCTGCTCGACCGCTACTTTGGCTATATCGACCGACTCGACTATGTCGGCCGCAAGCGCTTCGAGCGTGACGCCGAGAAGCGGCTGCCGCAGTTTCGCCAGACTTTCGAGAAAGCGGCCAAAGAGTACCAGCTCGACTGGCGCCTGGTTGCCGCCGTCGCCTACCAGGAATCGCACTGGCTGCCGCGCGCCAAGAGCCCGACCGGCGTACGCGGCCTGATGATGCTGACACAGGACACGGCGGCGTACCTGAACGTGCAGAATCGCCTTGACCCCAAGGAAAGCATCACTGGCGGAGCGCGCTATCTGCGCGATCTTCTCAACCGGCTGCCCGCCTCGATCCCGAAGCCGGATCGCGTGTGGATGGCGCTGGCGACTTACAATCTCGGGCTCGGGCACATCCTCGACGCGCGCCAGATCACACGCGAGCTTGGCGGCGACCCGGATCGCTGGCTGGACGTGCGCAACAATCTGCCCCTGCTGACGCACAAAAAGTGGTATGAGCGTACCCGCAACGGTTATGCGCGCGGACACGAGGCCGTGACCTATGTCGGCAACATCCGCAACTATTACGACGTTCTGGTGTGGATGACCACACACCAGGACAAGGCACCATCACCGCAAGAGACGCCCACGCAGGACGAGCCCGTGCTCCGCACCACAACGACGCCTGCCCCGGCAACCGGGACCGATGTCGCGAGGGCGCCAGAGCTGCCCGCACAGACACCCTCCGCCGGAACCGCGCTGGACCTCAACAATCCCGCGCTCTAGCACTGGCCCGGGTTCACCCGATCGCCCATAATAGACGTTTTTTCGGTACCTGAGAGCCATGAGCCAGTACATCTATACGATGAACCGGGTGGGCAAGACAGTGCCTCCCCGCAAGGAAATCCTGCGTAACATCAGCCTCAGCTTCTTCCCCGGCGCCAAGATCGGCGTGCTCGGCTACAACGGCGCGGGCAAATCGACCCTGCTGCGCATCATGGCGGGAATCGATCGGGAACACGACGGCGAGGCCCGGCCCATGCCCGGCATCAAGATCGGCCATCTGCCCCAGGAGCCGCAACTGGACCCGGACAAGGATGTGCGCGGCAACGTCGAAGAAGGCGTGAGTGAACTGAAGCAACTCGTCACCCGCTTCGACGAAGTGAGCATGAAGTTCGCGGAGCCCATGTCCGACGACGAGATGAACAAGCTCATGGCCGAGCAGGCCGAATTGCAGGACGCCATCGACGCCGCCGGCGCCTGGGAGCTCGACCGCAAGCTCGAAACCGCCGCCGAGGCGCTCAACCTGCCGGCATGGGATGCGGACGTCAGCCGCCTGTCCGGCGGCGAGCGCCGCCGCGTCGCCCTGTGCAAGCTGCTGCTCTCGGAGCCGGACATGCTCCTGCTCGACGAGCCCACCAACCACCTGGACGCTGAAAGCGTCGCCTGGCTGGAGCGTTACCTGCACGACTTCAAGGGCACGGTGGTTGCGGTGACCCACGACCGCTACTTCCTCGACAATGTCGCCGGCTGGATCCTGGAGCTGGATCGCGGGCACGGCATCCCCTTCGAGGGCAACTACTCGGCCTGGCTGGAAGCCAAGGAAAAGCGCCTGGCACAGGAAAAGCGCGAGGAGGACGCCCACCGCAAGGCAATTGCCGCGGAGCTGGAATGGGTGCGCGAAAATCCGCGCGGCCGGCAGGCCAAGAGCAAGGCGCGTCTCAAGCGATTCGAAGAACTGCAGTCGCAGGAATACCAGAAGCGCTCGGAAACCAAGGAGATCTACATCCCGCCCGGCCCGCGCCTGGGCGAGCTGGTGGTGGAAGCGGATGATGTCACCAAGGCATTCGGCGAGCGCACCCTGTATCAGGGCCTGAGCTTCAAGGTGCCCAGAGGCGCCATCCTCGGCATCATCGGCCCCAACGGCGCCGGCAAGACCACGCTGTTTCGCATGATCGCGGGGGACGAAAAACCGGACGCCGGACAGATTCGGGTCGGCGACACGGTGCAGCCGGCCTACGTCAACCAGAGCCGTGATGCGCTGGACGACTCGAAAACCGTGTGGGAGGAGATCTCGAACGGCCAGGACATCATCCAGGTCGGCAATTACGAGGTGCCGTCGCGCGCCTACGTCGGACGCTTCAACTTCAAGGGGCCTGACCAGCAGAAACGCGTCGGCGACCTGTCCGGCGGTGAGCGCAACCGGCTGCACCTGGCCAAGCTGCTGCAAAGCGGCGGCAACCTGCTGATGCTCGACGAGCCGACCAACGACCTGGACGTGGAAACCCTGCGCGCACTGGAAGAAGCGCTGCTGGACTTCCCCGGCTGCGTCATGGTCATCTCCCATGATCGCTGGTTTCTGGACCGCATCGCCACGCACATTCTCGCTTTCGAGGACGACGGGCCGATCTGGAACGAGGGCAACTTTCAGGACTACGAGCACGACCGGCGCAAGCGTCTTGGCGACATCGCCGACCAGCCCGGTCGCGCGCGTCACAAGAAACTGGCATGAACGGCAACAACGAAATCGGAGGCGCGCTCGAACGCGTACTGGACCGCGCGGAAGCGCTGCTGGAGCGTATCGAGCAGCGTCTGCCGCCGGCGCCGAACGCCGTGGACTGGACCGCGCCGGCCTACCGCTGGCGCCGGCCGGGCGTGTTGCGCCCGGTTCACAAACCGCACCCCGTACGTCTGGACGAGCTGCTCGGCATCGAGCCGCAAAAGGCGGAACTGGAGCGCAACACACGCCAGTTCGTGCAGCACCTGCCGGCCAACAACGCGCTGCTGTGGGGCTCGCGCGGCACCGGCAAATCCTCGCTGATCAAGGCCCTGCTGACACGCTACGCCAGCGACGGGCTGCGCCTGGTGGAAGTCGACAAGCAGGACCTGGTGGACCTGCCCGATATCGTCGAGCCATTGCAGACGCGGCCGGAACGCTTCGTCATATTCTGCGACGATCTCTCGTTCGAGGCCGATGATCCCAGCTACAAGGCGCTCAAGGCGGTTCTCGATGGCTCGGTGGCCGCCGCACCCGACAACGTGCTGATTTACGCCACGTCAAACCGGCGCCACCTGCTGCCCGAGTACACCAGCGAAAACGCAAGCACGCGCATGGTCGACGGGGAGATTCATCACGGCGAGGCGGTCGAGGAAAAAATCTCCCTGTCGGAGCGCTTCGGGCTGTGGATCTCGTTTTATCCCTTCGACCAGGAACACTACCTGGCGATCGTCGACAGCTATCTGGCCGCCATGGGCGTATCCGGAAGCGCCCGGCCGGAAGCGCGGCAACCGGCGCTGCGCTGGGCGCTGGCGCGCGGCTCGCGCAGCGGACGGGTAGCGCTGCAGTTCGCGCGGGATTATGCCGGGAGACATCTGGCCAGGGATAACCACCTCTGACACCTGACTAATCGCGGCTGAAGCCGCTCCCACAAAAGAGCGTCCTGGTGGTGGGAGCGGCTTTAGCCGCGATAATGCCAACGCCACCAATCGCGGCTTGCGCCGCTCCCACAAGTTGAACCCGCCACTATTGGAGGCCTGGTTTCGTGGGAGCGGGGCAAGCCGCGATTCCTCAAACGGGAGACGCCCCTCCCCCGCGCTCCATCTCCTGGAAACTGTACGCATGCGGATTCCGCGCATCGGCGGGAAAATCCTCGCGCGAGACTTCCTTCCAGTCGGCCAGATCCGGGTCCGGGAACCAGGTATCGCCGGAAAAACGGCCATGCACCCGCGTCAGCAGGATGCGATCGGCGCGGGGCAGAAACAGGCGAAAGATCTCGGCACCGCCGATAACCATCAGCTCGGGTACGCCCTCCGCGGCGGCCAGCGCCTGGTCCATGTCGTGGACCACATCGCAGCCCGGCGCGACAAGATGACGGTCGCGCGTGAGCACCAGATTCAGTCGGCCGGGCAAGGGCCGCCCGATCGACTCGTGCGTGCGCCGCCCCATCAGCACCGGCTTGCCCAGTGTGACCCGCTTGAAATGCCGCAAATCGGCCGGCAGATGCCACGGCATGTCACCGTCGGCGCCGATGACACCGGCCTCGTCCATCGCAACCACCAAAGTGATACGCATGGCTCCGCCGCTCCGGGAACAGGGGTCAGCGACAATGGTCGCACAGTTTGTTGCGGGCCGCTTTGCTATCCTGTGAGTGCCACGTTGACGTATTCGAGAGTCAGGATTGCGCCATGGATACGCTATCGAATGATTATCCCGATGTCTTCTGGGCCCAACGCGAGCCGCCCTGCCTGTCGCTTTACCAGCCTACGCATCGCCAGCATCCCGACAATCAGCAGGATCCGATCCGGTTCCGAAACCTGATTCGGACACTGGAGGAATCATTGCAGCGGGCCTATCCGCCGCGTGAAATCGAGCCGCTGCTTGCGCCGTATCGCGCTTTGCTCGAAGACAGGCCATTCTGGAACAACAGCTTCGATGGCCTGGCGGTGCTTGGCGCGCCGGGTTTTTTCCGCGCCTACAGGCTGCAGCGCCCGGTAAGCGCCCTTGCGATCGTGGCCGAAAGCTTTCATATCAAGCCGCTGATTCGCATCCTGCAGTCCGCGGACCGCTATCAAATCCTTGCGCTGAGCCGCGAGACAGTCCGCCTGTTCGAAGGCGATCGGGACCATCTGGACGAAATAGACCTCGTCCCGGAGGTGCCGCGCAGCCCGAACGACGTATTGAGCCGGAACATCGAGCGCGAGCGTGCCACACGCACCCACGGACGGGTCAAACCCGCCATGGGACTTCACGGGCCGAGCGACGTGAAGGAGAGCGCCATCGACTCCGACACGGAGCATTTCTTCCGTGCGGTCGACCGCGCGATGCTGGAGCATTACTCGAACCTGGGCCAAATGCCGCTGTTGCTGGCGGCGCTGCCCGAGCACCAGGCCCTGTTCCGCAAAATCAGTCGTAACCCCCACCTGCTCGCCGAAGCGATCGAGATCAACCCCGAAGCGCTGTCGAACAACGCGTTGCATGAGCGCAGCTGGCAGGCATTCCAGCCACGTTACCTCGATCGCCTGGCCGGCCTGATCGAGGCTTTTGGCGCCGCCAGTGCGGAGAACCGGGCCACGGATGAACTCCTGGCGGGCGCCACGGCGGCAGTGGCCGGGCGTATCGAAACACTGCTGCTCGACGCGGATCGCCAGATTCCCGGCCGCCTCGACGCCGCCACCGGGGCGGTGACGCTGGACGAGCTGGAGCATCCCGGGGTTGACGACGTGCTTGATGACATCGGGGAATACGTCCTGAAAACCGGCGGCGAAGTGATCGTGGTCCCCGCGGAACGCATGCCGACCGCAACCGGGCTCGCCGCGATCTACCGGTTCTGATCCCGTGATTCCCGATTCTTGCTGACGCAGATTTATCGGCTGTTCGGCCTCCTGCTCGGGATCACGATCCTGCTCGGCGGGATGGGGCTGCTGGGCTCGCTGCTCGGCCTGCGCGCGACCCTCGCGCATTTCGACGGCTGGGAGCTGGGGCTGGTAATGTCCGGGTACTACGCCGGCTACATCATCGGAACCTTTGCCTGTCCGGCGCTGATCCGGCAGGTGGGCCCGATCCGCAGCTTCGCCGCGCTCGCCGCGGTGGCGGCGGGCACGACCCTCGCCCACGGACTTGCCATCAATCCATGGTCATGGCTGGTGCTGCGCGTCATCGGCGGTACCGCCATGGTCGGCCTGTTCATCATCACCGAGAGCTGGCTCAACGCGAAGCTCGAGCGCGCCTGGCGTGTCCAGATATTCAGTTTGTATGCGACTCTGACGCTGATCGCGATGGCGGCAGGCCAATTCCTGCTCTTTGCGCAGCCTGCCGATAATGCCAGCCTTTTCCTGATTGCCGGCATACTCGTGGTCGCCGGCCTGATTCCCGTCACGGCCACGCCTCTCAATGAGCCCGAAGCGGTCAGTGCACCGCAGTTGCCGTCGCCCGGCCTGCTCAGGCGCGCCCCGTTTGCCATCGCCGGTACCTTTTTTGCCGGACTCCTGACCGGCGCCTTCTGGGGTCTCGCGGCCGCCTTCGCGACCCGGCTCGGTTTCACACCGGGCCAGACAGGAGCGTTTGTCGCCTGCGCCACGGCGGGCGGCATAGTCACCCTGTGGCCCCTCGGACGCCTGTCCGATCGTGCCGGCAGGCGGCCCGTCATCGTCGCTGCCTCGTGCATCGGGGTGGTATTCGCGCTGCTCCTCGGCCTCGCGGCGTCGATCCCCATGTGGCTGCTGTTCGTTTTCGCTTTCGGATTCGGGGCCATGGCGTTCGGTCTGTATGCGCTGTCCGTGGCATACATGAACGACCGCGTCGATTCGCACGAAATTCTCCCCGCGACCCAGGCGCTCCTTCTCTCGACAGGCATCGGATCGATGCTGGGTCCGCTGATTGCGGGCGTAATGTTCGATGCCGTCGGCACCCGCGGACTTCCGTGGTACTTCGCAATCGTCCTCGGTGCCATGGCATTCGCCGGTGCTCTCAGCCTTCACAGGCAACCCCGGCTCGCCGCGGAGGAACACGGCCGGTTCGTATCCATGGTGCGCACCTCGCAGGTCGGGCTGGAGATGGCCGAAGAACCACGCAACGTCGAGGCCGCCGCCAAGTCCTCGGGCACTACGGCGACACGCTGACGGGCAGACCCGGCGCCGCGGCGAAAGGCCGCGCCTGCGATGCAAACCCATTGACCCTGGCCGTGTGCTGCGGCAACAGCGCCGTCTTGCCCGATTGGAGCGGGAGAATACCGCATCCGGCGTTGTCGAAGCCGGTAGCCAGCGCCGGTTTGGGAAAAGGTGGCCGCCTCGACCGCGACCAGCACACCAGGCGGCCCGGAAAGCCGGCGTTTGAATGATCAATACCACCTGGAGGAATCGAAATGTCTCTGCGATGGTATCGACGGCCACGCCTCGTGGTCCTGAAGCCGGATAGTCCAGTCCTCGACGCGGCACGCGCGATCGAGCAAAACCGGATCGGCGCGGTGGTGGTGCAGGACAGGGGCCGGGTGGTCGGCATCGTCACCGATCGCGATCTTGCCGTGCGCGCACTCGGCCGCGCGCTCGACGCGGAAACCACCCGGATCGCCGACGTGATGACGCCCGCGCCGACCACACTGACACCGGGCGATGGCGTGGCGGATGCGGTCCGCCTCATGCAGGAGCACAACGTCCGGCGCATCCCACTGGTCGAAGGCGAGCGCGTAACCGGCATGGTTACCCTGGACGATCTGCTTCTCGACGAGGCAGCGCCGCTGGAGGAACTGGCGGCAATCGTGCAGTCCCAGATCGCGGAAGGCGGCCCGGCTCCCAGCCCGCGCAGCCCCGCCCGCCGGCGCAGCATCGCGCGAGCCGAGGCGACACTCATGCGGTTGCTGACCGAGGTCCGCAGCGAAACCGGCCTGGAGGATATCAAGCAGGCGCGTACCGCGGTCGACATCGTGCTGGCAGCGCTGGTGCAGCGGCTGACACCGCAGGAGGCAGGCAACCTCATTGCGCAGCTTCCGTCGCTGCTGCAGCCCGCCCTGCGCTCACTGCCGGCCGGCCCCGACAGGACGATCGACGAAACCTCGATCGAAGCCGAACTCGGCGCACAACTGGAGGTGGATCCGGCGGAGGCCGCGCAGATTCTGGTCGCGGTTGCCGGAGTCATTGCCGGGAGTATCAGCGAAGGTCAGGCGGAGGACGTGAGAGGCCAGCTGCCGGACGGGTTTCGCGAGGTGTTTCGACCAAGCGAGCGGATGGCATTCATCGAACCGCACCAGATTCCGGCGTAATTCGCCGCTACTATCGGGACAGGAACCAGACTCCATGAACAGGCCAGAAAACCGCAACGCGAAGCCCTCGTCCACCACCGGCGCCGGTGCGCCGGCACCAAGCGATCGCAACTCGCTGACGATCGGAGCCAACGGCCCGATTCTGTTGCACGATGTGCACTTTCTGGAGCAGATGGCGCACTTCAACCGCGAAAAGGTGCCGGAGCGCCAGCCGCACGCCAAGGGCGCCGGCGCTTTCGGCGTATTCGAGACCAGCGAGGACGTGTCCGCCTACACCAGGGCGGCCCTGTTTCAAAAGGGTGCCCGCACCGAGATGCTGGCGCGTTTTTCCACCGTCGCCGGCGAGGCGGGCAGCCCCGATACCTGGCGTGACGTACGGGGTTTCTCGCTCAAGTTCTATACCGACGAGGGCAACTACGATCTGGTCGGCAACAATACGCCGATCTTCTTCGTGCGCGATCCGATGAAATTCCCGCACTTCATCCGCAGCCAGAAGCGCCTGCCGGATTCCGGGCTGCGCGACAACCACATGCAGTGGGATTTCTGGACCAGCAATCCCGAGACCGCTCATCAGGTGACCTACCTCATGGGCAACCGCGGCCTGCCGCGCACCTGGCGGCACATGAACGGTTACGGCTCGCATACCTTCATGTGGATCAACGCCAGCGGCGAAAAATTCTGGGTGAAGTACCATTTTCACACCAGCCAGGGCATGCAGTTCTTCAGCAACGCGGAAGCCGCCGCCATGGCGGGCAGCGATACGGACTTCCATCGCCGTGATCTGTTCGAGGCGATCGCCCGGGGCAACCATCCGCGCTGGACCCTGTCCGTTCAGGTCATGCCGTATGCTCAGGCCAGGGACTACCGCTTCAACCCGTTCGACCTGACCAAGGTATGGCCGCACGAGGATTACCCTCTGATCAAGGTCGGGACAATGACGCTGGACCGCAACCCCGAGAACTTCTTCGCGCAAATCGAGCAGGCCGCGTTCTCTCCTGGCAACACGGTGCCGGGTATCGGCCTGTCGCCGGACAAGATGCTGCTGGGCCGTGCTTTCGCCTATGCCGATGCGCAG
Source organism: uncultured Salinisphaerales bacterium (assembly GCA_964646895.1). GTDB lineage: Bacteria > Pseudomonadota > Gammaproteobacteria > Nevskiales > CAZYIP01 > CAZYIP01. Next base: position 3,248 of record CAZYIP010000089.1, on the reverse strand, counting down.
CGCAATCGTATCGGCACCAACTTTCATCAGCTACCGGTGAATCGTCCCAAGGCCCCCATCAACAGCTACCTGTTCGACGGCCAGATGGCATTCGAGCATAGCGGCAACGCGCCGGTGTACGCGCCCAACAGCGGCGGCCGCGAGTGGGCCGACCATACCGGCACCGTGGAGGAAAGCTGGGAAGCCGACGGTGAGCTGGTTCGCAGCGCGTACACCCTGCACGCCGAGGACGACGACTTCGGCCAGCCCGGCACGCTGGTGCGGGAGGTCTTCGACGATGCCCAACGCAAGCAGCTGGTGGAACAGGTTGCCGGCAGCCTGCTCGGCGGCGTACGCAGCCCGGTGCTGGAACGCGCCTTCGACTACTGGAAGCGGATCGACGCCGACGTGGGTCGGCGCATCGAAGCCGAAGTGAACCAGGGGCGTGCACCGCAGCCCGCCGAAGGCATGGGCGAGCGCTGAGGCGCCCGCGGTTCGAGCCTTTCCACCGCGACCACCCGGGCGCGGCGGCTGATCGTGGGCTGCAATCCGCGGCGTGCGCGCAAGTGCGCGACGCCGCGGATTGGTATCAAACGCAAACTGAAAGATGCGCAGTCGTCAATCGATGCGCGCAGGCAAGGCCGTCAACTGGCCACCGGGTCAGGCCAGATCGCCTTCTTCAGTGAGAATCATCACATCAGTGGCCTTGACGAGCGCGGTCGCCTTCTGGCCGACCTTCAGGCCCAACTCGTCACAGCTCTCGCGGGTTATGAGGGCAACCATCCTGTTGTCCCCGACCTGGAGGGTCACTCTGGCCGCAGCCTCGCCCTTGACCACCTCGATGATGGTCCCGGCCAGCCTGTTGCGGGTGCTCATTCGCACGGGTTCGTCCTCCTTGTTTCGCTGCAATTGCTAACGCCCAGGTTAAAAGCCTAGCCTCTCGGGTCGACGTCGGCCAGCTCCTGAATGCGTTCCACTCCTGTACCGCCCGCGGTGGTCGTGCCGATAGCAACCGTATCGCAAGCATGCGGGCCAGCAGGTGGTGGGATGGCGCCACCCCGATGCAGCCAGGTGGTCCTGCGCATACATTCCATGTTAGATTCCGGCCTCTTCTCTTGGCCACATAAGGAAATGAGGCGTCATGATATCCACACGCATTGCGCACAGGAAGTTAAAACACAACCCCGCTTTATCCGGTTTCAAACGCGCCCTGCTGTTCCTCTGCCTGCTTTTGGCCATGACAGGCTTCAATACTGCAGCGGCGGACTCGAAAAACGTCAAATCCCTGCACGAAGTCAAGCCCGACTCGACGGTTGGCGAGGGCGCAAAGAGCTTGCGTCTGGTCATTCGTGACCCGGTAACAGACGAATTGTGGGTCAACAAACGTTATCGCGTCATCGTATACCGGCATAATTCGTCAACGCCGATCATGGACGTCAACGGGGTGACAGACGAACACGGCAACACCGCTCATCTGCGCGTACCGCAAAATATCGAAAGTGCCGATATCATGGCATCCCCCGTAGTCGGTTACGGCGCTTACGAAGCCAGCTCCCAGCTTGTCACCCCTTCTGGCAAGCCCGCGAAACATCACGGCTACGTCATGTACCTGAGCAATGGTGGCATATTCATCGGGAGAACGGACGAGCAGGGCAACACGGCAATCGTCAGGCAACCCGAGCAGGGAGGACTCGATCTCAAGATCAGGTCGCTACCCCGAAACGGCCGCTGGCAGAAGCAGGCCATGATCCTCAATACAACGGTAGAAGCGCGCAATGCGGAAGAGCGGCTTTCTGTCTACGAAAAGTTATTGCACGACAAGGAGTGGGGCCAGCACGATGACCGCAGCGCGATACCGGCAGAAGCACTTGCAGGCTCGATGCTGACAGCCGCGTTGCGAACCAGTCCGGAAAGATTCCGGCGCGCTGCTCAACAATACGTCGACATCAAGACCGCTGCCTCGGCAACGGGTAACGCCGACAATGATGGGCGGGGTGAAAAAAATCGCTTCGCGGCCTATCTGGATCTCGTTGACCACCTGCTTGCCCGGCCAGGTGTTTCATCGAAATTCATCGACACGGCAGTCGCTGATGCCGCAGCGTCGATTTCCGGTCCAGACTCACCGGCGGCTCGCCGGCCCGTCAAATCCCGAATATTGAACATGTGCGAGCGATTGATCGCATACGATCATGCCGATGCTGCCATCGAACTTTTCGAAGCGGCCGGCTTGCTTGACGGCATGCACCCGTCCGACAGCGACAATGCACGCATTTTCGCCCTGGGCGCGCTGGCAGCAACGGTTCAGGGTGATCCCTCTCGCAGCCGGCGCCTGATGTCATACGCCAATGTAATTGCGGCGAGCACCCGGGATCCGAAGCAACCGGATGACAAAGACGAACTGCAGTTTTTCCGGAAAGACGTACCGGCGCCCGCCAGGGGCATGATGTACGTCAACACGGACGATTTGGCGAGTGTACGCGAGCTGTGCATAAAAGCAGGACCGAAGCAGGTCCCCGCACTCGAAATTGTGAGCCGCGAAGACACGCAGAATGCGCTGATCGCAAAATTGCAGCGCGAGAAAGGGCTGGATGCCCTGCTGTCCCATGGAGAAATGACGCCTGGACGCTACAAGGTGAAACTGACCGGCTGTGCAATGGACGAGGACGTCGTCACGCTGGACATCGATCAGCAAATAATTGATGACATACGGCGCGCGCATGTGTTATTCGACCGGGTGATTTATTTTGGAGACAAGAACAAGGCACCACGCGCACCCGCCCGGGCTGCAACCGGGCATGGGAGCATACCGACCGCTCTCCAGGTCATGGCGTTCCTGCAGCACGCAAAAGCGCCACCGGGGAAGTATCAGATCAACAAGCTGATCCTGCCCGAATGGTTTGAGATAAGCCTTTTCTAGGAGCCTGGGCCGTAGAAACACTTGGAGCGAAGCGTTCCCCATTCGAGGTGGAATCCGTGTTCGTTTGAGGAGCATAGTGGTGACTATGTGACGAAAAGGAACACGGATTCCGGCCGAAGTGGGGCGCTGCAGCCCATTTCGTTTCTACGGCCCAGGCTCCTGGACTGCCATTTCACGAAGTCCGGCGCGGCTGCTCCGATTCAAGAAGATCCGGGCAGCCGCTCGCCGCTCCTCCCTTGCGGCACCATCAGCTTGCCGCGTGGTTTGCATCCAAACCCAGCGTCTCGCAAAGTTCGCTCCATTCCCGCGCGGTCAAGCCGCTCGTTTCCCGGGTCACGGTCTCGCCTGCCAG
>CAZYIP010000088.1:0-14884 GCA_964646895.1 uncultured Salinisphaerales bacterium | reverse complement strand
GCGCTCTCATCCCGACCTTCTCCCCGGTGGGGAGAAGGGGCATCACCGGAAAGCGGGGGGTTGCCGGCGGCTAAACGCGGAACTGGCCGACGAGTCCCCTCAGCTGCTCGCCCAGGCGGGCCAGGTCTACAGCCGCGCTGGACGCCTGTTTGGAGCCTTCCGCCGTTTCTTCCGTGACTGCGTGAATGTTGGTGATGTTCTTGTTGATTTCCTCGGTTACCGCGGTCTGCTCCTCGGAAGCGCTGGCGATTTGCGCGTTCATTTCCGTGATGCGCGCCACCGCCTGCTCGATCTGGGTGAGCGCCTCGCCGGCGCTGCCGGCCCGCTCCACCGCCTCGTTCGCGCCGCTGCGGCTGGTGTCCATGGCGGCCACCGAATCGCCCACGCCCTGCTTGAGATTTTCGATCATCTGGCGGATTTCTTCGGTGGCGCTCTGGGTACGCTGGGACAGCGTGCGCACCTCGTCGGCCACCACCGCGAAGCCGCGGCCGTGCTCGCCGGCGCGTGCCGCTTCAATGGCCGCATTCAGCGCCAGCAGGTTCGTCTGCTCGGAGATGCCGGTGATCACCTCCAGAATCGTGCCAATGGTTTCGCTGCCGGCACGCACACCTTCGATCACCTCGCCGGCGCCTTCCAGCGCCGTCGCCACAGCCTGAATCGAGGCGATGGTTTCCTCCACCACCTGGCGGCCCTCGCCTGCCTGGGAATCCGCCTCGCTCGCCGCTGCCGCCGCCTGCTCGGCGTTGCGCGCGACCTCACCGACCGTGGTGGCCATCTCGTTCATCGCCGTGGCGACCTGCTCGGTTTCGACCTTCTGCTTCTCCACCTGGCGGCTGGACTGGTCGGTTACCTGGGAGAGCTGCTCCGACGCACTGGCGAGTTGATCGGTCGCCGAAGCGACCTCCCTGATCAGCTTTTGCAGCTTTTGCATGAAGTGGTTGAAGTTGTCCGCGAGCTGGCCAACCTCGTCTCTGGAGCGTACTTCCAGCCGCAGGGTCAGATCGCCGTCGCCTTCCGAGATATCCTTCAGCATCGCGTTGGTCTGCTTCAGCGGACGGCTGATGCCAAAACTCGTCAACAGCGCGATGACGAGCCCGGCAACCAGGGCCAGCAGGGTCACGCCGCCAACCAGTTCCTGAGTATGGGTCACGCCGGTACTGATCTCGCGCGACGTCTGATTAAGGCTGGTAACCAACGACGATGACAGCTTCTCGGCATTGTTTTTGATCACGTCGCCCAGGGGGCGCATTATCGTGTACAGGGCATCGCGGCCGGCCTTGATTGCCGCGATGAGGTTCATGAACTCGCTCGTGTATCCGTTGACCAGGTCGATGGTCGTGTCGACCGAGGCTTCAAGCTCCGCATTGTTGCCGCGCCACTTGATATCGGCCAGCCGCTTGAGCACGCTCCTGACGTGGGAGTCGGCTTCGGTAACCGCCGCATCCTTGCCCGTCGAGAGATATTCGAGCACAGCGACCTGGGCCGCGAGGAAGTCGGCCTGGGCCGCGCTCAGCGTGTTCAGATTGTGAGCCGTGTCGTTGGCGATCAGGATCCTCGCCTTGACATCGTTGAAGGCATCCGCAATCTGCGGGCTGCGCTCATCGATCAGCTCCCGAGTCAGGTCAAACCGCTTGCGCGTATTGGCCACCACCTGCTCCCTGAAAACGGTGTCGAACTGATCGTTCATCGCCGTCAGGCCTTCCAGGACATTGAGCGCGGCGGGATCGGTCATCGTCGCACTGGCTGTTTTCAACAGCTTCTCCGCGTCCGTCGCCTGCGAGCTGAAGGCGCTGACGAGTTTCTGATTTCCGCTCTGCTCATATTCCCGCGCGATCATCTGCTTCGCGGTCAGGTCGTGAACAATCGAGTTCACCAGTTCGATATGCGGCGCGGTCTCCTGCGCAAGCACCGTCACCTGGCTGTCCAGCCCGTGCAGCGCCCGGTACGAGAGCCCTCCGGACACGACCAAAAGGACCAGGATAACCACTGGGGCAAAAAGAATTTTTGCCGTGATACCGCGGTTTCTGAACCAGCCCAGCAGCACGACGTTTTGTACCAGCTTTTTCGTCCAACCCATGACCCTGTCCTTATCCGGAATTTAAGGGAACCTCTGATTGCGATGATCCTCCGACGCGCACCGAGAGCTTGCCGGCATCGTTGCAAGCCAGCGGCCGGCCGACCCTCGGGTACAATATCGGCACCCTCCGACACAGCTTTAACCGGTATGAACGAAGCGAACGACAGCGGCGCCGACGAGATCCCGTCGCTACCGGCAGCGCAATACCACCTGATCGTGTCGCCCGTCCTGCAGGTGACCGCGGAACTGGCGGCGGTACGCGGCGACCCGGACCTGTACAACGACATGGCGTCCATGCTCGCCTTGATGGCGCTGGTCCGCGCCCTCGCCGACTGCTGCCTGGAGGCACATCCGGACGAGTCGCCGGCCGTTCGCGAGGCGATCGAAGCGGCCCCGGCCGGTGCCTGTGTCATGGTGTTGAACCGCGGCGAGCTGATTCAGGAGCAGATCAGCGATTGCATCTGGGCGCTGGAGACAGCAACCCGGCAACTCGTCGAGGCCCGGGTGCTGGGGCGGGAGCGAAAGCTGGCGCGGGAAGCCTGGCGGCTGCTGGGTGACGGCGATCGGGAAGGGGCCATCCAGCGCCTGAAACTGGCCGCCACCGGCATCGTCAATGCCGTCGACCAGTGGGAGCGCGAGCGGGAGCAGGAGTAAGAGCCGCGACGGGTCGAGCCTGCCATGCCCGCCGTCGCTATCGCGGCTGAAGCCGGGCCCCAGGTCGTGGGAGCGGCTTCAGCCACGATTACCGCGATTTATCCCCGACTCAATCCCCGTCGAGATCGAAACGGATCCCCTGGGCGAGCGGCAGGGCATCGCCATAGTTGATGGTATTGGTGGCACGGCGCATGTAGTTCTTCCATGCGTCGGAACCCGTTTCGCGGCCGCCGCCGGTGTCCTTCTCTCCCCCGAAGGCACCGCCGATTTCAGCGCCGGAGGTGCCGATGTTGACATTGGCAATGCCGCAATCGGACCCATCGGCAGCGAGGAAACGCTCCGCCTCCCGCAGATTCTCGGTGAAAATCGCCGAGGAAAAGCCCTGCGGAACGGCATTGTTGATGGCGATCGCCTCCTCCAGCGTGTCGTAGTCGATCACCCACAGAACCGGCGCAAAGGTTTCCTCGCGCACCACCGGCGCGTCGGCAGCGATGCGCACGATGGCCGGTTCGACATAAATCCCGCCCGCGGGCACGCCCGCACTCACGCGACCGCCGCCACACAGTATCTCGCCGCCCTGCTCGCGGGCCTGGCTCAAGGCCGCCTGCATGGAATCGAAAGCACGCTCGTCGATCAGCGGCCCCACCAGCTTGCCTTCCTCGCGCGGATCGCCGATGGGCAGACTGGCGTACGCCGTTTGCAGACGGCGCAGCAGATCCTCGCTGACGCTGCGGTGCACGATCAGCCGCCGCAAGGTGGTGCAACGCTGGCCGGCGGTGCCCACCGCGGCGAACAGCACGCCTTTGAGAGCCAGCTCCAGATTGGCGGACGGCGTGACCACGACCGCGTTGTTGCCTCCCAGTTCCAGCACCGAGCGCCCCAGCCGCGCGGCCACTACCTGCGCCACCTTGCGCCCCATGGGTACGGAACCGGTCGCGGAGACGAGCGGCAGCCGCCGGTCCCTGGCGAGCGCCTCGCCCACCGCGGCATGGCCGATGACCACCCCGGACAGATCGGACGGCGCTTCCGCGACCCGCTCGATCGCGTCCTGCACGACCCGGTGGCAGGCGAGCGCCGACAGCGGCGTTTTCTCCGACGGTTTCCAGACCAGCGCATCACCGCAAACCAGCGCGATCATGGCATTCCATCCCCACGGCGCCATGGGGAAATTGAACGCGGTAATGATGCCGATGGCTCCGAGCGGGTGCCACTGCTCCATCATGCGATGATCCGCCCGCTCGCTGGTGATGGTGAGACCGTAGAGCTGGCGCGACAGGCCTACGGCGAAATCGCAGACGTCGATCCACTCCTGAACCTCGCCCAGCGCCTCCTCCGTGGTCTTGCCCGCCTCCAGGGTGATCAGCTGCGCCAGGTCTTGCTTGCGCTCGCGGGCAACAAGGCCGATCTGGCGCACCAGCTCGCCGCGCCGCGGCGCCGGCACCTTGCGCCATTGCAGAAATGCCGCGTGCGCCCGGGCAATCACCCGCTCGATCTGGTCCGGCGAGGCATCGACCGCCTGACCGATGAGTTCGCCGTCGATCGGGCAGCGCAGATCAAAACGTTCGCCGTCGCCAACGCGGGCATCCGCACCCACCAGCGCCGAGCAGGCGACCCCGTCGCGTATCAGCCCGTCCAGGCCCAGCCGGGTGATCGTTTCCGCTTGCATCATGTCTTGTCTCTCTTGCAGAGGTTGGTTCGGTTGTCACACCACATTACCTTCCAGGCGCTGCCGGCCGGCGCCGAAACGGGTATAGGCGAGCGCGCCCAGATCCAGCGTACGTGGTGCTCCAAAGGCAATCAATTCACTGACATAGCGCCCGACCGCGGGCGACTGTTGCAGGCCATGTCCGCTGAAACCATTGGCGAACAGGAAGTTGGGGACCTCGGGATGCGGTCCCAGAATCGCATTCTGGTCGATCACATTATAGGCGTAATGGCCGGCCCACGCGGCGCCGGGACGCAGCGCCTCGAACGCCGGCACGCGATGCGCCAGTGCCGGCCACAACACATCCTCGAACAACGTGGCATCCACGTCGAAATCGTCGCAGTCGGGATCCTCCGGTGGCGCGATGCCGCAGATAAAACCGTCACCCTCGGGGCGGAAATAGGCGCCGCCGGGGTCGACCACCAGCGGGCAACGCTCGATGGCGGCGGGTGTTTCGAACCGGAACACGCAGCGCCGGCGCGACCGCACCGGCAGATCGTCGATACCGGCAAGGCTCGCGACCCGCGCGGCCTGCGCGCCAGCGGCGTTAACCACCACGCCGCAATTCAGCGGGCCGGCGCCACGCAGATTCACGCCCCGAATCCGGCTCCCGACCCGGTCGATGCCGATGACTTCATCGTGCAGATAAGTGACGCCCAGCGACCGCGCCTTGCGTTTGAACGCCTGCAGCAAACCGTACGGATCGAGCCAGCCTTCGCCGCTTTCACCGAACGCGCCGGCCGCCAGATCCGCCGTATTCAGCCACGGAAAGCGTGCCCCCAGATCATCGCGCGACAACAGGCGAATATCCGCGCCGCACTCCCTTTGCAGGGCGTGGTTGCGCGCCAGGGTCTCATATCCGTCCGCGGTGGCCAGGAACAGATAGCCGTTCTCGACCAGGCTGACGTCCGGCGCCTGCCCCCGCACCGCCAGGTAGCGGTCCAGATTGCGAAGGAAGTGAATCCCGAACAGGGAAATTTCGATGTTCTCGCGGCTGGAGAACTGCTGGCGTATGCCGCCCGCCGACAGGCTGGTGGAGCAACGCTGATAGGAGGGGTCCTTCTCCACCACCGCAACCGTGCCGCCGAAGGCGTCCTCGGCGGCGAGAAAACAGGCGACCGCGCTGCCGATCACCCCGCCTCCCGCGATTACAACGTCGAATGCACGCTTTGTCATCGCATCCGTATCAGGAAACAGGGCGAGCCGAACGGCCCGCCCCGCCAAACCACGTTACTTCTTGTGATAGGGTACCAGCTTGCCATCGTGATAGATGACTTCCTGGTAAGACTCGGTGACCTGCATGCCGTGGTCGTCGAACGTCTTGTCGCCAGTGACACCCTTGTAGTTCTTCGAGACCGGCACCAGTGCATCACGCACCGCATCGGAGGCGGACGACCCCGCCTTCTTGATGGCCAGCGCGGTCAGCATCGCCGAATCGTACGCATAGGCACCGAACGCAGTGGTCGGGTCCTCGCCGTATGCGGCCTTGTACGCCTTTGCGTATTCGCTTTCGAAGAAGTCGCCGGTCACGCCGACCTTCAGGCCCTTGATGCCTTCACCCACCTGCGGAGTTTCCTTGATCTCGTTGCTCCACAGCGTCGGATAGGCCGCATACCAGCCGTCCGGCAGCTCGATGCCAAGCTGATAGGCCTGTTGCAGCAGCAGGCGCGCGTCGGTGCCGTAGGCAACGAAAAACGCCGCCGGCGGATGCTGGGACACAACCCGGCGCAGGTCCGGCTTGTAGTCGGACTTGCTCTGCTCGTAGCGCACCTTGGTCACGCACTTGGCGTCATATTTGTCCTGCAGCCGCTTGCAGGACTGGATTTCCATGCCGACACCGAACGGATTGTTCGCAACGATGCTCCCGTACTCCTTGGCGCCGGAATCCTTGTAGGCAAAATCCGCGATCGCCTGGCCCATGAGCACGTCCGTTCCCATCACGTCGAAGAAATACGGGCCGATGTCGCGCAACTTCGGCGACGTGCAGGCGGCCGCAATCTGCACCACCTTGCTTTCGTTGGTGAAATCGCCGGTGGGCACGCACACGCCGCTGGACAGCACGCCAAGCACGATCGGCACCTTGTCCACGTTCACCAGCTTGCGCACCGCATCGAGTGCGGACGCCGGCCGCGACTCGGTATCGCCGACGATGAGGTCGATCTTGCCGCCCAGATCGTCCGGGCCGACCTTGACCTTCGAACCGTCCTTCATCGGTACTTCGTAACCTTCGTTGATGCGCTTCACCGCAAGCTTGATGCCGCGCAGAATGTCCTCCCCCTGTACCGCATTGCGCGAAGTCAGCGGTACGATCACCCCGATCTTGATGTCCTGCGCCGCCGCCGGCATGGCGAAGCCGGCCATTACCACCATGGCCGCGCAAACCGCGGCCAGACTGGATAACATGCGTTTCATGATGGTTTTCCTCCAATTGTGCTCATATCGAGTCCATTATTGCTTTTACCGCTTTCGTCGCGACTCGCGGTCTGGCCGCGTTCCCTCGCAACCGCGCCCGGCCTACTCCACCACGGCACCGAGATAGGCCTCGCGAATCTTCTCGTCATTCAGGATCCTGTCTGCCGAACCTTCGAAGGCATTGCGGCCATCGGCCATCACCACGCCGAAATCGGAGTTGCGCAGCGACAGCTCGGCATTTTGCTCGACGATCAGCACGGTTCGCCCCTGTGCATTGATCTCCCTGATTTTTTCGAATACCTCGGCGGAGATGCGCGGCGCCAGCGCCGCGGTCGGCTCGTCCAGCAGCAACACGCGCGGATCGGTCATCAGCGCGCGGGCCAGCGCCAGCATCTGGCGCTCGCCGCCGCTCATGGTGCGCACCCGCTGTCGCCGCCGCTCGGCGAGGCGCGGGAAACGCTCGTATTGCTCCGCCACACGCCCGCCCAATTCGTTGCGGGGCAGCGTGTAGCCTCCCATCTTGAGGTTCTCCTCGACCGTCAGCGACGGAAACACATTGTCGAGCTGCGGCACGAAGGCGATGCCCTGACGCACCCGCACGTGCGCCGGCAATGTCGTCACGTCCTCGCCCTCGAAACGGACCCGGCCCGCGGTCGGAACGAGATAGCCCATGAGGGCCTTGAGCAGGGTGGACTTGCCTGCCCCGTTGGGGCCGATGATGGTGGTGATCTTTCCCTGCGCGACGTCCAGGTTCACGTCGTGAAGAATTTCCGTGTCACCGTAGCCCGCGAAAAGGCCCTCGACCTGCAGCACACCCATCCTCAACCCCCACCGTCCGGTTGCAGCCGCTCCGCCGTCTCCTCGGAAACCTGCCCGCCGGCGGCGATATAGGCCTTGAGTACATCTTCGCGCGCCAGCACCTCGGCCGGCGGCCCCTGCGCCAGCACACGGCCCATGTCGAGCACGCAGACCACGTCGCAGAGCTGGCGCACCACTCCCATGTTGTGTTCGATGATGAGGAAGTTCTGTCCCTCTTTCTGCAGCCGCTTGATGACCGCGACAATGTCCTCGATCAGACGCGGATTGACCCCGGCGACCGGCTCGTCGAGCAGGATGAGGCGCGGCTCTGCCATCAGCACCTGCACCAGCGCGAGCAGCTTCTTCTGTCCGCCGGACAGGCTGCCCGCCAGTTCGTCGGCATGATTCTGCAGATTGACCATCTCCAGCAGCGACCACGCCCGCTCCAGGTTGCGCGCTTCCTCCCGGCGCACGGTGCCCGGGCGCAGGGCCGCCATGGCGATGCGCTCGCCGAGTTGCCCGCGCGCGCCCAGCAGCATGTTCTCCATCACCGTCATCTGCTGCGGATTGAGGGTGATCTGAAACGTGCGGCACAACCCCCGGCGGGCGATACGATACGGCTCCCAGCCCTGAACCGGCTCGCCATCGAACACCACGCGCCCGGACGTCGGCTTGAGAAAGCCCGAGATGACATTGACCAGCGTGGTCTTGCCGGAGCCGTTGGGACCGACGAGACCGGTGATCTTGCCCGCCTCCACCGTGAGCGACACGCCCTGCAGTGCCACCAGGCCGCCGAAATGCCGCGTTATGTTGTCAACGGCGAGCAGCATCGTGTTCTCCCGCGGCTGGCGTTGGATCGGGCGGGCTGCCGCCGTATCGGTATCGCCGTCGCCGCTCCGGCACCAGACCACGCGGCAGGTACAGAATCACCACCAGGATCAACACGCCGATCAGCACCATGCGCAGCGAGGCGACCGTCGGCGCCCAATCCGCTCCCAGATTGAGGAAACGGGTGGAGTTGTAGATCAGCTCGATGACCAGGGCGCCGACCAGGGCGCCAAGATGATTTCCGGGGCCGCCGAGAATCACCATGGCCCACACCAGGAAGGTTTCCAGCGGCCGGAAGAAATTGGGGTCGATGAACCCGATGAAGTGCGCATACAGGCTGCCGCCGACGCCGGCGATCACGCCGCCAATGGCCAGCGACCATATGCGCGCGCGGCTCACGTCCTTGCCCAGCGCCATCGCCACCTCGTCGGTTTCCCGCACCGCCTTGAGCACGCGCCCGAACGGCGAGCGGCTCACCCACATCACCACCAGATAGGCCACCACCACGCAAACCGCCACGATCGCCAGGTAAAAGTAGCCATAACCGGCGGATGTGAAATGCTCACGCAGCGGGGCAGGAATGTTCGAAATGCCGTAGGAGGCACCCACATACTGCCCTTTCAGATTGGTATTGAGGAGGATCACGCGCAGCAGTTCCGCGGCCGCCAGGGTCACGATGGCCCAGTAATCCTGGCGCAGATCCCCGATGGGCAGGGCCATGAGCACACCGAACAAGCCACCGCCGATCGCCGCCACGACCAGCCCGAGAATAACCGGCCACCCCAGCAGGGTGGTGACGATGCTGGACAGGTACGCTCCGGCCATGAAAAAACCGACCTGGCCGAAATTGACCAGGCCGGTCTGGCCGTATTGCAGGCTCAGGCTCAGGCTCATCAGCCCGTAGATGCCGACGATCGTAAGTATGTAGACCAGGAATGCCGTCATTTGGAGCGCACCCCCAGCAGACCCTGCGGTCGCACCAGCAGAATCAGGATGAGAAGGGCAAACGGAATGCCCGCCTTGAAGCCGACCGGGATGTAAACATAATCGGTCTCGCTGCCCAGGCCGATGAGGTGTGCGAGCGGTGCCCAGTTGATGCTGAGACCGATATTCTCCGCGAAGCCGACCACGCAGGCGCCAAGCACGGCGCCGTACGGATTGCCGATGCCACCCAGAATGGCAGCGGAAAACACCGGCAGCATGATCGCGAAACCCATGTTCGGCTGAATCTGCGTGGCCAGCCCGAGCATGATGCCGCCGAGCGCACCGAGTGCGGCGCCGATGAACCAGACGATGCGTATGATGCGCTCGGTAAAGATACCGCTCGCTTCGGACAGCTGCGGATTATCGGCGGTGGCCCGCATGGCGACGCCGAGCGAGGTACGTGTAAGCAGCAGATGAAAGCCCACCATGCTGATCAGGGTCACCACGATGATCGCCGCACCGGCCGGCGTCAGGCGCCCGTCGAAAACGACCCACGGCCGTGCCAGCGGCAGCGGAAACGAACGCGCGTTGGCACCCCAGATCGCCTGCGCACCGTAGTGCATCACGATACCCAGGCCAAACGACGCGATCATCAGGATCACGCGAGAGCTGCTGCGCAGGCGGGAAAAAATGATGCGATCGCTGAGGATGCCCAGGAAGCCGACGACACCGAAGGCCACCACCGCCCCCGCGAACACCGCCAGATTGCCGGAAATCGGCAGCGACAGGCTGACCGCAAGCGCTACGAACGCACCGATGGTGCCGAATTCAACATGGGCAAAACTGGGGAACCGGAGTACGTCGTAGACCATGGTCAGCCCGACGGCGAGCAGCGCCAGCTCCGACGCCCGGATCAGGCTATCGATGATAATCTGGACCAAGCGGGTTCTCCGAAGACCGCAGTTAAGAATCGGAATCTGTTTATCGTACCCGCGGAGATCGGCAGGAGGCGGGCATCCGGCCCATTGATGCTTTGCGATTTCTCCCTTGGTGGGAGCGACACGGCTGAATCAGAGCTTCATCTCGAATTATAGTATCGCTCTGCCGCGCGCTTACCCGCGTACCCCTCGCCCCTCATCGGGCGCACCTGAAACTCTAGCAAGCGTAGCTCATATGCCGCAAGTGTTGCGGACTGGCCCGGTTACTTCAAGTTCATGATGCCGCCCGGCGACCGGCCCTCACTCGGTGATGGCCGCATAGCCGCGGATGAACTCGGGGGGCATGCGCCGGGGCCGGCCGCTCGCCAGGTCCACCGAAATCCACAGGGTGCGGCCACGCAGCAATGTGCGGCCATCGCCGAGCCGCACCACCTGATATCCCCGGGTCATGCGCAGACGGCCATCGTTGTCCAGTACCCAGGTGGCGATGCGCACCCGGTCGCCGGGAAAACAGACAGCGAGGTAGTCGAGCTCGGTGTGTCGCGCCACACAACCAAAGCCGAGGGCACGATAGGCGGACAGATCCAGCCCCATCGCACGCGAATGCGCCCACGCCGCGCGCTCCAGCCATGCCAGATAGGCAACATTGTTGGCGTGACCCATGAAGTCGGCATCGGCAGGGGCAACCGTGAGGTCGATGGTGAACGGCCGCGGATGATCCCATGCGATCGTCCTTCCGCCGCCTGATGAAGTACTCACTAACCCTGCGAGCCGGAAGGCGAAATCTTGTGCTGCTCCTTTTCGGCCCAGCTGGCGAGATCCTGAATGAAGGTATCCACCAACGCCGACAAGGCCGTCACCGCACCCTGCGCGTCCGCGGTGGCGCACTCGCGCTCGATGTGAAACACGTGCTGAACGGCGGCATCGCCGCCGGCCTGGCTCAGGGACACGCGCGCACGCAGCACCGCGCGTGCATGCTTTTGCGTATCGAACACCTGCTCGAAGCGTTCCAGGGTCACTTGCAGACGCACGGCATCGGCCAGTGATGCACGGCTCACGCCATCGATACGCGCGATGACGTCGTTGAGCCGGTCGCGCAGCATGACCGCGGGCGGCGCGATCCAGCGACTGCGCGAGTAGCTGCGCAACTGCTGTGGCTCGTCGAACGCATACCGGTAATGGATATCGGTACCGCTCAGCCACGGCACGGCACCCACGGAATCGAGCACCAGATCGTCCGGCAGATGATGCTCCGCAAACGTCAGCTTCGACGTCAATGGCCCCAGATCGTAAGCCTGCCGCGGCTGCGGCTGCTCTGGCAGAACGCCGCACGCAGCCAGCGAGAGCACCAGTGGCACCAGGCTTGCGACGGCAACGAGGCTCAACCTGCGCATAATCACTTTCCTTTCTACCTCCGTCCGGGCGATTGATAGCCCGGTTCGCCCGGACCCGGCGGCGGCGAAGGTGCTCCGCGCAGCAGGCTTTCCGGATGTTCGTTGAGCCGTCGGGTCAGGCGCTGCAGCTCATCCACGGCATCGTTGAGAGAGCCCAGCAAGGCGCTGGCCTGCGGCAGGATCGAACGGGAGATCTGCTGGCCTGCCCTCGCGCCCACCTTGCCCAGCTGCTGCGCCGCCTGAGTCAGATCGTCGATATGCGAACTCAGCGTTCCGACCTGCTGCAGCAGTTCGTTCATCCGCTTGAGGGTCGACTGCGACTGCTCGGCCAGGTTCGGCACCTGCGCCAGCAGCGGTTGCAGGGACTTCTCCAGTGCCACCAGCTCATGCGACGCCTCTGCCATGTTGCTCAGAATCTGCTGAATCTTGGAGCCGTTTTCGCCGTCCACCAGCGCATTGAGATTCTTCAGCAGACGGTTACCCTCGGCGATCAGATCCGCGCCCGACGTCGCCACCTGGCTGAGCAGCGACTTGTGCATCGGAATGGTCGCCGGATTGTCCGCACTGGTGTGCACACGCTGCGGCTGCTTGCCATCGTCGCTGAGCTCGATCCGGGAGAATCCGGATACGCCCTGCGGCCGCAGCATGGCGTAGGTGCCCTTGGTAACGGGAATGTCGGCGTCCACCTGAATATAGACAAGAATGCGCTTGAAATTATCGGGATCGAAACCGATGGATTCCACCTGACCGACCTGTACACCGCGATACATGACGGTGGAATGCGTGACCAGCCCGGCAACATTGCCGGTCGAAACCACGATATAAGGACTGCGCTCACCGGTGCCACCGCCGAGCCATAGCGCGGCGGCGATCACCGCAGCGCCGAGCAGCAGGATGAACAGCCCCGTCACCAGGGCATAGGCCCGATTTTCCATGCTACCCCGAATCGCCCAATACTGATCTCCACTGCCCCCGTTCCCGACGAAAGAACTGCCGGGTGAACGGATGATCGAACGCCATGACTGCCTGCAGCGGCCCTACCGTGATCAGCGTTTGATCGGCCAGCACCGCGATGCGGTCACACAGCCCGGCAAGCGTATCCAGGTCGTGGGTAATCATCACCACGGTCAGGCCCAGTTCGCGCTGCAGTCCCCGCACCAGTTCCACAAACGCACCGGATGCGATCGGATCGAGCCCGGCGGTCGGTTCGTCAAGCAGCAGCAGCTCCGGCTCCATCGCCAGTGCGCGGGCCAGCGCCGCACGCTTGATCATGCCGCCGGACAGTTCCGCCGGCAGTCGCCGTGCCACCTCCGGCCCGAGCCCCACCATCGCGAGCTTCAGACGCACCAGGTCGCGAATCGTGGTCTCGTCGAGCACCCGCTGCTCACGTAACGGCAGAGCGATATTATCAAAAACGGTGAACGCGCTGAACAACGCACCCTGTTGAAACAGGACGCCCCAGCGTCCCCGCAAACGCCGACGCAGCGCCCCACCGCCGCCATTCACGGCCTGGCCGAACACCTGCACCTCGCCGCGCGACGGCAGCTGCAATCCGATCATTTCGCGCAGCAGCACGGTTTTTCCGGCCCCCGAGGAGCCGATCAGGCCCAGCACCTCACCGCGGCGCACGCACAGATTCACGTCCTTGTGCACCACCCGGCCGCCGATCCGCGTCCAGATGCCAGTCATACATACGGCACACGTTTCGGAAGTTGCCATTCCTTATCGACTGCTCCAGGAGAAGGTCACTTTGCCGCGGCCGAATCCTGCCTGCCGGTTGTGGACGAGGCGTCGGCCCGCAGCGCGAAGCGCAGTGCGCGGGCGATGGCGACAAGGACCACCGAGGCATGATCCTCATCCGGAAACCTGTGAAACTCGACGCGATCGGATCCCAGCGTGCATGCGAGCGTGGCCGCGATACGCTCGGCGCGCTCGATCATCGCGCGCCGGGCACGGCGCTCCATCGTTTGCCTGGCCCCGCTGCGCCGCCGTTGCCATGGCGGCAATTCGTCTTCCCACTCGCCGACCGCGATCGAGGCCCGTTGCCCCCGCGGCGCCAGTCGTTTGAACCCGGCGTTCAGAACCCCTTCGTTCCACCAGATCGACGGACTCACTGCGATACAGGTTTCGAAGCTGTCCGGGCGCGTCGCCAGCGCGTGCAGCGTGAAGAATCCGGCCAGCGAGTGGCCAAACAGGATGCGCCGGCGGGGATCCGCCGGAAAATCGCCTTCGATCAGCGGAGCCAGTTCGTCGCGCAGAAATTCGAGGAAGGCATCGGCGCCACCCGTGGCCTGAACCGGCCGCGGCTCTTCGGCCGGCGGGCCGGGAGTGTAGTCGGCGTAGCGCCGGGCCCTGGCGTCGTTTCCCGTATCGGCGGGGCTTACCGCAACCACCATGGCGGGGGTGACGTTGGTGGCGTCGGGGCGGCGCGCGAGGCGTGCGACCGAATCGACGAACGTGCCGAAGAAGTCGCTGCCGTCGAGCACGTAAATGACGGGCAGCCGTTGCGTGGCCTGCTCCACTTGCGGACACCAGACGCGAATCTCATAGCAGGCGCCGTTGGAGCGGGCCCGCAGGTGCCGCACGCGCGCTTCGGGCAGCGTCAGCTCGAACCAGTCGTGCGGGCATTCAGGCATAGAGCGAGGGGTTCAGTGGGTTTGGGGTCCGTCTTCAATTTTTCGCACGCGTAAACAATCGTGGACACGGCCCGCTCGGGTACGACGCAACAGCAGCCGTATAATATACTGTGCGCGCGATGAAATGCACGATCGAACACGACCACTGCGCGCCACGGGGCAGCGCGCTCGGCAGTACGCCCGGGGCAATGGCGAGTGGCTGAAACCAGGGCCGCGCTGGGGCGTGCAAACCACTCCGAACTGCTCGCCAGATACCGCCGGCTGACTGTCCGCCGCATCGCTATCGTGGCGGCGCTGGGGCTGGCCTGCGTGGTGGCATTTCTGGTCGATGTGGTGACCGGGCCGTCCACGCTGCCGGTGAGCACGGTGCTGTCGGGCATTCTGTCGCCGGAGCAGTTGGCCGGGCCGGAGGCCGCGATCATCTGGCAAATCCGCTTGCCGCACGCGCTCATGGCGGTATTGGTCGGCGCGGCACTGTCGCTGGCCGGCACCGAGATGCAGACCATTCTGAACAACTC
>CAZYIP010000087.1:3262-14935 GCA_964646895.1 uncultured Salinisphaerales bacterium | reverse complement strand
GGAATTTGATAGTATTCGTGCGGAACCTGGCGCAAGCGCATTCACGAAAAGCATGACTTCGCGAACCGTCGCAAACCTCCCCCGGTCGCTAACCGGCATTTCACCTGACACATGCATTTTTAATGGTAAGTTCACAGACCGGCACGCATACCCCGATGATGCAGCAGTATCTCGCCATCAAGGCGGAGCATCCGCACACGCTGCTGTTTTACCGCATGGGCGATTTCTACGAGCTGTTCTTCGACGACGCCCGCAAGGCGGCGCGCCTGCTCGACATCACCCTGACCACGCGCGGGCGCAGCGCCGGCGAGCCGATTCCCATGGCCGGGGTTCCGGTTCACGCGTACGAGCAATATCTCGCGCGCCTGCTCAAGCGCGGAGAAGCGGTCGCGATTTGCGAGCAAATCGGTGATCCGGCCACCAGCAAGGGCCCGGTGGAGCGCCAGGTGGTGCGTGTCGTCACACCGGGCACGGTCACCGACGAGGCGCTGCTGGAAGAGCGGCGCCAGACCCTGCTGGTCGCGATCTGCGGCCGAGATGACGAGACCGGCATCGCCGCGCTGGAGCTGTCCAGCGGGCAGTTCAGCGTGATGCAGGTGAGCGGCGACGATGCGCTTTCGGGAGAACTCGAGCGCCTGCAGCCGGCGGAGCTGCTGCTGGCCGAAGGCACGGCAGACGAACGCCTGCGGCAGCGTTTCCGCGGCCTGCGGGAGCGCCCGCCGTGGCACTTCGACCCCGTGAGCGCGCGGCGCGTACTGCTGAAGCAGTTTCAGAGTCACGACCTGCAGGGTTTCGGATGCGAAAATCTCGAAGCCGCCATCGGCGCCGCGGGCGCCCTGCTGCAATACGTGCAGGAAACCCAGCGCGCGGCGCTGCCGCACCTGCGCGGGCTGCGCACGGAGTTGCGCGAGGAGGCCCTGATCATGGACGCGGGCACGCGGCGCAACCTGGAGCTGGAAACCAGCCTGTCCGGTGATTCATCGCGCACTCTGGCCGGCATTCTCGACTGCTGCGCCACCGCCATGGGCAGTCGCGCGCTGCGCCGCTGGATTCAGCGCCCGCTGACCGATCAGGACGAACTCAGGCGCCGTTATCAGGCGATCGACACCTTGCTCTCCAATGCCGCGCACGCGAAGCTGGCCGAATGGCTGGCGGCCATGGTCGATATCGAGCGCATCCTGGCACGTATCGCCCTGCGCTCGGCGCGACCGCGCGACCTTGCCGGCCTGGCCCGCACCCTGGCGCTGATTCCTTCCGTCCGCGAACACCTCGGCACCCAGGACAGTCCCCTGCTTGCAGACCTGGCCGAACGCCTGGGAGAGCACGGGCCCTGTCACGACCACCTGTCACGCGCAATCATCGATGAACCGCCCGTGTGGCTGCGCGACGGCGGCGTCATCCGCGCCGGGTTCGACGCGGAACTGGACCGGCTGCGCGAGATGAGCCGCAATGCCGACGGCTTTCTCGCCGATCTGGAACGCCGCGAGCGCGCGCGCAGCGGCATCGACAACCTCAGGGTCGGGTATAACCGGGTCCACGGCTACTACATCGAGATCAGCCGCAGCCAGGCGGAGCGGGTGCCGGCCGACTACGTGCGCCGTCAGACGCTGAAAGCGACGGAGCGCTATCTGACGGAGGAACTGAAAACATTCGAGGATCAGGTCCTGTCAGCACGTGAGCGGGCGCTCGCGCGCGAGAAATACCTGTTCGACACGCTGCTGGACACGCTGAATGAAAGCCTCGTGCCGCTGCAGGGCGCAGCACGCGCGCTGGCCGAAATCGACGTGCTCGCGAATCTCGGCGAACGGGCGCAGGCGCTCGGCTTCAGCATGCCGACGCTCGTCGACGAGCCGTGCGTGCGCATTCAGGGCGGTCGCCATCCGGTGGTCGAGCAGGTGCTGGAGCAGCCGTTCGTCGCCAACGACCTCGACCTGCATGATGGCGACGGGGCGCCGCGCCGCATGCTCGTCATCACCGGCCCGAACATGGGCGGCAAATCCACTTACATGCGCCAGACCGCACTCATTTGCGTGCTTGCCCATATCGGCAGCTTCGTGCCCGCGGAGGATGCGCACATCGGCCCTGTCGACCGCATCTTCACCCGCATTGGCGCCTCCGACGACCTCGCCGGCGGCCGCTCCACGTTCATGGTGGAGATGAGTGAAACCGCCAACATCCTGCATAACGCGACCCGACGCAGCCTGGTGCTGATGGACGAGATCGGGCGCGGTACCAGCACCTACGACGGCCTCGCGCTGGCGCGGGCGTGCGCCGAATGGCTGGCGCGAGAAACGCAGGCGTTCGTGCTGTTTGCGACCCATTACTTCGAGCTGACGGCGCTCGCCGGAGAACTCCCCGGCGTCGCCAACGTACACCTGGACGCCACCGAATACGGTGACGAGCTGGTCTTTCTGCACAGTGTCCGTGACGGCCCGGCCGATCGCAGCTACGGCCTGCAGGTAGCGCGGCTGGCGGGCGTCCCGCAACCGGTACTGGCCCTGGCGCGCGATTATCTGGCGGAACTGGAAGCGCGCCCCGCCCCCGCCGCCCACAGCCGCGGTGGCGACGATGAGGCGGCACCCATGCAGTTGGGGCTTTTCCAGGCAGCGCCGCATCCCCTGATCGAGCGCCTGCGCCAACTCGATCCCGACGAGCTGAGCCCGCGTCAGGCGCTGGAGCTGGTATATCGGTTGAAAGCGCAGGCAGGAGATTGACCGGCGCCCCGGCCGGCAACGTGACGGTCAGCAAGACGCGACGGGAATTGCTGCGCGTGCTGGAAGCTATTCAGCCGCCGCCAGCTCCATTACCTCGCCGCCGGTGATCCTCACCAGCACATCCGGGGTGACTTCAAAAACGCTGTCGGGGGTACCCGCCGCGGCCCATATGCTGGCGTAATCCAGCAGCGCACGATCGATTACGGTCCGCGGCGGCTCCAGATGGCCGACAGGCGCCACGCCGCCGATCGCGTAACCGGTCCGCTGGCGCACGTAATCCGCATTCGCCTTGCCGGGATGCTCCCCGATCGCCGCTGCCACCCGCTCGACGTCCACCCGGTGCGCGCCGCTGGCCACCACGAGGATCGGACGATCGCTGTCGGCGCCGCGAAAGATGAGCGACTTGGCGATCTGCCCCACGTCGCAGCCGATCGCGGCTGCGGCATCCTCGGCCGTGCGGGTGGAACGGGGGAAACGCCGGATCTGAATCGGCAGCGAATATTCCTCCAGGGCGCGGCGCAGGCGCTCCGCCCCACTGGCAACCGTTTTGGGGTTTTCCATCAGTCCGTCCTGTATGCGTTCAATCTGCGTCCCGGCGGTAGTATGCATGAAACCACCCGCGGACCGGAACAGCCGGGCATGGCGATCCTTCCGTTGGTCGGATCGTTTACATCCGGGTGGAACATCTTCGTTGCAATGATGGTCGAACGCCCGGTCGCCCATGTTTCAGGCGGTGCCTTTTCGCGCGCCGGCGAACAGCTTGTCGGTCAGCGGTGCCTTGGGAAGGGCTTGATACGCAAGCAGCCCTCCGTCAGAATGGCATTGTCCGGCAAACACAGGCTGCAGCGGGGCACGCGAAGTATCGCTCAGGGCTGGCCGGAAAGGGCGGCTCGACCCGCCGTCCTGAATGTGTTTGGGGCTATTTCCATCAATAGTGATAAACGAAGCAAACCCAGGAGCAAAAGAATGAAATCGAAAATTCTAAAGGCCGGCAGTGTCGCTGCGATCGTGACGTTTGGCGCGCTGGCGGCGGGTTGTGCAAGCACTGGTGACCTGGAAGCGGTAAAGGCGCAGGCCACGGATGCGCAACAGTCGGCGGAACAGGCGATGCAAACGGCCCAGCAGGCCAATGAGACCGCCATGGAAGCGAAGCGCATGGCAGCCGATGCCCAGTCCACCGCCAATCAGGCCCTGAGCACTGCCCAGGGCAACTCCCAGCGCCTGAACCGCATGTACATGCAAGGTCAGCGCAAGTAGAAAAACCGGGAATTATCCGTGCCTCAGGACCCGCCCCCATGGGCGGGTCTTTTGCATTCAGCGTCAGCGAACCGCCGTCAGCCGCTCCGTGGAAGGCTGACCAATCAATGGAACCGGTCGCGGCAATCCGTCATACACCTGAGCCTGTCGTTCCACCGCATCCCAGTTCACCTCGTAGCCCGACCGATAGGTCGCGCGGCTGAGTACGCGCATCAGCGCGGGCAACGACTCCGGCAGCAGTTCCTGGTCGCTCAGCCCGTCCGGCCCCGGCACTACATCGAGATCGGCCAGCGGCTGCGCCGACATGTACAGACGTCCCTGATACCAGGCGGTCTTGTACGGCTGCGAGATCAGGCGCACCTGCGCGCCGCGCGACACCTGTTTGAACAATGCCTCGATATCCTCGGGATAGAGCCGGATGCAGCCATGGGAAACGCGCATGCCGATGCCATAGGGCTTGTTGGTGCCGTGGATGAGATAACCCGGAAGGCTCAGATTGAGCGCGTACTGGCCCAGGGGATTATCCGGCCCCGCCGCAACCACCGTCGGCAACGGATCGCCGTTGGCCGCATGTTCGGCGCGAATCGAGGCCGGCGGATACCATGCCGGATCCTTGATCTTGGCGCTGACGCGGGTGACGCCCAGCGGAGTCTGCCAGGCTTCCCGCCCGATACTGACGGGCATCGTAACCACTTCGACCGGCGCGCCGTGACGGGGTTTCGGGTAATAGTAAAGGCGCATCTCGGGGATATTGACGACGATTCCCTGATGCGGTGTGTCCGGCAGAATGTAGCGCGTGGGGATCAGGACACGGGTCCCGGCGCCGGGGAGCCACACGTCCACCTTCGGATTGGCCAGCACGATCTCGCGAAAGCCCACATCGAACCGCCGTGCGATATCCAGCAGCGTATCTTCCTTTTTGGCGGTTACGTACTGGATTTCACCGATGATGCGACTGCCATCGGCCGGAAGGGTATAAGTGGTGGCGTGTGCCTCCACCGCAAAGCCGAGGAAACCGAGGACGGACAGCAGGAAAACGAAAAAGCGGAATCGGGACATCGCGTTTGTCATTATCGGGACGAATCGCGTCGCGCGGCCCGCGACCGCTGCTATGTTACCTGAAGTTCCGCCCGAAATGGACCGAATGGGCCCGTGCGCCGTCAAAAACGATGATTCAACCCCAGGACGACGGAATCCGAACGACCACCCGACTGCCCCACCACCGTCGACAGACTGAGGGAAACGGTCGTGGCGCGCCCGATGCGGTCATCGAGGCCGGCAACGATCTCGGTGTAGTAGCGATCCGCCTGATAGGCGGGCATCGAAAAATCACCACCGAAGCTGTTGAGGCCGGCGGTGACGACACGATCGCGATCGTTCTTGAACTCCTGCTCATAGCTGGCGCGGACGTAGGGCCGCAGGCTCCCGACCGCGGTTTCGCCGATATCGAATCCGGCCTGCCAGCCGAAGCTGCCCATGAGCGAATACAGATTCTGCGCATCGAAGTGCATGCTGGTGCTGCGATCACCGCCCTCGCTGTAACTTCCGACATGCACCTGCTGATATGTCAGCGCCGCAACCGGCCCGGTGGCAAACGCGCCAAAATCGAAATGATAGCCGCCGGCCAGGCGCAGTAGCTGCTGGTGCCCGTCGACGTCGCTTTTCTCCACGCGTGTTGCGGTTCCCAGCTGGATGTCCCGCTCGACATCATTGAAGTCCAGCCACCCATAGCCGGCGGTCGCGTTGACATAGGCATGGCCAAAGCCGAAGCCGGCATACACCATCGCCAGCTTGTCGTGCAGTGTGAAGCCGCCGCTGTCGTGCCCGAAAGAGGGGTCGGAGCCGGAATAGCCCAGCGCCACGCCGAGCAGCGCATTGTCGGCGAACTGCCAGTCGACACCGGCGGTGAAGTTGCGGTTGACCGCGTTGACATCGTCCACCCCGGAATCGGCGCCCAGCTTGAGATCATTGAGCCCGCCGTTGATGAAGGCGTTCAAACCGCGACTGTCGGGATCCCTGCGCGTCACCCGCGCATGATCGTCCAGCGCACCGACCTGGGACAGGCCGGCGCGGACAACCACATTCGGTAACAGGGAAATCAACCCGGGCGCATCGATTACCGAGGCCGCATATTCGGCCAGGATGGCATGCGCCTGCGGGGTGGGATGCACTTCGTCGGCGAAGAAATAGCGCTGACTGGTATCCACGGTGCCGGCATTGCATTGCAGCGCCGACGATGTATTGCAGGCGGGTGCGATGACATTGTCGAAACCGTAGGAGCCGGGATCGGCCAGCACTTCGTCGAGCAGGGAGTGCACGTCAAGAGGAATGACCTCGAAGCCGGCACTACCGAGCGCACTCTGCAGTTGCTGATTGTAGATGCCGGACAACTGGCTGAAGGCACCCCCGAGCAGCTCACGCGCCCCCTTGACCGCAGCATCAGGCACGCCAAGCGCCGCCGCAGCGGCCGCAACTGCGCCATCGGCATCCCCTGCCCGCAGCTTCTGAATCGCCGCCATGACCGCATTGTTGATGGTCGCATCATCCGCGCCGATAGCGGCACCGGTCGCCTGAATGCCCTGCAGCAGGGCCGCGGGCGTGACGCCGATATCCGGCAGGTTCGGTACCAGCAGATAATGCGCCCCGGCATTGTGCAGGCGCGCGACCTGAGCGACCTCGGCACTTGCGGCCTCTTCCATGCCCTGAGCCACCTGCCCTGGCGTGGCCGCGCCGCTACCCACCGCCGCGGCCTGGAAGAAGACATCGTTGGCCCCTCCCCATACCGTATACAGTGCATCCGGATCGGCCCGGCCGGTCGCACCCAGATATCCGTCAATCTGATTGCTCACGGGTACCGCGTTGAGAATGCCCACACCGGGTTTCTGCGCGACGCGCGCGCCGCCCTGGGCGTAATTGGTACCGCCCAGCGTAACCACCTGTTGCGGATCCTGGGCACTCGTGCTGGGCACGAACAGACCATAGGGCACCGCGGTGGTGCCGTAGTGCGCGGCCAGATCCTCGGACCAGACATGCCCGGGGTCCACGGTAAAGCGGCCGGTGGTGAAGGGAGTTTCCTGAATGATGTAGGTGCCGCTGTCGGTGAGGCTGTCGCCGAAGAAATAGGTTGCGTCGAAATCGGCGGCATGACCGTTGACGGCGACCAGCGCGATCATGGTGGCAAGACTTGCGAAAATTCCCTTTTGCATTGGTTATCTCCAGCTATCCCTGCGGACGCAGATGCGCCGGACCCTTACGGCTCTCCCAGTCACGATATCTCTCCTCCCATGCCATCAGACCGCACGCGATAAGCGCGCATGAAACAGCCGTCCCGGAAAGCAGCCCGCCCGAGCTTCTTCAGGTATTCAAGTTAGGCACAAATTAAACGATTGTAAAGGTGCATGGACTGCTTGATCCGTACCGGCAATTATTGTTTCCTGCGTGACGCAACGACAGCTATCCCTGGCGGCGACGCAAGTCGCGATGGGTCGCCGTCCTCACATCACGTTCGTTCATCGTTTGGAGGATGAATCGCGACATGTGTCGGTAACGGAGTCGCCTCGAACAGCGGCTTCACCTGAATGCCGGGAGCGGCGCACTCACCGCTCCCGGCACCCTCTCTTTCGTGCCGCTTACAGAACTGCCGCCTCGGCAGCTTCGGCGTCCGCGGTTTCCCGCTCCTTCGAGTGCTTGTCGAGCGCTTCGCCCAGAATCTCCCAGGCGCGCGCCGGGCCATTGGCGAAGGAAACGTCATTGGCACGCACGATGCATTGCGCATACGCACGCGCTTCGGAAAACCTCAGCAGCGGATTGACACGCATCAGCGTCAGCGCAATCTGGTCCGCAGGCGGAAAGCGCTGCATCCGAGTGGCATCCTCCAGGTTGATTCCGTGCACGAACATGTATAACGCACCGCCTACGCAGTAACGTCCTTCACGCCGCAGTCCCGCATAGAACGATCGGGCGTCCGGGTAAGCGAGCCGGATTAGTGACAACAAGCTGTAACTCTGACGTGGTATGGCCATTCTCTGAACCTCCCCGCAGTGGTGGCTGGGATTACCTCTAAAGATAGCAGGCATTCGCAAAAGTGCAGGCTTTTTGGCGCCACGGCGCGAAAACACGAGAACCCGGCCTCGGGTTGAACCCATGAGCCATTGCCGGCCGCACCCTTGCCCCGGACTATCCCTGCATGGAGCGCGGGTTTTCCCCTGATTTCAGCCGTAGTCCCTTGCGCGCCATACATTTTGCGGCCCGCTCGGCCGCACCAAACGGCGTCCGCGGGCGGCGCCGCAACCACGTTTCACCTGCGATTGCATTCGGGTGCACTACGCTCTTTGTAATAGCAGCGGCGCTTGCTGCCGAACCTGTGCACGCCGGCTCCATCATGGACCGGATGGCGGGAAACGGGACATCACCCGCAGGGACGGGACCGTTTTTGCACAGCGCCGTGTCGGGCCCGACTCGTGGACGGTGAGTCCACTTCGCCGCGCCTTCCTTGCGCCGCACAAAAACAGTCGCCGTCGCGGGCGCGTGTTACTCGCGGATAGGCTCTTACACCTGCTCTCAGGAGACACGTTCATGAGCGAGCAAGTCAGCGATTTCATCTGCAAACGGCTATACGAGTGGGGCGTCCGCCGCATCTACGGCTATGCCGGTGATGGTATCAATGGCCTTCTCGGCGCACTCAACCGTGCCAGCGACAGGATCCGGTTCGTTCAGACGCGGCACGAGGAAATGGCCGCATTCATGGCCTGCGCAAGTGCCAAGTGGACCCATGACGTGGGCGTGTGCATGGCAACCTCCGGGCCGGGCGCGATCCATCTGCTGAACGGACTGTACGACGCCAAGAAGGACCACCAGCCAGTGGTCGCGATCGTGGGCCAGCAGGCCCGCAGCTCGCTTGGCGGCGATTATCAGCAGGAAGTCGACCTTACGTCGCTGTACAAGGACGTGGCCAACGAATACGTGCACATGGCGACCACGCCGGCGCAGGTTCGCCATCTCATCGACCGCGCCTTCCGGATCGCGAAATTCGGGCGCACGGTGACGGCCATCATCATACCGAACGACCTGCAGGAGATGCCGGCCGTGGAGAAGCCGCCGCGTTCGCACGGCACGGTGCATTCGGGCATCGGGTACACGATGCCGCGGGTCGTGCCGACGGAAAGCGATCTCAAGCGTGCCGCCGGCGTTCTCAACGAAGGCAGGAAAGTCGGGATTCTGGTCGGCGCCGGCGCCCTCGATGCCACCGACGAGGTGATGGAAGTGGCGGAGCTGCTCGGCGCCGGTGTCGCCAAGGCCCTGCTCGGGCGCGCGGCACTGCCGGATGATCTGCCCTACGTGACCGGCTCGATCGGGCTGCTCGGCACCAACCCGAGCTGGGAACTCATGACGGAGTGCGACACCTTCTTCATGATCGGATCGGGTTTTCCCTACTCGGAATTCCTGCCCGAGGAAGGCCAGGCCCGCGGGGTACAGATCGATATCGACGGGCGCATGCTCAGCATGCGCTACCCGATGGAAGTCAATCTCGTCGGCGACAGCGCGGAAACGCTGCGCGCCCTGATGCCCCACCTCAAGCGCAAGGATGACCGCTCATGGCGGGAGCGGATCGAGAAATCGGTTGCCGAATGGTGGAAGGTACTGGAAGCGCAGGCGATGATGGATGCCGATCCGCTCAACCCGCAGCGGGTGTTCTGGGAGCTTTCATCGCGCCTGCCGGACAACTGCATTCTAAGCGCCGACTCGGGCTCCGCCGCAAACTGGTACGCCCGCGACCTGAAGCTGCGGCGCGGCATGAAGGCGCAGCTTTCCGGCGGTCTCGCGACCATGGGCCCGGGCGTGCCCTACGCCATCGCCGCCAAGTTCTGCTATCCCGACCGGGTCGCGATCGCGCTGGTCGGCGACGGCGCCATGCAGATGGCGGGCAACATGGAGCTCATCACCATTGCCAAATACTGGCGCGAGTGGAGTGATCCGCGCCTGATCATCATGGTGCTCAACAACCGTGACCTGAATCAGGTGACCTGGGAAGAGCGCGTCCAGTCCGGTGACCCGAAGTTCAAGGGCTCGCAGGATATCCCGGACTTTCCCTACGCCAGGTACGCCGAACTGATCGGCCTGCAGGGCATCAAGGTGAGCGAGCCGGATGCGGTCGGCGGCGCCTGGGACCGGGCGCTGAACGCCGATCGGCCGGTCGTGCTGGAAGCCTACACCGACCCGAACGTGCCGCCGATTCCGCCGCATATTCGTTCCAGCCAGGCCAGGGCCTACATGTCCGCGCTGCTGCACGGCGATCCGGACGCGGCCGGCATCATCAAGATGTCGGTCAAGAGCTTCGCCAGGGAATTCATTCCGAAGCTGCCCAGGGTCTGATCGATGACCGAACGCAGGGGCGATGCCACGAAGCTCGAATCGCTGGAAGTCAGCGCCTACCGGATACCGACCGACGCGCCCGAATCCGACGGCACCCTGGCGTGGGATTCCACGACGCTGGTACTGGTCCAGGCGCACGGCGGCGGCCGCACCGGCATCGGCTATACCTACGGCCATCAGGCGTGCGCGACCCTGATTGCGGACAAGCTGGCGGATGTCGTTGTCGGGCATGACCTGATGGACATCGGCGCATGCTGGCTGTCGATGGTCAGGGCGATCCGCAACCTTGGCCGCCCCGGCATCGCTTCGATGGCGATCGCCGCCGTGGATATCGCGCTCTGGGATCTGAAGGCGCGCG
The DNA here is from genome assembly GCA_964646895.1 of uncultured Salinisphaerales bacterium. Classification (GTDB taxonomy): domain Bacteria; phylum Pseudomonadota; class Gammaproteobacteria; order Nevskiales; family CAZYIP01; genus CAZYIP01. Next base: position 4,234 of record CAZYIP010000087.1, on the reverse strand, counting down.
CGCTGGATCGCCCCCTGGTCGCGCTGCTCGGCGCCGTTCACACTGCAGTGCCGGTGTACGGCAGCGGCGGCTTCACTTCGTATTCCGACATGCAACTGCGCGAGCAGTTGGGCCATTGGGCCGCAGCCGGTATTCCCCGCGTCAAGATCAAGATCGGCCGTGAACCGGATCGCGATCCGCGCCGGCTCGCGGTCGCGCGCGCAGCGATTGGCGATGATACGGAACTGTTCGTCGATGCGAATGGCGCCTTCGACCGCAAGCAGGCGCTGGCCATGGCCGAGACGCTCGACGACTACGGCGTCAGGTGGTACGAGGAACCGGTTACCTCCGACGACCTCGCCGGGCTGCGCCTCGTTCGCGATCGCGCCCCGGTGCCGATGGCAATCGCCGCGGGGGAGTACGGCTACGACCTGCCGTACTTCCGCGCGATGCTCGAAGCCGGCGCGGTCGACGTGCTGCAGGCAGACATCACCCGCTGCGCCGGCGTGACCGGTTTTCTTTCGGTTGCCGCACTCGCGGATGCTCACCAGGTGCCGCTTTCGGCGCACTGCGCGCCGGCACTGCACCTGCACCCCTGCTGTGCCATCCGGCCACTGCGACATCTGGAATATTTCCACGACCACGTGCGCATCGAACGCATGTTGTTCGACGGCACCCCGGAGCCCACCGGCGGAGTGCTGCGGCCGGATCTGTCACGACCCGGGCTGGGGCTGGAATTCAGGCATGCGGATGCGGCGGAATACCGACTTTGAGAGGAACTCGGCGGCGGAACCCGACGTCTCTCTGACCATGCTCAAACCGTCATTCCCGCGCAGGCGGTAACCCAGCGACTTTTGTAAATCGTGTCATTTTCCATTCGAAACGAGGGTTTTCCGGTACCTACGCAGATAACCGAAGCTGGAAGGCACTGGTTTCCCGCCTGCGCGGGAATGACGAGTCAGGCGCCCTGCAACGGCGAACAGTGATTTGAGG
>CAZYIP010000087.1:0-3162 GCA_964646895.1 uncultured Salinisphaerales bacterium | reverse complement strand
ACGAGTCAGGCGCCCTGCAACGGCGAACAGTGATTTGAGGAAAGGACCATGCGCAATCGCAAGACCTTCAACGAATCCGACCGCGAGGCATTGGCGCACGATCTCGAAGCCGTCATCGGCGGCGAAGTCCGCTTCGATGCCGGCAGCCGCGCACTGTACGCCAACGACGCGTCGAACTACCGCCAGCCACCGATCGGCGTTGTGATACCCCGAACCATCGAGGACATCATCGCCACGCACCGCATCAGCCGCGAGCACGACGCGCCGGTGCTGTCACGCGGCGGCGGCACCAGCCTCTCCGGTGAGACGGTCAACCACGCCGTAGTGATCGACCATTCCAAGTACCTCGATCGCATCGTCGACATCGACCGCGAAAACCGCCGGGTAACAGTCGAAACCGGCGTCATCAACGACAAGCTCAACCAGACTCTGGGTGGCTACGGTCTGGTATTTCCGCCTGATCCGTCGACCCACAAGTGGTGCACGATCGGCGGCAACGTCGGCAACAACTCCTGCGGCGTGCATTCGGTGCAGGCGCAATTCTACGGCCCCGGCCCGCGCACGGCCGACAACGTGCACTCGCTTGACATCCTCACCTATGACGGCCAGCGCATGACACTCAAGGACGGCTACAGCGACGACGAAATCGCGGCGATCATCGCCGGCGGCGGCCGTCAGGGCGAGATCTTCGCGGCGCTGAAGGCGCTGCGCGACAAATACGCCGAGCAAATCCGCGCACACTACCCGAGCATCCGGAAAATGCCGCGGCGGGTGTCCGGCTACAACCTCGACGACCTGCTGCCGGAAAACGGCTTCAACCTGGCCAGCGCCCTGTGCGGCACCGAAGGCACCTGCATGACGGTGCTGCATGCGACGCTGAAACTGACGCCGAACGTCAAGCACCGCACCCTGGCGGTCATTGGTTTCAAGGACATCGCGGTCGCCGCCGATCATGTGCCGGCCATCATGGAACATCGACCGATCGCGCTCGAAGGCATCGATCACCAGTTGTTCATCGACGAGCGCCAGGAGCACATGCACACCCACGAACTGTCGCAACTGCCCAAGGGCAAGGCGTGGCTGCTGGTGGAGTTTGGCGCGGACGATCGTCAGCAGGCCGACGCCAGGGCACAAGCGCTGATCGACGCCCTGAAAAAAACCCGGGACGCCCCGACCGGCTACCGGATCTTCGACGACAAGGAGCAGGAAGACAAGCTGTGGTCCGTACGCGAGGCCGGCCTCGGCGCGACGGCCTTCCCGCCCGACGGGCGCGACCACTGGCCCGGCTGGGAGGATTCGGCGGTACCGCCCGAGCGGGTCGGGGATTACCTGCGCGATCTGCAAAAACTCTACGGCAAATACGACTACCGCGGCGCCCTGTACGGCCACTTCGGCCAGGGCTGCGTTCACTCCCGCATCAGCTTCGGCCTGGAGACGCCGGAGGGCGTACGCCAATTCCGCGCCTTCATGGAGGAAGCGGGCGATCTGGTGGTGTCCTACGGCGGCTCCCTGTCCGGCGAACACGGCGACGGTCAGGCGCGCGCCGAATTGCTCGACAAGATGTACGGTGAGGAACTGATCCAGGCGTTTCGCGAGTTCAAGTCGATCTGGGACCCGGACTGGAAAATGAACCCCGGCAAGGTCGTCGACCCGTACGGGCTCGACGAGAACCTGCGGCTGCTGAACTATCATCCCCCGGAGACGACGACGCGCTTCAAGTTCCCGCACGACAGGCACAGCTTCGGCCGTGTTGCGATTCGCTGCGTCGGCGTGGGCAAATGCCGCAGCGATACCGGCACGATGTGCCCGAGCTACATGGTCACGCGGGAGGAAAAGCACGCCACCCGCGGCCGCGCCCGCCTGCTGTTCGAAATGATGCAGGGCGACGTGCTGACCGACGGCTGGCGCTCCGAGGCGGTGAAGGAGTCGCTCGACCTGTGCCTGTCGTGCAAGGGCTGCAAGAACGACTGCCCGGTGCACGTGGACATGGCGACCTACAAGGCCGAGTTCCTGTCGCACTATTACGAGGGCCGGATGAAACCGCTGCCGGCGTACGCCTTTGGCCTGATCGACCGCTGGTCACGGCTGGCATCAAAGATGCCGGCAGTGGTCAACTTCCTCACCGGCGCACCGGGGTTTTCCCATCTGGCCAAGGCTGTGACCCGGATGCCGCAGGCACGCAGCATCCCGAAGTACGCGCCGCAGACCTTCAAGGGCTGGTTCCGGCAGCGCGCGGTGCACAACACGGGTGGACCACCGGTGGTGTTGTGGCCGGATACGTTCACCAATCATTTCTTTCCGGACATCGCGCAGGCAGCCGTGGAGGTTCTCGAAGCGCAGGGGTTGCGGGTGCTGGTACCGCTGCAACCGATCTGCTGCGGGCGGCCGTTGTACGAATTCGGCATGCTGGACCGGGCGCAGCACTATCTGCGGCAGGTCATGACCACGCTCGACAACGAAATCGCCGCGAAAGTGCCAGTCATCGGCCTGGAGCCGTCGTGCCTGTCGGTCTTTCGCGACGAACTGACGAACATGTTTCCGGACGATCAGCGCGCACAAAGCCTGGCCAGCCACAGCTATACGCTGAGCGAGTTCCTGGAACAGCAGATGGAAAATTTCCAGCCGCCGCGGCTGGAGCGCAAGGCGCTGGTGCACGGCCATTGCCACCACAAGTCGATCATGGGCATGGACGCCGAGCAAAGCCTGCTGCGGAAGCTCGGCCTCGACTTCGAGGTGCTCGATTCCGGCTGCTGCGGCATGGCCGGCTCGTTCGGCTTCGAGAAGGAGAAATACGACGTCTCCATTGGCGCCGGCGAGCGCGTGCTGCTGCCCCGGGTACGCCAGGCCGACAGGGACACGCTGATCATCGCCAACGGATTCAGTTGCCGGGAGCAGATCGCCCAGACGACGCAGCGACGCGCGCTGCACATCGCGCAGGTACTCCAGATGGCGATGCACGAAGGGGCGCCGCAGGACATTCCGGAAGCCGCTGTCGAACAGCGTCGTGCTGCGGCCCAGCGGCGGGCTAATCGCCAGGCCGCGCTCGCGGCGGGCGCCGTGGCAGCCGTCGGATTGCTGCTCCTCAGCCGCCGTGGCCGCTGACCCGATGCGCGCAGTGCCTGCGGCTGATGCTGCCAATCGCGGCTGAAGCCGCTCCCACAA
>CAZYIP010000086.1:0-15130 GCA_964646895.1 uncultured Salinisphaerales bacterium | reverse complement strand
TGGCGAAGGCAAAATTTGAGCGGGACAAGCCGCACGTCAACGTAGGGACGATTGGTCACGTTGACCATGGCAAGACGACGCTGACGGCGGCGCTGACGAAGGTGCTGTCGGAGAAGTGGGGTGGCGAGGCGCGGGGTTTTGCGCAGATAGACAATGCGCCGGAAGAGCGCGCGCGCGGCATCACGATTGCGACCTCGCACGTGGAGTACACCTCGGAGAATCGCCACTATGCGCACGTGGACTGTCCCGGGCACGCGGATTATGTGAAGAACATGATCACGGGTGCGGCGCAGATGGACGGAGCGATTCTGGTGGTGAGCGCGGCGGATGGTCCGATGCCGCAGACGCGCGAGCACATACTGCTGAGCCGCCAGGTGGGTGTGCCGTACATTGTGGTGTTTTTGAACAAGGCGGACATGGTGGACGACGCCGAGCTGCTGGAGCTGGTGGAGATGGAAGTGCGCGAGTTGCTGGACGCGTACGAATTTCCGGGCGACGACACTCCGATCATCGTGGGCTCGGCGCTGAAGGCGCTGGAAGGGGACACCTCGGAGATTGGGGTACCGGCGATCTACAAGCTGGTGGAGGCGATGGACGCCTACATACCGGAGCCGGAGCGGGCGGTGGACGGTGATTTTCTGATGCCGGTGGAAGACGTGTTCTCGATTTCGGGTCGTGGCACGGTGGCCACGGGGCGCATCGAGCGTGGCATCTGCAAGGTGGGCAACGAAGTGGAGCTGGTGGGGATTCGCGAGACCAGCAAGACGACGGTGACCGGCGTGGAGATGTTTCGCAAGCTGCTGGACGAAGGGCAGGCGGGGGACAACGTGGGCGTGCTGCTGCGGGGTCTCAAGCGTGACGAAGTGGAGCGCGGGCAGGTGCTGGCCAAGCCCGGGAGCATTACGCCGCACACGCGTTTCGAGTGTGAGGTGTATGTGCTGAAGAAAGAAGAGGGTGGTCGTCACACACCGTTTTTCAAGGGTTACCGGCCGCAGTTTTACTTTCGGACGACGGACGTGACGGGCTCGTGCGAGCTGCCGGCGGATACCGAGATGGTGATGCCGGGGGACAACGTGACGATGGTGGTGACGCTGATCAACCCGATTGCAATGGAAGACGGACTGCGCTTTGCGATCCGCGAGGGCGGGCGCACCGTGGGCGCCGGCGTCGTTACCAAGATTATTGGATAAATCATGGCCCGCAGTCAGAATATTCGCATTCGTCTCAAGGCGTTCGACCATCGCCTGATCGACAAGTCGGCGCGCGAGATCGTGGAAACCGCCAAGCGCACGGGTGCGCTGGTGCATGGCCCGATTCCGCTGCCGACCCGGCATGAGCGCTATACGGTCCTGACTTCACCACATGTGAACAAGGACGCGCGCGATCAGTACGAGATTCGCACCCACAAGCGCCTGATGGACATTGTCGATCCGACCGAAAAGACGGTGGATGCATTGATGAAGCTCGATCTGGCGGCGGGTGTCGATGTTCAGATCAAGCTCAATTGAGGGCGAAGAGGTTTTAGCGTAATGGCAATCGGACTGATCGGTCGCAAGTGCGGCATGACGCGCGTCTTCGCCGAGGATGGCGAGTCGGTGCCCGTGACCGTGGTTGAGGTCGAGCCCAATCGCGTCACCCAGGTGAAAAGCCTCGAACGCGATGGCTACCGCGCGATTCAGGTCACCACGGGCAGCCGTCGTCCATCACGGGTGACGAAGCCGATGGCGGGTCACTACCGGAAGGCCGAACTCGAGGCCGGGCGCGGCCTGTGGGAGTTTCGCCTGGATGACGGCGAGGGCGAGGATATCGCGCCGGGCGCCGAGCTGGGAGTGGATCGTTTCACGGTCGGCCAGATGATCGATGTGACGGGCACGTCCATCGGCAAGGGGTTCGCCGGTACCATCAAGCGCCATAATTTCCGCAGCCAGCGCATGACCCACGGCAACTCGCGCGCACATCGCGTGCCTGGTTCGATCGGCCAGAACCAGACCCCGGGACGAGTGTTCAAGGGCAAGAAAATGGCCGGCCAGATGGGTAACGTGCGGACCACGATTCAGGGCCTCACGGTAGTTCGCGTCGATACGGAGCGCAATCTGCTTCTGATCAAGGGCAGCGTGCCTGGCGCCAAGAACGGTGATCTGGTCATTCGTCCCGCAATCAAGGCACGGTGAGGCCGGAGACAGTCATGGATCTGCAGATCACGAATTCGTCCGATACCGTCTCGGTTTCCGACCAGGTGCTCGGGGCGCCGTTCAATGAGGCGCTGGTGCATCAGGTGGTCACGGCGTATCTCGCCGGGGGTCGGGCTGGCACCAAGGCGCAGAAGACTCGTTCCGAGGTCTCCGGCGGTGGCCGAAAGCCGTGGCGCCAGAAGGGCACTGGCCGGGCGCGCGCCGGCACCATTCGCAGCCCGCTGTGGCGTGGAGGTGGCGTGACCTTCGCCGCCCGGCCGCGGAACTACAGCCAGAAGGTAAACCGCAAGATGTGGCGTGGCGCGATGCGAGCCATCGTGGCAGAGCTGGCGCGCCAGGACAGGTTGGTCGTGCTGTCGGCGTTCACCCTCGACGAAGCCAAAACCAAGGCGTTCGTGAGCAAGGTTCGAGAGCTGGAACTGACTTCGGCACTGATCGTGACGGAGAGCATTGACCACGACCTCTATCTTGCAGCGCGCAATGTGCCCGGGTTCGACGTCATCGACAGCACCGCGGTGAATCCGGTCGCATTGATCGGCGCCGAGAAAGTGGTGATCACGGTCGAGGCCCTGAAGCGCCTCGAGGGGATGCTGCAATGAGGCAGGAACGACTGCTGCAGGTATTGGTTGCGCCGCATGTATCGGAAAAGAGCACCAATGTTGCCGACGCGCACAACCAGGTCGTGTTCAAGGTGCTGCCGGACGCGCGCAAGGACGAGATCAAGGTCGCTGTGCAAACCCTGTTCAAGGTAGACGTCACAAGCGTGCAGACGGCCAACGTCAAGGGCAAGCAGAAGCGTTTCGGGCGCATGCCCGGGCGTCGTAAACACTGGAAAAAGGCCTACGTGAGGCTGGCGCCGGGACAGGAAATCAGCTTCCTCGGCGAGTAACACCGCATTATTCCCCTCTCCCTCGAAGGGAGAGGGTCAGGGAGAGGGTGAGGTTTTGTTGTGGACCCCCTCTCCCCAACCCTCTCCCCCAAAGGGGAGAGGGGGACTGAAGAGTTTTTCGAGTTTTGTAGCGAGGCGAGGTGCTTCGCGCCCGCGAAACGGGATACAATAGTATGGCCATTGTCAAAGCCAAACCGACATCCGCTGGCCGCCGAACCGTGGTTCGGGTGGTGACTCCGGATCTGTACAAGGGATCGCCTCACGGACCGTTGCTGGCACCCAAGACCCGCAGCGGCGGGCGCAACAATGCCGGGCGCATCACCACCCGGCACCGGGGCGGCGGACACAAGCAGCGTTTGCGCCTGATCGACTGGAAGCGCGCCGACAAGGACGGTGTGCCGGCGCGGGTCGAACGCCTGGAGTACGATCCCAACCGCAGCGCCCATATCGCATTGCTTCTGTATGCTGACGGCGAGCGTCGCTACATCATCGCGACACGTGACCTGGCTGCCGGCGATCCGGTGCTCTCGGGAGTCGATGCCCCGATACGCACGGGCAACAATTTGCCGTTGCGCAACATCCCGCTGGGTACCGCCATCAATTGCGTGGAGCTGCGCGCCGGCAAGGGTGGCCAGCTTGCACGCAGCGCCGGAACCTCCGCGCAGCTGGTGGCGCGCGAAGGTGGTTATGCGACGTTGCGTCTGCGTTCCGGAGAAACGCGCCGGGTTGCGGTGAGCTGTCGCGCCACCATCGGCGAGGTGGGCAACAGCGAGCACAGTCTGCGCTCGCTGGGCAAGGCCGGCGCCCGACGCTGGCGCGGTGTGCGGCCCACGGTACGCGGCGTGGCCATGAACCCGGTCGATCATCCGCATGGAGGTGGCGAGGGCCGCACCTCGGGCGGGCGTCACCCGGTCAGCCCCTGGGGCCGTCCTACCAAGGGCGCGAAGACGCGCAAGAACAAGCGCACCGACAGCATGATCATCCGCCGCCGCAAGAGTCAACGCCGAGTGAGAGGTTAAGCAACAGTGCCACGGTCGATCAAAAAAGGTCCCTTCGTAGACCATCATCTGGCTCGGAAGGTGACGGAGACACAGAACAATCGGGTCAAGCGACCGATCAAGACGTGGTCGCGGCGCTCGATGATTACGCCCGACATGGTGGGCCTGACCATTGCGGTGCATAACGGCCGCCAGCATATCCCGGTGTTCGTCAACGAGAACATGGTCGGGCACAAGCTTGGCGAATTTTCGCCGACCCGGACCTTCAAGGGTCACGTGGCAGGCAACAAGAAGTCGAGGTAGAGGGCGCACCGATGCAAACAGTCGCAAAACTGAAGTTTGCTCGCGTTTCGACGCAAAAGTGTCGCCTGGTGACAGACCAGATTCGCGGCCTGCCCGTTGAGCAAGCATTGCAGCTCCTCCAGTTCAGCCCGAAAAAGTCGGCTCATCTGGTACGCAAGGTGCTGGAATCGGCGATCGCCAATGCCGAGCACAATGCGGGCGCGGACATCGACGAACTCAAGGTGTCCGCGGTCTACGTCGATCAGGGGCCGGTGCTCAAGCGCATCAAGGCACGCGCCAAGGGCAGGGCCGACCGCATCATGCGCCGGACCAGCCACATCACCGTGCAGGTCGGCGACGAATGAAAGCGCTGAGAAACTGCTGCGCTCGGCATCCCGGCCACTGGTCAGGCTGCCGTCGCCCACGACGTTTTTCAGCGCTTTCGAACAGAATGAGTTAGAGGCCGGATATGGGACAAAAAGTCAATCCGACAGGCTTTCGCCTCGGCGTAACCACCGACTGGACATCGCGGTGGTACGCGCAGGGCGGCGCCTACAAGAATTATCTGAACACCGACATCGAAGTGCGCAACTTTCTCAGCAAGCGCCTCGCCAATGCCTCGGTCAGCCGGGTACATATCGAACGGCCGGCGCGCACGGCGCGCATCACGATTCATACCGCGCGCCCCGGCATCGTCATCGGCAAAAAGGGTGAGGACATCGAAAAGCTGCGTCAGGAAGTGGCCGCGATCATGAATGTGCCGGTGCACATCACGGTCGAGGAAGTGCGCAAGCCCGAACTCGATGCCCAACTGGTCGCCGAGAGCGTGGCCCAGCAGCTGGAACGGCGCATCATGTTCCGGCGCGCGATGAAGCGGGCGGTCGCCAATGCCATGCGCATCGGCGCCGGTGGCATACGCATCAACGTGGCCGGGCGCCTGAACGGTGCGGAAATTGCACGTAGCGAGTGGTATCGCGACGGCCGGGTGCCGCTGCACACGCTACGGGCGGAAATCGATTACGGATTCGCCGAAGCCAAGACGACCTACGGCGTGATCGGGGTCAAGGTGTGGATCTTCAAGGGCGAGGTCTTCGAGCCGCAGCCCGCGGCCGGCGCGCCTAAAGAAGATCAGGATGCGGCGTAGGAGTAACAGGCATGCTGCAACCGAAGAAAACCAAGTTTCGTAAACAACAGAAGGGCCGCAACCGTGGCCTGGCCCTGAGCGGCAACCGCGTCAGTTTCGGCGAGTACGGCCTGAAGGCGACCGGACGTGGTCGCATCACCGCCCGCCAGATCGAGGCGGCCCGGCGTGCCATGACTCGCCACGTCAAGCGCGGCGGCAAGATCTGGATTCGCGTGTTCCCGGACAAGCCGGTGAGCAAGAAGCCGATCGAAGTGCGCATGGGCAAGGGCAAGGGCAACGTGGAGTACTGGGTCGCCAATATTCAGCCGGGGCGCATGCTCTACGAGATGGAAGGCGTGCCCGAGGATGTGGCGCGCGAAGCGTTGCGGCTGGCGGCGTCGAAGTTGTCGGTGAAGACGGCATTCGTAACGCGGACGGTTATGTGATGAAGGTGAGCGAACTCAGGCGGAAAACAGTGTCCGAACTGGACGAGGAGCTGCTCTCGCTCCGGCGCGAGCAATTCAACCTGCGCATGCAGCTCGGCAATGGACAGTTGGCGCGTCATCATCAATTGCGCGAGGTGCGCCGAAACATCGCCCGCGTGAAGACGCTGTTGAACGAGAAGGCAGCCGAGCAGGCAGGTGGCGTGCAATGAGCGAAGGCAGGATTCAGCGGACCGTCACCGGCCGCGTGTTGAGTGACAAGACGGACAAGACGATCACCGTCGCCGTGGTGCGGCTGGTCAAGCATCCGCTGTATGGCAAGTACATCCGGCGAACGACCCGCTTGCACGCGCACGACGAAGACAATGTCTGCAAGATCGGCGACGTGGTGTCGATCCAGGAGTGCCGTCCGCTGTCGCGGACCAAGTCCTGGCGACTGGTCAAGGTTCTGGAGCCGGCCGCCGGGGAGTGATCACGGTTTTCCCGGTCGGGGCGGATGAAGGCGTAGGCTTAAAGCGATGATTCAGGCAGAGACGATACTCAATGCGGCCGATAACAGCGGGGCGCGCAAGGTCCAGTGCATCAAGGTGCTGGGCGGCTCGCACCGGCGTTATGCGCGCGTCGGCGACGTCATCAAGGTGACGGTCAAGGACGCGATCCCGCGCGGTCGGGTCAAGAAGGGCGAGGTGTACAACGCCGTGGTCGTGCGCACCCGTCACGGCGTGCGCCGTGGCGATGGTTCGCTGATCCGCTTCGACCGCAATGCGGCAGTGCTGCTGACGCCCAAGCTGGAGCCGGTCGGCACGCGCATTTTCGGCCCGGTCACGCGTGAGCTGCGCGAGCGCTACATGCGCATCATTTCGCTGGCGCCAGAGGTTTTGTAGGTAAAGACCATGCGTAGAATCAAGCAAGGTGACGAGATTATCGTCAATGCAGGCAAGGACAAGGGCCGGCGTGGCACGGTGCTCGAAGTGCGCGGCGATCGGCTGGTAGTCGAAGGCATCAATATCGCCAAAAAGCATGTGAAGCCGGATCCCAACCGCGGGGTGCAGGGCGGCATCGTCGAAAAGGAGATGCCGATCCATGTGTCCAACGTGAACCTGTACAACCCGGATACGCAGAAAGGCGATCGCGTCGGCTTCCGCTTTCTCGAACAAAACGGCATCAGGCGCAAGGTCCGCTACTTCAAGTCGAACGACGAAGTCATCGACGCCTGACGAGAGACGGTAATGGCCAGATTGAAGCAGTTTTATCAGGATACGGTAGTCGGACGCCTGCGCGAGCAGTTCGACTACAAGAATGTGATGCAGGTACCGCGTATCACCAAGATCACCCTCAACATGGGGGTGGGCGAGGCGGTGGCGAACCGCAAGGTGATCGATGCCGCGGTTGCCGACATGACGGCGATTGCGGGACAGAAGCCGATCATTACCCATGCGCGCAAGTCGGTGGCCGGTTTCAAGATTCGCGAAGGCTGGCCGATCGGCTGCAAGGTGACGCTGCGGCGTGAGCGCATGTACGAGTTCCTGGACCGCCTGATCAACATAGCGTTGCCGCGTATCCGTGACTTTCGCGGGCTCAGCCCGCGCTCGTTCGACGGTCGCGGCAACTACAGCCTCGGCGTGCCCGAGCAGATCATTTTTCCGGAGGTCGACTTCGACAAGGTCGACCAGTTGCGGGGTATGGACATCACCATCACCACCAACGCGAAAACCAATGAGGAAGGCCGGGCGCTGTTGGAAGCGTTCAGTTTTCCGCTCAGGAAGTAAGAGGTCGAGATGGCCAAGAAATGCATGATGGAGCGCCAGCAAAAGCGCGCGAAGGTCGTCGCCAAGTACGCCGAGGAACGTGCGCGCATGAAGGCGATCATCAACAATCCGAATACGGATCCGGTGGAGCGCCAGAGCATGGTCGAGGCGTTGCAGCGTCTGCCACGGGACTCGAGCCCGACACGGTTGCGCAACCGCTGCGAGCAGACCGGCCGGGCGCGTGGTTATTACCGCAAGTTTGGTCTGTGCCGCAACAAGCTGCGTGAAGCCGCGCTGCGTGGCGAGATTCCCGGCCTCACGATGGCCAGCTGGTAGCAACGACGGGGATATCGATAAAATGAGTATGACTGATCCCATCGCCGACATGCTGACGCGTATTCGCAATGGTCACACCGCACGCAAGACGCGGGTGACGATGCCGTCGTCGAAGCTCAAGGTGGCCATTGCCGAGGTATTGAAGGCGGAAGGCTACATCGTTGACCACAGCGTTGGCGGCGATCCGAAGAAGCCGGAATTGACGATCGACCTGAAGTATTACGAAGGCCGGCCGGTCATCGAGCGCATTCAGCGCGTGAGCCGGCCGGGACGGCGCATCTACAAGAGCGTGCAGAATCTGCCGAAAGTCATCGGCGGATTGGGTATCGCGATCGTTTCGACCTCTCATGGCGTCATGAGCGACCGGCAGGCACGCGAAAGCGGGCATGGCGGCGAGATTCTCTGCGAGGTGGCGTAAAAATGTCGAGAGTGGCAAAAGCGCCGGTCAGCGTGCCTGATGGAGTTGAGCTTCAGGTTTCCGATGCAGCGGTCGCGGTGAGTGGCAAGCTCGGCAAATTGAGCCTTGACCTGCCGCGCGGCGTCCGGGTTGCGGTCGAAGAAGGCACAGCGCGGGTCGAATTCACCGATGCGAAGCGGCCCCAGTGGGCTCTGGCCGGCACCATACGCGCGTTGCTGAGCAACATGGTTACCGGCGTCAAGAGCGGCTTCGAGCGGCGCCTGCAACTCGTGGGTGTCGGCTACCGCGCCCAGCTGCAGGGTACGAATCTGAATTTGAGTCTTGGTTTCTCGCATCCAGTGACCTATCAGGTACCGGAGGGCATCACCGTTGAAGTGCCGAGCCAGACCGAAGTGGTCGTGCGCGGCGCCGACAAGCAACGGGTCGGCCAGGTGGCGGCAGAAATCCGCGCCTTCCGTCCGCCGGAACCCTACAAGGGCAAGGGTGTTCGTTACGCCGACGAAAACGTCGTGCGTAAGGAAGCCAAGAAGAAGAAATAGCAGGACAGGCTGATGGCAGACAAGAAAACAGCGAGGCTGCGGCGGGCAAGCCGTGCGCGGGCCAAGTTCCGCGAGCTGCAGGCGCACCGCCTGTGCGTGCATCGCACGCCACGGCACATCTATGCGCAGGTGATCTCACCGGATGGCACGCATACCCTGGTGGCGGCATCGACGCTCGAAAGCGCGGTGCGCGAGCAGGCCGGGAACTCCGGTAACATCGACGCGGCGCGGGTCGTCGGCCAGCGAGTGGCGGAAAAGGCCAAAGAGGCCGGCATTACGCGAGTCGCCTTCGATCGTTCCGGATTTCGTTATCACGGGCGCGTGAAAGCGCTCGCCGATGCAGCGCGTGAAAACGGGCTGGAGTTTTAAGCATGGCCAACTTCGACAACCAGAACAGCGGCTCCGAACTGCAGGAAAAACTGGTGACCGTGAACCGCGTGGCGAAGGTCGTCAAGGGCGGTCGTCAGTTCGGGTTCACCGCATTGTCCGTCGTGGGCGACGGCGAAGGACGCGTCGGCTTTGGCTATGGCAAGGCGCGTGAAGTGCCGCTTGCGATCCAGAAGTCGATGGAGCGCGCGCGCAAGAACATGATCCGCGTGCCGCTGCTGGAAGGCACGGTACAGCACGAGACCGACGGCGCTCATGGTGCGTCGAGGGTGGTCGTACGGCCTGCCGCGGACGGTACCGGCGTCATCGCGGGTGGTGCCATGCGTGCGGTGTTCGAGGTGGCCGGCGTGCAGAACGTGCTCGCCAAGAGCTACGGTTCGCGCAATCCGCTCAACGTGGTGCGCGCGACGGTCAACGCCCTCGGCGGCATGCACGATCCGGAATCGATCGCCGCCAAACGCGGCAAGACCGTCGAAGAAATTACGGGATAAGCCATGGCCGACAACAGCCCCAAACAGTTCCGCGTGACCCTGGTCCGCAGCACTTGCGGGCGCCCGCGCAACCATCAGGCTTGCGCGCGCGGCCTCGGACTGCGGCGCATGCATTCATCCGCGGTGGTTGCGGGCACGCCCGAGAACCGCGGCATGATCAACACCATTTCGTACATGCTCAAGGTTGAGGAATTAGCTGATGCGTCTTAACAGCCTGAAGCCGGCGCCGGGCGCCAAAACGGCTCCGAAGCGTGTTGGGCGTGGTCCGGGATCGGGCCTCGGCAAGACCGCTGGGCGGGGCCACAAGGGCCAGAAGGCGCGCACCGGCGGGTTCCACAAGGTCGGGTTCGAAGGCGGCCAGATGCCGTTGCAGCGCCGGGTGCCGAAGCAGGGCTTCCGTTCGCGCGCTGTGCGGGAGAAGGACGAAGTACGCCTGAGCGAGTTGTCCAGACTGGATGCGGATATCACGGAAGTGGATCTGCCGGCACTGAAGAAAGCGAAGCTGGTACCCGAGCGGGTACGGCAGGTCAAGATTATCGCCTCCGGCACGATCGAGCGTGCGCTGGTGATCAAGGGCGTGGGCGTTACCAAGGGCGCACGCGCCGCGATCGAGGCGGCCGGCGGAAAGGTCGAGTCGTAGTACACGATGGCAAGAGTTTCAGACAACCGGGCGGGTATGATGCCTGCGCTGGGCAAGCTGGGAGAAGTCAAAAAGCGCCTGTGGTTCGTTATAGGCGCCCTGATCGTGTTTCGCGTCGGATCCTTCATCCCGGTACCCGGTATCGATCCGGGCGCATTGGCGCAGTTGTTCGCGAATCAGCGCGGCACCATCCTGGACATGTTCAACATGTTCTCCGGTGGGGCGCTCGAGCGGCTGAGCGTGTTTGCGCTCGGGATCATGCCGTACATCTCGGCATCGATCATCATGCAGTTGCTGACGGCGGTAATGCCGTCGCTGGAGCAACTGAAGAAAGAAGGCGAGGCGGGAAGACGCAAGATCACCCAGTATACCCGCTACGGTACCCTCGGCCTGTCGACATTTCAGGCTATCGGTGCAGCGATTGCGCTGCAGCAGCAGGGTGTGGCGGTGCAGCCGGGCATCAGCTTCGTGTTCACCGCGGCGGTGACCCTGGTGACCGGCAGCATGTTTCTGATGTGGCTGGGCGAGCAGGTGACCGAGCGCGGTATCGGCAACGGCATCTCGATCATTATTTTCGCCAGCATCGTCGCCGGGTTGCCGAGTGCAGTCGGCGGCCTGCTGGAACTGGTCCGCAACGGCGAGATCAATCCGTTGCAGGTCATTGCGCTGTTTGCCATTGCGGTCGGCGTAACCGGTTTCGTGGTGTTCGTGGAGCGAGCGCAACGGCGCATACCGGTACATCACGCGCGCCGGCAGCAGGGGCGCAGGCTGATGGCGGCCCAGACTCAGCACCTGCCGCTGAAGCTGAACATGTCGGGCGTGATTCCGCCAATTTTCGCGTCCAGCATCATCCTGTTTCCGTCATCGATGCTGCAGTTTTTCGGGCCGGGAGCCGGTGTCGTGCAGACAGTGGCCAATGCACTGTCGCCGGGTCAGCCGCTGTACGTGCTGCTGTATTCGTTCCTGATCATTTTCTTCTGCTTCTTCTATACCGCCCTGGTGTTCAATTCGCGCGAGACGGCGGATAATCTGAAGAAGTCGGGGGCATTCATTCCCGGTGTGCGGCCGGGCCTGCAGACCGGGCGTTACATCGACACGGTGCTGACGCGACTGACGGTGGCGGGCGCGATCTACATCACCCTGGTCTGCCTGCTGCCGGAGTTCCTGATTCTGTATTGGCATGTGCCGTTTTACTTCGGCGGCACCTCGCTCCTCATCATCGTGGTGGTAGCCATGGACTTCATGGCTCAACTGCAGGCGCATCTGATGTCGCACCAGTACGAGGGGCTCATGAAAAAGGCGAATCTCAAGGGGCACAGCAGCGCTGGAGTGTTGCGCTGAGTGGTCGAGCTGACACCGGCGGAGCTTCAATAGAAAAGTCCCCTCTCCCTTGAGGAAGAGGGGTAGGGAGAGGGTGAAGGCACGAGTGTTCACCATCCCTTCTCCCAAACCCTCTCCCCGCAGGAGGAGAGGGAGAACAGGATGAATTCATCAAGAGTATCGATTCATGAAAGTACGAGCATCAGTCAAAAAAATCTGCCGCAACTGCAAGATCATCAAGCGCGGCGGTATCGTGCGCGTGATCTGCAGCGATGCGCGGCATAAGCAGCGCCAGGGCTAGTGAAAGTCCGTATTGTGAATTATAGCCAAAGCATTTATAATGGGCGGCTTTTCACGCCGGCCTTTTGGTAGGAGCGTTCTTTCATGGCACGTATTGCTGGCGTCAATATTCCGGCCCAGAAGCATACCGTCATCGCGTTGACGTCGATCTATGGGATCGGACCGACGCGGGCGCGCGCGATTTGCGCAGCGGCCAGTGTCCGCACCGACATGAAGGTGAAGGATCTCACGGACGCGGAAATGGATGCGTTGCGCACCGAGATCGGCAAGTATGCCGTCGAAGGCGACCTGCGCCGGGAAGTTTCCATGAACATCAAACGGCTGATGGATCTGGGCGCGTATCGCGGCCTGCGCCATCGCCGAGGCTTGCCGGTGCGTGGTCAGCGCACCCGCACCAACGCGCGCACACGCAAGGGTCCGCGGCGCGCGGTTCGCAAGTAAACCCGCTTTTTATTCAGGAAAACCGCAATGGCAAAAGCCAGCAATCGCCCGCGCAAGCGTGTCAAGAAGAACATCGCCGACGGCATCGCCTTTATTCACGCTTCCTTCAACAACACGATCGTCACCATTACCGACCGCCAGGGTAACGCCCTGTCGTGGGCCACTGCGGGTGGCTGCGGATTCCGCGGCTCGCGCAAGAGCACACCCTTCGCGGCGCAGGTTGCGGCCGAGAAGGCGGGCAGCGCGGCGACCGAATGCGGCGTGAAGAATCTGGAGGTCCGCGTCAAGGGGCCGGGCCCGGGGCGCGAGTCGGCGGTACGCTCGCTGCACAACTCCGGGTTCAAGATCACCAGCATCACCGACGTGACGCCGATCCCGCACAACGGCTGCCGGCCGCCAAAGAAGCGGCGCGTCTGAGAGCACAGGAAATACCATGGCGAAGTACACTGGTCCCAAATGCAAGCTGTCCCGGCGCGCCGGGACGGATCTGTTCCTGAAAGGGCGCGCTCGTTCCATCGAGTCGAAGTGCAAGTTCGAGACGCTGCCTGGTCAGCAGGGCAGCCGCCGTCGGCCGCGCCTGTCGGACTACGCGTTGCAACTGCGGGAAAAGCAGAAGCTGCGGCACATGTATGGCGTACTCGAGCGCCAGTTTCGCAACTACTATCGCGAAGCTGCGCACATGAAGGGTTCCACCGGTTTCCGCCTGCTGGAGCTGCTGGAGCGGCGTCTCGATAACGTGGTTTATCGCATGGGCTTCGCGGCGACGCGGGCCGAGGCGCGGCAGTTGGTCACGCACAAGGCGATGGCCGTCAATGGCCATACGGTGAACGTGCCATCCTATCAGGTACAGCCGGAGGACGTGATTACGGTGCGCGAAAAGGCGCGCAACCAGACGCGTATCCAGCAGGCGCTGGAGGTGACGGCGCAGGTGGGTTTCCCGGACTGGGTAGAGGTCGACACGAAGAAGCTGGAAGGCATCTACAAGTCGATTCCGGACCGTGACCAGATCCTGCCCGACATCAACGAGAATCTCGTCGTCGAGCTGTACTCCAAGTAAGCGAGGGAAAACCCTATGTCGGGTTCTGTTTCCGAATTGCTCAAGCCGCGTTCCGTCGAGGTCGAGAAGATCTCCGCGGCGCGCGCGCGGATCATCCTCGAGCCGCTCGAGCGCGGCTATGGTCATACCCTGGGAAATGCGCTGCGCCGGATTCTGCTGTCCTCGATTCCGGGCGCGGCCGTTACCGAGGTCGAGATCAAGGGCGTCCTGCATGAGTACACGACCGTGGAGGGCGTGCAGGAAGACGTCATCGATATCCTGCTTAACCTGAAGAACGTCGCCTTGCGCATGCACGCGCGGGACTCGGCGGAGCTGCATCTGAGCAAGAGCGGCTCCGGGCCGGTAACCGCCAGCGACATCACGCTCGACCATGATGTGGAAATCATCAATCCGGATCTCGTCATTGCCAACCTCACCGGCGGCGAGCTGGACATGACCCTGTTCGTGGAACACGGTCGTGGTTATCAGCCCGCGCGCAAGAAAGTGCTGCCGGGCGAAGACGAGGGAACCGCGATCGGCAATCTGCGTCTGGATGCCTCGTTCAGCCCCGTGCGCCGGGTTAGCTATTCGGTGGAGCGCGCCCGCGTGGAGCAGCGCACCGATCTGGACAAGCTGATTCTGGACGTGGAGACCAACGGGGGTGTCGAACCCTCGGAGGCAGTGCGCATGGCGGCCGATATCCTGCGTAGCCAGTTCGCCGTGTTCGTGGATCTGGAAGCGCCCGAGACGCGCACCGGTGCTACAGAGACCACTGGCCTCAACCCCATGTTGCTGAAGTCGATTGATGAACTCGACCTGACGGTGCGCTCGGCCAACTGTCTCAAGGCCGAGAACATCTACTACATCGGGGACCTGGTGCAGCGCACGGAAACGGAGTTGATGAAAACGCCGAATCTGGGCAAGAAGTCGCTGACCGAAATCAAGGAAGTGCTGAGCCAATACGATCTGAGCCTGGGCATGGAGCTGGATAACTGGCCGCCGGCCGAACTGGAATCCGCCATGGCCGCCGGTGCCCGTCCCTGACTCGGTACAACAGACCGACGAGTTTTCGAAACAAGGCAGGTAACACCAATGCGCCACCGTAAATCGGGCCGTAAGCTGGGCCGGGACAGCAGTCATCGCCGCGCCATGCTGCGCAACATGACGGCTTCTCTGATCAAGCATGAGATGATTCGCACCACCGTACCGAAGGCGAAGGAGCTGCGTCGCTTCGCGGAGCCGCTGGTGACACTTGCCAAAGTGGACAGTGTCGCCAACCGGCGGCTGGCGTTCGACCGCCTGCGCGATCGGGCAGTGGTGACCAAGCTCTTCAACGAGCTGGGCGCCCGGTATCAGTCGCGCCCGGGTGGCTATCTGCGCATCCTCAAGTTCGGTTATCGTGCCGGTGACGCGGCGCCGATGGCGCTGGTGGAACTGGTCGACCGGCCGATTGTCGAGGACGAGGATGAGGAAGACGAGGCCGCGTAGCTGACGATCGTTTTGCTGCTTTGCCTGAAAAAAACCCCGCCTCCGCCGCGGGGTTTTTC
>CAZYIP010000085.1:0-15224 GCA_964646895.1 uncultured Salinisphaerales bacterium | reverse complement strand
CCTAGGGCCCATTGCCTCATGCGGCGCTGTGCCGCATGAAGCGTCAACAACGGACCCCAGCGTTTGGATTTGTCGGTTCCAGGCCCAATATTGGCCTCAGGGTGCCCGCTCGACCGCGATTCCGGCTGCCTCGCAGGGCCGGCGTGCCGAACCGCGAACGCCGGAAGGTCATGACGCGATACGGGTCTTTAACAGCTACTACATATTTGTCTATGAGCAAGAATCTGGTCATCGTTGAGTCGCCGGCCAAGGCCAAGACCATCAAGAAGTATCTGGGCAAGCAGTTTGACGTGCTCGCCTCCTACGGGCACGTGCGCGATCTGGTGCCAAAAGAGGGAGCGGTCGACCCCGAGCACGGCTTCGCGATGAAATACCAGCTTATCGACCGCAACGAACAGCACGTCGACCGCATCGCGCACGCCCTCGAAAAATCCGATGCCCTTTATCTCGCCACCGACCCGGACCGCGAAGGCGAGGCCATTGCCTGGCATCTGTACGAGATATTGAAGGAACGCAATCTGCTCGACGGCAAGCCGGTGCACCGGGTCGTGTTCCATGAAATTACCCAGCGTGCAGTCGCTGAGGCCGTCGCAAATCCGCGTGAGATCACCGGCTCGCTGGTCAACGCCCAGCAGGCACGGCGGGCCCTCGATTATCTGGTCGGTTTCAACCTGTCGCCGCTGCTGTGGAAGAAGGTCCGCCGCGGACTGTCCGCCGGGCGCGTGCAAAGCCCGGCGCTGCGACTGATCGTCGAGCGCGAGGAGGAAATCGAGCGCTTCGAGGCCCGGGAATACTGGACCATCGACGCCGAAATCAGCAAGGACGACCAGCCGTTCAGTGCGCGCCTGGTCGAGTACGCCGGCGACAAGGTGGAGCAGTTCACCATCACCGACGGCGAACGCGCCGCCGAAATCGAACGCGCACTGACGGCCGCGGCGCAGGGCGAACTGCTGGTCGCCCAGGTGGAGAAAAAGCAGCGCCGGCGCAATCCGGCGGCCCCGTTCACCACCTCGACCCTGCAGCAGGAAGCCTCGCGCAAGCTCGGCTTCTCTGCCAGCCGCACCATGCGTACGGCGCAGCAGCTTTATGAAGGCATCGACATCGGCGGCGAAACCGTCGGCCTGATCACGTACATGCGCACCGACTCCGTCAGCCTCGCGAACGAGGCGGTGGCGGAAATCCGCGATGTCATCGGCGCGCGTTACGGGGACCGGGCCCTGCCGAAATCGCCGCGGGTATACAAGACACGCTCCAAGAACGCGCAGGAAGCCCACGAGGGCATTCGCCCGACCTCAGCCGCACGCGCACCGGAAGACTTGCGTGGTGCGCTCAAGCCAGATCAGGCGAAACTGTACGAGTTGATCTGGAAGCGCACGATGGCGTGCCAGATGATCCACGCCACCTTCAACACGGTGTCCCTGAACCTCTCTGCCGGCGAGGGCCACACCTTCCGCGCCACCGGTTCCACGCTGGTCGATCCCGGCTTCATCGCCGTCTACCAGGAAGGGCGTGACGACGCGAGGGAAGACGAGGCGAAGACCCTGCCTCCGGTCACAGAAGGCGAAAAGCTGGCATTGCTCGACATCCATGGCGATCAGCATTTCACCGAACCGCCGCCGCGTTATACGGAAGCGAGTCTGGTCAAAACGCTGGAAGAATACGGCATCGGACGTCCGTCGACCTACGCCAGCATCATCTCGACCCTGATCAGCCGCGAATACGCGGAACTGGACAAAAAACGCTTCACACCCACCGATGTCGGCCGGGTGGTCAACAAATTCCTGACCCAGCATTTCAATCGCTACGTGGACTACGACTTCACCGCGCGCCTGGAAGACGAGCTGGACGCGGTCTCGCGCGATGAAAAGGCGTGGGTACCGCTGCTGGAGAGCTTCTGGAGCCCCTTCAAGGAGCAGGTGCAGAGCACGGAGGTCAACGTCAAGCGCTCCGACGTCACCACCGAGGAAATCGACGAGGACTGCCCCAAATGCGGGCGCAAGCTGACCATCCGCCTGGGCCGGCGCGGTCGTTTCATCGGCTGCTCGGGTTATCCCGAATGCGACTACACCCGCAACGTGAACGAGGACGCCGCCGCCGAGGAAAAAGCGGCCGAGGTGGTCGAAGGGCGCAAGTGTCCGCGCTGCGAGTCCGATCTGGTGGTCAAGACCGGCCGCTACGGAAAATTCATCGGCTGCAGCAACTATCCAAACTGCAAGTATCTGGAGCCACTGGAAAAGCCGCGTGATACCGGCGTCACCTGCCCGGAATGCGGGGAAGGGAATCTGCTTGCGCGCAAGTCGCGTTATGGCAAGCTGTTTTATGCATGCAACCGTTACCCCAAGTGCAAATACGCCATCAACGGCGCGCCGATCGCCGAGCAGTGCCCCGAGTGCGGCTGGCCGATACTGATGGTCAAGACCACCAAGCGCGACGGGACGCGCAAGGTCTGCCCGCAAAAAGAGTGCAAGCACAGCGAAGACGCGCCGGAGCTGGCCCCCGATGCAGCCGAGGCGACATCCTGATATCTCCGGGATCCGCTCGTATACTGGTGCCGGATCAACAATATGAGCCCCAGGCACATGTCGGCGGGATCACGGACCTCTCGCCATGACCTCCTGGCACCTGCGCCGTGCGGTGTCTTGCCTGCGCAGCGGCGGCGTCGTCGCCTACCCCACCGAAGCGGTCTGGGGACTGGGCTGCGACCCGGATGACGGCGATGCGGTAAGACGCGTGCTCGCAATCAAGCGGCGCCCGATACACAAGGGACTGATCCTGCTTGCTGACGACTTCGAACGCCTGAGCGACTATCTCGAACCGCTGCCCGACCGCCTTCGTCAGCGCGTGCTGGAAACATGGCCCGGACCGGTGACCTGGCTGTTGCCGGTAGCGCCCGGCACACCCTCCTGGCTGACGGGAGCGCACGCCACCCTGGCCGTGCGCGTGAGCGCCCACCCGCTGGCGGCCGCGCTCGCTCGTGCCTTCGGCAAGCCCGTGGTTTCGACCAGCGCCAATCGGGCCGGAAGGCCGCCGGTGCGCAGCCTGCTCGCCCTGCGCCTGCGTCTGGGCGCGGACGTGGACTACGTGCTGCCAGGCCTGACCGGCGGCAATGCGCGGCCGACGGAAATCCGCGACGGCCTCACCGGACGCATCCTGCGCCAGGGATGAAGCTTTGCCGCAGTCCCAGAAAAATGAAATTCACGAAATATTTTGAAGCCACACGGAAACGACCGGATCGTGCCATGATCCGACTGGAATGGATACAATATGCTGTAGAGTGCCCGGTAAAGGAGGTCGTTCAGGAAGATGGCCGCATTCGGCGTTGGGCACCAATTTCAGCGATGGGAGGAAGGTATCTTCGCGTTATTCTTCTAGCAGACGGCGAAACGATACATAACGCTTTCTTCGATCGGGGTTTCAGCCATGAAAATTCAGTATTTCCAACAGACTGACACACTCTATATTGAATTCCGCGCTACAAAAGTCGCGGAAACGAGAGACCTGGATGAAAACACTCTGCTGGATATCGATGACGAAGGAAACATTTGCGCGATCACAATCGAACACGCCAGCCAGCGGACAGATATTCCGCATTTTTCTTTCGAACAGATAGCCGCTTGACTAGACCTCGCCATGAACGATCGCCACGACAATGCGGCTGCGATGCCGGATGCCCGCGCCGTCACCGATTACCTGCTCGCTCTGCAGGAGAGTCTGTGTGCCGGTTTCGAAGGGCTGGAACCCGAGGCGCGCTTCCTGCGCGACCGCTGGGAGCGGCCCGAGGGCGGTGGCGGCGAGAGCCGGGTACTTGCCGACGGCGAGGTCTTCGAGCGGGCCGGTGTCAACTTCTCGCACGTTCACGGCGACCATCTGCCAGCGAGCGCTTCCGCGCGCCGCCCCGAACTGGCCGGCCGCGGATTCGAAGCGCTCGGCGTCTCCTGGGTGATTCATCCACTCAATCCCTACGTGCCCACCGCGCATGGCAATATCCGCTTTTTTCTCGCGGAGAAGGAGGGCGCGGCACCAGTCTGGTGGTTCGGCGGCGGCTTCGACATGACGCCCTACTACGGCTTCGAGGACGACGCCCGCCACTGGCACACGACGGCCCGGGATGCCTGTGTGCCATTTGGCGATGATTTGTATCCCCGCTTCAAGCACTGGTGCGACGAGTATTTCTATCTGCCGCACCGCCAGGAGACCCGCGGTATCGGTGGCCTGTTCTTCGACGACCTGGACCAGTGGGATTTCGCTACCACTTTCGCATTCGCGCGCAGCATCGGCGATCATTTCCGGCCCGCCTATCTGCCCATTGTCGAGCGTCGCAAGGACACCCCCTACGGTTCACGCGAGCGGGATTTCCAGCTCTATCGGCGCGGGCGCTACGTCGAGTTCAACCTGGTGTATGACCGCGGCACCCTGTTCGGGCTGCAGTCGCGCGGACGCGCGGAGTCGATCCTGATGTCGATGCCGCCCGTGGCCACGTGGCGCTACGACTGGCGCCCCGACCCGAATACGCCCGAGGCACGCCTGTACAGCGGCTTCCTGCAGCCGCGCGACTGGCTCGCGCAGCCGTCATCCTGATAAGCTACTGCATGCGCTGAAAATCTCTCGCGCCTGAATACCGACGTAAAATGACTCTCACCGAACTTCGCTACCTGATCGCCCTCGCCAAGGAACGCCACTTCGGGCGTGCCGCCGAACGCTCCTTCGTGAGCCAGCCCACCCTGTCGGTGGCCGTCAAGAAACTGGAGGACGAGCTTGGCGTGCCGCTGTTCGAGCGCCACCGCGGCGAGGCGCGGCCCACGCCGGTGGGCGAGCGGGTCATCGAGCAGGCGCGGCGCGTGCTGGCCGAAGCCGACAATCTCACCGCCATCGCCCAGCAGGGTCGCGACGAGCTCGAAGGTTGCCTGCGCGTAGGTGCGATCTACACCGTCGGTCCGTATCTGTTGCCGCACCTGATCCCGCAGCTGAGCGAACGCGCACCGCACATGCCACTGATGATCGAGGAAAACTTCACCGCCACGCTGAGCAGGCAACTGCGTCAGAACGAACTCGATGCGATCATCGTTGCCCTGCCGTTTTCGCAGACGGGCGTGGAAACGTGGCCTCTCTACGACGAGCCGTTCGTGGTCGTACTGCCCCGAAGCCATCCGTGGGCGGAACGCGAAACCATCGCCGCCAACGACCTGGCCGGCGAGAATCTGCTCCTGCTGGGCCCCGGGCACTGCTTTCGCGACCAGGTGCTGGAAGCCTGTCCCGACTGCCAGGACACCGAGGTGGAGGGACAGCGACCGGTTGCGGGCAGCAGCCTGGAGACGATTCGGCACATGGTTGCCAGTGGCCTCGGCATCACCGTATTGCCGCAAAGTTCGACCCATGACCGGCCCGAGGAATCCACGCTGCTGGTGACCCGGCCCTTCTCCGGCCGCATGCCGTCGCGGCGCATCGCCCTCGCCTGGCGGCGCAGCTTCCCGCGCCCCAAGGCCATCGAGGCACTGCACCGCGCCATCCGCGACTGCGCACTGAGCGGCGTGAACTTCATCGATCAGCCCGCACGCCTGAGCGCCTGAGTCCGATGCGGTTCGGTCTCCGCCGCACAAGCCTGATGCGCTTCGAGGGCACACGCCCGGATAACCTCGGCGTCGACGCCAACGGCCGCCTGGCTCCCTGCCCGAGCTCGCCGAACTGCATTCACAGCCAGAAGGGCCGCGGGCGCACGGCGGTCGAGCCACTGCATTTCTCGGGCGGCGCCCGCAACGCCATGCAGCGCCTGCAACAGACGATCGCAAGCCTGCCGCGGGCGACCATCATCACCGCCAGCAACGACTATCTGTACGCGGAGTTCCGGTCGCGCGTGTTCGGTTTCGTCGATGATGTGGAATTCGTCTGCGATCGCCGCGCCAGCGCCATCCACGTGCGCGCGGCCTCGCGCATCCCCTACGTCGGACTCGGCACCAACCGCCGCCGCGTCGAAACCATTCGGCGCAAATTCAGCGGGTAGCGCCCACGACCTTCCCGCTCATCCTCGCCACCAGCGCGCGCGGTCCCAGCCGAACGCCAAACGCGCCAAACTTGTTGAACGCACCGGGAATGGCGACGCCGCGATCGCGTTCGAGTGCCGCCAGTGCCGTTCGCGCCACGCGCTCCGGCTCCATGCCGCGCGCGAAAAACGGGTTCCGCTGCATTTTGGGGCTGCCGGTGTTGGCGAAGAAGTGGGTGCGGGTCGGCCCCGGACACAGCGCCAGCACGCGCACGCCGCGAGCCCGCGTTTCGACGCGCAACGCCTCGCTGAACGAAAGCACGAAAGCCTTGGTGGCGCCGTATACCGCCATGCCCGGCGTGGGCTGAAACGCGGCGGTCGAGGCCACATTGACGATGGCGCCATCGGCGCGCTCCAGCATCGCTGGCAGAAAAGCCTTGGCGAGAGCCACCGGGGCGATGCAGTTCAACTGCATCTCGTCGCGTTCCCGATCCATCGGCAGCTCCGGAAACGCGCCGTGAGTCCCGATGCCGGCATTGTTGATCAGGATGTCCACCTGGCGACCGTGTTTCGCCACCTGCGCCGGCACGGCGGCGAGCCCTTCACCACTCGCCAGGTCGGCGACAATCGGGGTCGCCTCGACACCATGACGCTCCCGCAGTTGCGCGGCCAGCGCATCCAGGCGCTGCGCGGAACGCGCCACCAGTATCACCGCAGCGCCGCGCTCCGCCAACACCCGCGCAAACGCCTCGCCGATGCCCGACGAAGCGCCGGTGACGAGTGCCGTGCGTCCACGATATGCGTCCCTGGCCATCGAAGTCTCCTTGCGTGCCGATTCTCTGCTTCCGCTCTCCCGTTATCGGGCGAGGCCGGGGAAGGTGTCACCAGTGCGCGGCCCGTGCAGGCCATACTGACCGGTCAGCGCGCCGAGTGTCCTTTGAGTTCGATCGTCACCCGCTCGGATTCGTCCAGCCCGGCGTAGTATTCGCGCAAGATCGCCAGCACTTCCGGGCGACTGAAGTGGTCCGGCACCGGCTGATCCTCGGACAGCAGCTTGCGCAGCTTGCTGCCGGACAGCAGCAGACGCGCATCCTCGTGGGGACATGAACGCATGGAAGCCATGCCTTCACAACGATCGCACCAGAACGTCCAGTCGATTTTCAGCGGCGTGATCCTGAGTGCGTCCGGCGGAATCTGGTCGAAGATCTTCTGCGAATCGAACGGCCCGTAGTAGTCGCCCACCCCGGCATGATCGCGCCCCACCACCAGCCGCGAGCAGCCGTAATTCTGCCGGAACAGGGCATGCAGCAGCGCTTCGCGCGGACCGGCGTAGCGCATGTCCAGCGGATAGCCGGCCTGGATCACTGTGCCCGGAACGAAGTAGTTTTCGATCAGCGCCGCAATCGCCTTCTGACGCACCTCGGCCGGAATATCGCCGGGTTTGAGATTCCCCAGCAGGGAGTGGATCAGAACTCCGTCGCAAATCTCGACCGCGATCTTGGCCAGATGCTCGTGCGAGCGGTGCATGGGGTTGCGCGTCTGGAAGGCGGCCACCGTGGACCAGCCGCGCGCTTCGAAACGCTTGCGCGTCTCCTCGGGCGTGAGAAACAGGCCCGGATAGCGTTCCGGGAACCGGCCCTGCGACAGGACGTTGACCGGGCCGGCGAGGTTCACGTCGCCCTGCGCCATGACCATGCGCACGCCCGGATGCCCCTCGTCGGTGGTGCCGAACACCATCCGGCATTCGCGCGCCTTGTCGATGGTGTACTTTTCCCGGACCACCATGGTGCCCATGATGGTTTCGCGCCGGGCGTCGTACAGCGCCACCTCGGTGCCTTCGCGCAACCCGTCAGCGATGTCGGACTCGGCGGAAAGAGTGATCGGGATCGGCCAGAACAGGCCGTCCTGCATGCGCATGTCCTCGCACACGCCGCGCCAGTCGTCGTGCCCCATGAAGCCTTCCAGCGGCGTAAAGCCGCCGATCCCCATCATGATGAGATCGCCCGCCTCGCGCGAACTCACCGGCACGCGAGGCAGGGATTGCGCGCGACGGCGCTCGGCCAACAAGGCTTCATCGGCCAGCAGCAGCGGTTTCAGCTCCCCTCCGCCGTGGGGATTTACCAGCAGACTCATCAACGTCCTCACTGTCATGGAAATGTGCACAGTATAGAGGCTCGGCGGGACGAGTGCCGGCATCCGCCGGTCGGCGCACGCCCTGCTCACATCAGTCGGCGCTTTCAGTGTCTGCCCACAATAACGTATGCTTTGGCGGCGATACCGGCGATGTTGGGGGAACGCCCGTGACAACAATAATTCGCTATGCAGTCGTTCTCGCCCTGTGCCTGACGGCCAGCGCGAGCGCCGCGTCGCCGGATGCGGCACGTATCGCATTCAAGCAGGTCTACCAGGCCATCGCCGCCGGGCAGGTCACCACGGAAACCGACACCATGCGCGCGCTGCGCGGCTACCCCCTTTATCCCTACCTGCTGTTCGGGCTGGTACGCGAGCGGCTGCACGCCCATCCCGACGAGGCGGACGAGGTCGTCCGCGCCTTCCTCGAGCGCTATCCCCTGCTGGCACCGAGCGACGGCCTGCGCAACGACTGGCTGCACTCGCTGGCGCGCCGCGGGCGCTGGGACACCTTTCTGCGCGAGTATCGGCCAGGCCGCAACCGCACGCTGCGCTGTGACGCAGTCGTCGCCCGTATTGACCTGAACCGTCTCGATGGCCTGGAGAAGGACGCCCTGGCGCTGTGGAACGTCGGTTACAGCCAGCCGCGCGCCTGCGATCCGGTATTCGACTGGCTGCAGGCGCGGGGCCAGCTCACGCCGGCGGTGATTCGGTCTCGACTCGACCTGGCCATGGACGCCGGCCATTACGGCCTGGCGAGCTATCTCGCCAAAAAACTCCCCGAAAAGGACCGCGCAGGCATCCTGCCCGACATCGCCCTGCTGAGAAACCCGGCCTCCGGACTTGGAAAGCTTGCACGGGAGCACGATCGCCACGTATCGACCGAAGCCGTCGTCAGTGCCCTGTACAGCCGCGCCATCAGTTCACCGGAAGCCACCGCGAAGCTGTTGCCGGGGCTGGCATCCGGTTACAGTTTTTCAACCGCCCAGCGTCAGCGCGTGCGCGGGCGCATCGCGCTCGGCTTCGCCCTCGACCGCGATCCGCGCGCGCTGGAGTGGTTCGCGCGCGTGCAGCCGCAACATTTCACGGCGACCCTGCGAGCGTGGCGGATTCGCGCCGCGTTGCTGCAAGGCAAATGGTCGGACGCCCTGCGCTGGATCGAAGCCCTGCCTGCAAGCGAGGCGGAATCCGCACGCTGGCAGTACTGGCACGCGCGCGCCCTGGCCGAAACCGGTAACGAACAGGCGGCTCAGGCAATCTACAAGAAGCTGGCCGGGCAGCGCGGCTACTACGGCTATCTCGCCGCCGGTCGCAGCAAGCAGGAATACCAGCTGGCGAGCACCGCCGTCAGCACCGACAACCAGATACAGGAGCAGGTCGGCAAGCTGCCGGGCATCATCCGCGCACACGAACTGTTCGCGGTCGGGCTTACCCATTTTGCGCGCGCCGAGTGGCGGCAGGCCCTGGCGACGCGCAGCGATGCGGAGCGCCTGCAGGCGGCACTGCTGGCCAGCCAGTGGGGCTGGTACAGCCAGTCGATCCGGACCCTGGTGCGTGGCGGAGGCGGCGCCGACCTGGCGTTGCGCTATCCGACCGCATTCAGCGATACGGTGTCCAGCCACGCCGGCGAACTGGCGCTGAAACCCGCCTGGGTTTACGCGGTCATGCGCTCGGAGAGCCTGTTTCAGCCGGACGCGCGCTCGCCGGCCGGCGCGATCGGCCTGATGCAGTTGATGCCGGGCACCGCCCGCCAGGTGGCCACCCGGCGCGGTATCGATCTGCCCGGCCTGGGCGCACTGCTCGATCCCGACACCAACATCAGCCTCGGCAGCGGCTATCTTCAGCGCATGATGGCGCGCTTCGACGGCAACATGCTCGCAGCTACCGCCGCGTACAACGCAGGCCCCAACCGGGTGGCACAATGGCTTCCGCAAACTCCGCTCGCTGCCGATGTGTGGGTGGAAAACATCCCGTACAGCGAGACCCGGCAATATGTGCAGCGGGTGGTCTCCTTCACCGCCATTTTCGAATGGCGGCTGAACAGGCACGTCCGCTCGCCGGCGCTGGTCATGCGTCCGCTGGTCAAGCCGGGACCGGAGACGATTGCCCGCGCCGAGTGATCAGCGACAGCGTGGCCATGCACACAGGCCCGGCTCGTATGGTGATCCTTCCCGGCGACGAGGTGTAGACGCCATGCGGCGCTATCTGGTGGGAGGGGCGGTGCGCGACCGGCTGCTCGGTCGGCCGGTGCACGAGCGCGACTGGGTGGTGGTGGGCGCCACGCCGGAGGACATGATCGCCCGCGGCTTCAAACCGGTGGGCCGGGACTTTCCGGTATTTCTCGATCCGCAAAGCAACGAGGAACATGCCCTCGCGCGTACCGAGCGCAAATCCGGGCGCGGCTATCATGGCTTCACCTTCCATACCGGCGCCGACGTAACGCTGGAGGACGATCTGCGCCGGCGCGATCTGACCATCAACGCCATTGCCGAGGACGAGCACGGGCATATCATCGACCCGTGCGGGGGCCGCGACGATCTCGAAAGGCGGTTGCTGCGCCACGTCTCCCCGGCCTTTGCCGAAGACCCGGTGCGCATTCTGCGCACGGCCCGCTTCGCTGCGCGCTACCAGCCGCTCGGATTTCGGGTGGCGGATGAAACCCTGCGCCTGATGCGCGACATGAGCGCGGCGGGTGAAGTCGACGCGCTGGTTCCCGAACGGGTGTGGCAGGAAACCGAACGCGCGCTGCAGGAACCCGCTCCGGCCACGTTCTTCGAGATCCTGAAGGCAACCGGCGCGCTGGCGAAAATCTTCCCGGAGGTCGCGGCCCTGTTCGGTGTGCCACAACCGCCGCGCTACCATCCGGAGATCGACAGCGGCGTACACACGCTCATGGCGCTTGCCCAGGCAGCCCGCCTGGATGCATCCGGGCCCGCGCGCTTCGCCGTGCTCTGCCACGATCTCGGCAAGGCGCTGACGCCGCGCGCGGCGTGGCCAAGTCACCATGGTCACGAACAGCGCGGCCTGGCACCGCTGGGGCAGCTTTGCGACCGTCTGCGGGTTCCGAACGACTATCGCGACCTGGCGCGACTCGTGACCCGCTACCACCTGCACGTTCATCGCGCCCTGGAACTGCGCCCGGCGACCCTGCTCAAGCTGTTCGAGGCGCTGGATGCCTTTCGGCGACCGCAACGGGTGGATCCGTTCCTGCTCGCCTGCGAGGCCGACGCACGCGGACGCACCGGCTTCGAGGATCGCGCCTATCCGCAGGCTGATTTCGTGCGCGATGCGTTGGGGGTCGCCAGTGCCGTGCAAACGCAGGCCATCGTTGCCGCCGGGTACCACGGCGCCGCCGTCGGTCGCGAACTGCGCCGGCAGCGGGTCAGGGCACTCACGGACTGGAAGCGTGCCCGCCCCCATGCAGGCGCAGATGCTGACGGATCCGGAAATGACGGAGGATCATCAGCGTCCGGCCGATAGAGAAGGCGACAGATCGCGTATCCTGAAGCCGTCGAGTTCGGCGTCCATCCCGCGACCGAGGGCGATAGCCTTGAAACGCTCCCCCATTTCACCCGGCAGGGTCAGCAACCTGGTCTGGCTCGCGGCCTCAAGCTGGGCACGCGAGCCCACCCCTTCGCGGGCGATGATCTCGGCGAGCGCCTCTTCCAGCCCGCTGCCGATCAGGAAATGAGCCTGGGTGGTGTAGCCGAGCAGGTCCAGATCACAGGCCAGCCCCACCTCGGCCACCGCGGTAAAATCCACGTGCGCCGTGATGTCCTGCAAGCCCGGCAGCAGAAACGGGTTGTCATGCGCGCGATGGCGGTAATGACACATCAGCGTGCCGATGGTGCGGTCGGGATGATAATACTCCCGCCGCGGCATGCCGTAGTCGATGAGCAGCAGCAGGCCGCGCGAGAGGCAATCAGCCAGGCTTGCGATCCAGGGCCCGAGCCGGGGCGACCATTCCGAGCGGTAGCCGGGTGCGAGCTCGTACTCGCGATCGAGGACTTGCAGACGCTCGCGCAAGGCGCCGTCCGCGTCCACTTCCACCCATTCGAACCCCTCGCCCGACAGGCCGACGGACAGTGCCCGGTCCGGCGCCTGGAAGCAGTGCACCGGCAGCGCATCCATGACCTCGTTGGCGAAGATGACGCCGCGCACGGCGGCAGGTTCCGGCAGCCGATCCAGCCACGAAACCCGATCCAGCAACCCTGGCACCCGCTTGCGGATGGTATCGCGCTGGCGCGCGCGCAACTCCGCACTCGGTTCCAGAATCCAGTACCGGTCCGGCAGCGCGTCCAGCCGTGACAGCACCCGCAGGCAGTCTGCAGCCAGTACGCCGCTGCCGGCGCCGAGTTCGAACACCGTGTCGCCGTCGCCGATGGCGAGTGCCTGCGCCAGCTGGCGCGCCAGGCACTCCGCGAACAGCGGCGACAGCTCCGGCGCGGTGATGAAATCTCCCGCCGCGCCGAATTTCTGTGCGCCGGCGCTGTAATAGCCGAGTCCCGGCGCGTACAGGGCAAGCTCCATGAAGCGGGCAAAATCCATGGGACCCGCACGCTCGATCTCCGCACCAATGACGGCGGCGAGCCGGCGGCTGTGGGCGAGCGCCTCCGGCGACGGCGGGGGCCAGCCTTCGGGAACGGCGTCCATGTTATCCTTGAATGGCGCTTTTGCCATGATTTCGACTTATCAAGATCATTCAGCGGGTTGGCGGATGATACAGGAGACAGTGCTCGCGGACTTCGTGAGGGCGGCTGCAACCGCGATCAGGGCTCGCCCATTGCAACTGCAGCCGCTTTCGGCAGAGGCAGGCAGCTTCGGCGTTTCATTGCACGACCGACACAACAGGAGGGTGCGGCGCCCGTGAAAACGGTACTGGTCACCGGCGCCGCCCGGCGCCTGGGCGCTGCCATCGCCCGGCGGCTGCACGCCGACGGTTTCAACATCGTCATTCATTATCATAACTCGCGCATGGAAGCCGAGAGCCTGCTGGCCGAATTCAACGAGCTGCGGCCCGGCTCGGCCTCCGCGGTATGCCTGGATCTGGCGGATATTCCGGCCTTTCCGGGCGCCATTGCCCGGGTGCGGGCAACCTGGGGACGGCTGGACGCCCTGGTCAACAACGCGTCGCAGTTTTTTGCCACGCCGATCGGCGAGGTGGCGGAAAGCGACTGGGACGCGCTCATGGCAAGCAACCTCAAGGGGCCGTTCTTTCTCAGCCAGGCGGCGACGCCGCATCTGCGCGAGGCGGGCGGCGCCATCGTCAATCTGGCCGACTACCACGCCCTGCACCCGCTGCCGCGCTACCCGGTGTATTGCGCCGCCAAAGCCGGATTGCTGATGCTGACCCGATCACTGGCGATGGAGCTGGGCCCGCGGGTACGGGTAAACGCCGTTGCGCCGGGCGCGATTCTGTGGCCCGAGACGGGTACGGTCAACCCGGCCGCCCGGCAGCGCATCGTGGAAAGCATCGCGCTCAAGCGCACCGGCCAGCCGGGGGATATCGCTGCCCTGGTCCGCTTTCTTCTCAGCGACGACGCCAACTACATTACCGGCCAGGTTCTGGGGGTGGATGGCGGCCGTGGTCTCGGCTCGATTTCAACCGATACAACGACAATACCAACAGCCTGAACTGACGGCACTTTACGGACGGACAGGGGGAACGATGGGGTGGCTACCCTGAACGCCACTCCGGCTCGATACGGATATCTGCCGCCTCAACGGATGCTATTGGCGGTGCTGGGAGGGATTTTGGCATGCGCCGCCTTGAGCGCATTCCTCACGCTGCGAGCACCCTGGCTGGGAATCGAATTCACGCCCGCCCCTGAAGGCGCTGGCGTGCGCGTCGAATCGGTGGCAGCGACGCACCCCAATGCGTCCAGCATCGCGTCCGGCGACCTGGCGGTCGCCCTGATCGATGGCGCCGGCCGCACGTTGCGGCTGCGACCACGCACGATCATGGAAGAACCGGATGTACTGCCGTCGTATAACGCGTTCAACACCTTTCTGTCCCACCAGGGACAACTGGCCGAGGCGCTGAGAACACCCCCGCTGCACTTGCTGCTGGACAGCGGCAAAACTGCCCCCATCACGACAATCAGTCGCCCGCTGCACTCGCTTCCGTTCTATTTCTGGTGGCAACTCGCCGTTGGCGGCGCCTGTCTGCTGATCAGCGCGGGCATCTGGGCGTACCGTCGCGGCCAGACGGCGCCTCGGCTGTTGCTGATATCCGGTCTCGGCGCCTTCGGCTTCACGCTCCTGGCGGCAATCTACAGCAGCCGCGAGCTGGCCCTGAGCGCGGAGCTGTTCCGGGCCGTATCGGCGTTGACCCATCTGTTCACCGTGCTGCACACGGCGGCACTGCTTTCCCTGATCCGGGTTTATCCTCGCCGGCTGGGATCCGCGCCGATACCCGCCCTGTGCTTCATCGGCGCCGGCATTGCATGGATCATGGACACCGCGCAGCTGACTCCTTCGGCGTTGTGGAGCCATTATCTGTTCATCAACGCGGCTTTTGCGATCGGGCTGTCGTTCGTTTACGGCCAGTGGCGTGCCACCTGCGACCGACCTCCCACAGCGATGCTCGCCAGCAACAGCCCCTGGGGGCTGTTGACAAATAACCCCTGTTCAGCGTTTGCCGAAAGAGGCCACGGCAACCTGTTCACTGAATGATGGCGACCTCATGCCGGACGCAATCGGCCAGACCCGCCGACCGGCTGCATTCGACCACCCGAACGGTGGAAAGCGCAAACCAATGAATCTGCCACCGTGGTATTCTCTCAACTGCGGGAGTTGCTCAGGAAGGACAGTGCGCGATCACGCACGTGGGGAGGGAACCCGCCACCATGTCAGAACAATACAATCGGACGGGCAACACTGTCCGGCACAATACCCTTCGCGGCGGGCTCATTGCGCTCATCACGCTAACGGCACTCGTACTCGCCGGCTGTAACTGGTCGTGGACCGCCAGCCCGGAGGACATCAACAATAAAGAAGCCACGCCGGAACAGCCCACGACACCCACGCCACCACCGGATGACGGGACAACGACCGATCCCCCCGACGACAGCGGAACCGTAACGCCGCCGGATGATGGCAGCACCACGACACCGCC
>CAZYIP010000084.1:0-15372 GCA_964646895.1 uncultured Salinisphaerales bacterium | reverse complement strand
TCGAAAAAACGAGCAGCAGAGTGGCAATCGCGTTGATCTCCGGGGTGATTCCGCGCACGGCCTGCCGTTCACGCTATCCGATAACGACGGTAAACACATGCGCGTAACGATCAGCTCTGTCAGCGAAGACCATGAAGAACCCGCGGCAATCCCTGCCGATGCCGCATCGGCGCTGCCGCGAGCAGTAGTCAGTGCGACGTTGGAGCAGTTCCTAATCGACCGCCTTGATCACGTCACGCAATGTCTCGAAGATGCGGTCGATATGCTCTTTTTCGATGATCAGCGGCGGTGACAGGGCGATGATATCGCCGGTAAAGCGCACCATCAGCCCTTTTTCGAAGGCGGCGACCATGGCGTCGTAGGCACGGGTGGATGGTGCCCCTGGACGCGGCTCCAGGTCGATGCCCGCCATCAGGCCGAGGCTGCGCAGGTCGCGCACATGCGGCAGCCCCTTCAGGCTGTGCACCGCGTCTTCCCAATAGGGCGCCATTTCGGCGGCGCGGGTAAACAGGCCCTCGCGCCGGTAGATGTCCAGGGTCGCGAGCCCGGCCGCGCACGCCAGCGGATGTCCGGAATAGGTATATCCGTGGGCGAACTCGATGGCGGACTCGGGGCCCTGCATCATGCTGTCGTAGATGTCGTCGCGCACGAACACGGCGCCCATGGGCACGGCCGCATTGGTGAGCGCCTTGGCGGTGGTCATCAAATCGGGAGTGACGCCGAACCAGTTCGCCGCGAACGGCTTGCCCAGACGGCCGAACCCGGTGATTACCTCGTCGAAGATCAGCAGCAGGCCATGGCGATCGCAGATTTCGCGCAAGCGCTGCAGGTAGCCCTTGGGCGGCAGGATAACCCCCGCCGAACCCGCCACCGGCTCGACAATGACGGCGGCGATGGTGGACGCATCGTGCAGGGCGATGATGTCCTCCAGCGCGTCGGCCCAGTGCAGGCCCCAGTCTGGCAAGCCGCGGGAGAATGCATTGTGCTCGTAGTCGAGGGTATGGGGCAGATGATCCGCCGGGAGCCAGGCGCCGAACGACTTGCGGTTCTTCGCGATACCGCCGACGGAGACGCCGCCGAAGCCAACGCCATGGTAGCCACGTTCGCGCCCGATGAAACGCGTGCGCTGACCTTCGCCGCGCGCGCTGTGGTAGGCGAGCACGGTCTTGAGCGCCGTATCCACCGATTCGGAACCGGAGTTGGTGAAAAAGACCCGATTCAGCCCCTCGGGCGTTTCCTTGACCAGCTCGTTGGCAAACGCGAACGCATGCGGATGCGAGAACTGAAAGCTTGGCGCGTAATCCATCTCCGCGGTCTGCCGCGCAATCGCGTCAACGATCTCCTCGCGTCCGTGCCCTGCACCGACGCACCACAGGCCGGCGGTGCCATCGAGTATTTCACGCCCATCGTCGGTTCGATAGTACATGCCCTGCGCACCGGCCAGCATGCGCGGATGTTTCTTGAACTGGCGGTTGGGGGTAAACGGCAGCCAGTATGGCTCGAGAGTGGAAGCGGTCGTGCTCATGGAGGACTCCCTCGTCGCGGACGGACGAAATGCCAACTTGAACAAAAATAATAGACGCCTGGCTCCGCTTCAACCAGAACCGGCACAATCAATGGTGACCAGACTATCATCCTTGGTACCGAGTCACCGCCCTGGCCACGATACACGCACGCGAATCCCAACTGAAGCCCCTCCCCGAGGGAGTGGCCGCATCACGCCCGCGAAGGCACCCACACAGCGGGGACATTATTACTGCCCGGGTGCCAATGCGATATCGCCGTGCCGTGATCTCACTTGTCGACATGCATGTTGAATGCCTTGAGATACTGCTCGACATCGCGCAACGCTGCTGGCGTGCGTTCCTCGCCCCGGCCGGCAACCAGCGATGCAATCACCTCGCCGGCGATGAAGGCGGGGCTCATCGTGTGAAAGAAGGAGGGGCTTTCAGTTGTGATCAGAATTCTCGCCCGCGCCAGTTTCGCCAGCGGCGCAACCGCACTGTCAGTGATTGCGACCAACGGAATTTCATGTGCGGCTGCATATTGCCCCACTTCAACCGACAATCGCGTGTACGGAGCGACACTCACGATCAGGATCGCATCTTTCGAGGATGCCCTACGGAGGGCATCGATGCCGGTACCGGCAACAGTATCGAGCAACACGGAATTCCTGTCGATCAGGGACAGTATGTAGTGGACGTGCCATGCAACTGGATGACTGGAGCGCAGCCCCAGGCAGAAGAGCGTGTCGCAGGCGGCTATGATCCGCGTTGCGTCGATAATTTCGTTCAGAACCTCGGGCTTCAGAATATTGGCGGCCTGCGTGACGACTCCCTGGACAATGTCGGCCGCAAGCGCGCGTTCGCCGCGCTGGCGCTGACTGTACAGCTGCGCGTCCGCGCGAATGGCAAAGCTGTTCCTCTGCTCCCGAATCTGCTTCGCGTACAGCTCACGAACCCGTTCGTAGCCCTCCAGTCCCAGGAACTGCGCCAGCCGTGTCATGGTGGCCGGCTGCACGCCCGCACGCCTTGCCTGTTCGCGCATGGTGAGCAGCGCGACGTCATCCGGACGGTCGAGGATATAGCGAGCGGCGTTCTGCAGCTGGCCGGACATCTTCTCGAACTCCTGGATGATGCGGTCCGCCAGGGGGCCCTTCTGCATCGATTTGCACCTGAGTGAGTGTTTTTCTCGTTATCCGGATGACGGGGCTGATGGTCGATGTCCAGGCATTATTTCACTTGCTCGTGGGCGACCACCATCCGCGCGTCAACCACGGTGACACCGTCCGGATAGACTAACACGGGGTTGAGATCGAGTTCCTCGATCATCGGTGCAGCTGTCACCAGGTCCGAGACGCACAGCATCAGGTGAACCAGTGCTTCGCGATCGACCGGCGGAGCGCCGCGAATCCCGTCAAGCAGGGCCTTTGCCTTGATCTCGTCGAGCATGGCTCCGGCATCGATTTTCGTCAGCGGCAGCGCGCGAAACACCACGTCCCGCAGCACCTCCACGAGCACGCCGCCAAGACCGAACATCATCACCGGCCCATACGTCGGATCACGTACCACGCCGACGATGACCTCAATACCGCCTGCCGCAGCCATTGGCGTCATCAGCACACCGGTGATATCGGCGTCGTTCACGGCGCGGCGACCGTTGGCCACAATTTCTCCGAAAGCGTCTTGTGCCGCCGATTCGTTCGCAATGTTCAGTTTCACGCCACCCGCATCACTCTTGTGCACGATGTCCGGGGAGACGATTTTCATTGCCAGCGGGGTGCGGCCAAATTCGCGAAATGTCGCAGCAGCCTCGTCCGCGTCATGAGCGACACGCGCCGGCGGCATCGCCACGCCGGCTGCGGCAAGTGCCTGGCGTGCTTCGTGTTCGAGGACGAGCGTGCGACGCTCGCGTCGACAGGTGGCAAAGATCTCAGCGAGCTTGCCCGCTCCTTCGGATGCTCCCGCGGTCGCCACCGACCCGCCGCACTGCGATACGGTACTGTAGTCGGCCAGTGCGCGCAGACAGCGCACAGCCCGCTCCAATGAGTCGTGAACCGGAATACCGGCCTCGCGCATTCGAGTCAACGGCGCCGGGCGCAGATCCGCGTGCAAAGTGCCGTACAGACTGTGAACCATGACCGGTTTGCCCAATTTGCGCGACAGCGCGGCGATGCGATCCGTCGTTTCCAGTTCGATATCGGACAGGCTGTGCGAAAAGCGCACGCCATAACCGCCATAGAGGCCGGTGATCAGCAGCCCGTCGACACTTTCATCCTCCAGCAGGATGCGCACGCAGTCAGCAAAGATCGCCGGATTGGAATCCGTGCCTCCAGCAATGTCGACCGGATTTGCGACCGATGCAGCCGCAGGAAGAACTTCGGCCAACCCCCGTCGGGTTTCGTCCCCGATCGGTGCCAGTAAAAGGCCGTGTTCGCTCAGTGCATCGGCGGCCACCGTGGCGTGACCCCCGCCATCCGCGAGTATCGCGAGGCGCCGTGATGGCAGTGGGGGCAGTAGCGACAGCGCCTCGGCAATGGCGAGAATCTCGTCGGACTTATGCGCAAGCACAGCGCCAGCCTGGCGTAGAACGCCCTCGCTGACCGCATAGTCACCGGCGAGCGCGCCGGTGTGTGATTTGGCGGAGTTGCGGCCAGCACTGGTGCGACCCGATTTGTAGACGACAACCGGCTTGCTGCGTGTGATGCGCCGCAGTGCATCGAGAAATCGGCGCCCGTCCCGCGGTCCCTCTACATAGGCAACGACAACCCGCGTGTTGGGGTCCTGCGCGAAGTAGTCGAGGTATTCATCCAGTCGGACGTCAGCCTCGTTGCCGAGGCCGATATAAGTGCTGAAGCCGATATGGCCGTTGGCCTGGGCCTCTGTCACCAGCGACAGCGCCATGTTGCCGGATTGTGAAAGCAGCCCCAGATTGCCCTTGGCGAGATTGTCGAAGCCAACCACGTTGCAGGCTTTGTGGGTGTTGAAAACCCCCGACGTGTTGGGGCCAATGATGCGTACTCCGCCGGCGCGCGCCTTCTCCACCATAAGCGCCTGCAGACGCTGCCCTGGTACGCCTGACTCCGCAAATCCACCGGCGAGGACCACTGCGCCCTTCACGCCTCTCGCACCGCACAGCTCGATGATCGCAGGCAGCGTCTTCGCTGGCGTGCACACCAGCGCAAGATCGACCGCACCCGGCACGTCGGCGATGCTGGGGTAACAGCGGCACCCGAGAATTTCGCGCTCCTTTGGATTAACCGGGTAAATGATGCCCGGATAACCATCCTCGATGAGCTTCTGCAGCGACCGGAACCCGCGTTTGGTCGGATCTTTCGACGCGCCGATGATCGCGATCGAGTCGGGGTAGAGTACATCCACCAGGGCTTCGACAGACACCGTCATTCCCCCTTGAATGTCGGCAAGCGCTTCTCGGCAAATGCGTCCACGCCCTCCTGCCAGTCACGAGTGGTTGCGCAAAAGGTCATGCCTTCGAGCTCGGAGACGAGCGCTGCCTCGAAGCTCGTCTCGGCGGCACGGTTCAGCGTTTCCTTGGCAAGGCGCATCGACAATGGCGCCTTCGTCACAAGAGCACTGGCGAATGCCTGTGCGTGGGCCAGAAATTCGTGATCCGGATAAACGCGATTGGCGAGGCCGATACGCAGCGCCTCCTCGGCGCCGATTCGCTCGCCGAGGAAGATGAGCTCCCGCGCCTTGGCCAACCCGACCAGGCGTGGCAGCAGGTAGGTCACCCCGCCCCCCACGAAGTTGCCAAGGCCGATTTCGGGCAAGCCGATTTCGGCGCTTGCGGCCATGACGATGAAATCCGCGGCGATTGCCATCTCGGCGCCGGCGCCGATGGCGTAGCCGTTGACCGCGGCTACCACCGGTTTGCCAAGCCTGGTGAGACGCTGGCAGACATGCTGCTCGCCGCTGAGGTACTGCCGCCGGTCGAATGCGGTGCGGCCTGCCTTGTGCGCCTTCAGATCCGCTCCGGCGCAAAAGGCGCGTCCTTCTCCGGTAAGGAGGATGGCGCGTACCTCGCGATCGACCTCGGCCAGGTCCAGTGCGTCTTTCAGCTCGTCATACAGCTGCTGGACAACTGCGTTCAGCCGCTGAGGTCGATTGAAGTGGATCTCGGCGATGCCCGCGCGGACCTGGTAGAGAATGGTTTCGAACGGCATCGCGTTGACTCCCCTGCGGATTGCGCGCCTCGTACTCAGAAGCCTATATCGACTCCTTTCTGATTGCAACGAATGTTTCCGATAGGAATTTGGCGTGACAGATGGATCAAGCAAGAGCGGGCAATTACCCTGCGACAATCCGTGCTTGACATCCGGGAAAATATGACAGAGTATTTTTTTGAAACAGTTGTCCCAAGTATCGGTAGTACAAGAAACATACGTTTCATTCAAGAACAATCCCCAAATCACGAGCGTGGGAGGAGAACCATGTCCAGCAGAAAATGGCTTGCGGCCCTGATTGCCGCCACATCGATCCTTTTTCTGAGCAACACATTCGCCGCCGAACCCATTCGCCTGGGCTGGGTCGGGCCACTGTCCCCGCCCGGCAACTACGCAAGTGGTCAGGAAGTGAAGTGGGCGGTAGAGCTGATGGCGGACCAGATCAACGCGGCCGGCGGCATCAACGGGCGCCCGCTGAAGATTTTCTACGAAGACACCAAGGGTCAGCCCGCGGAGGGCAGCGCCGCTGCCATACGCCTGATCACCAAGGATCACGTGGCCGCTATTTTCGGCGAATTTCACAGCTCGGTGGCGCTCGCCGAAATCGATGTGGCGCACAAGTACGGCGTGCCGTGGGTCGGCACCGACGTGTGGTCGGACAAGATCACCGCCAGGCAGTACCCGGAGGTATTCCGTATCGCGCCCGCCAACTCGCTGATCTACACCAAGGTCGCCAACTGGATCGTGTCCCAGGGCTTCAAGAACGTGGCAATCCTGGCCGAGAACACGGACTTCGGCCAGGGCGGCGCCCAGGTGGTGTCCGACCTGCTGACCAAGAAGGGGGTCAAGCACAAGGTCGTCACCATCGAGCTCAAGCAGCAGGACTTCACGCCCGCGCTGCTGCGCCTGATGAATCAGAACCCGCGGCCGGACCTGCTGGAAATGGTCGTTGCCGGACAGGCCCAGTACCAGGTCGTCAAGCAGGCGTGTCAGCTGGGTTTTGCTCCGACAGCTCAGACCGCGATGCTCGGCTCATCGGGCCTGCTGGTGAAAGAGGTCTGGGAGGTTGATGGCCAGTGTGCCAAGCATCTGCTGGTGGTCGACGTCGCCATGCCGAAGTCGCAATGGAATGACAAGACCAGGGCCTTCGTGAAGGCGTTCACCGAGCGCTACAACCGGCCGCCAACGGGCGTGGCGATGGAAGGCTACGACACACTGGGAGTGGTTGCCGCGGCAATCAAAAAAGCCGGTTCCACCGACAGCAAGGCGATCATCCATGCGCTGGAGAACCTCGACTACACCGGCACCCATGGCGAGTATTCCTTCTCCATGAAGAAAGAACCGACCTGGGCCTATCACCAGTTCATGGGTGTGCCGTTCATGATCATCCAGTACACGGAGATGAATCAGGCGCCGGAGCAGGCGGCCATCGTGTATCCGAAGGCGTGGGCCACGACCGACAAGATACTGCCGGAGAAGTGACGCCGGTACCGCGCATCTCGAGCGCGCCTGGAGGCACCCATGGACTACTTCATGCTGCTCGCCGTCAACGGTCTGGTGATCGGACTCCTGTACGCGTTGATGGCGGCTGGCCTCACGCTGATTTTCTCCGTCCTCAAGGTGGTGAATTTCGGCCACGGCGCGCTGTACATGCTGGGCGGCTACGTATCCTACTACGTCATCCGCTGGTTCGGAGTGCCTCCGGTTTTCGGCGTGATTGCTGCCATGGTGGCCCTGTTCGTCTTCGGCGTCGCGTTCGAGCGGCTGGTGCTGAATCCGATGTACACCGGCAAAGTGGAGCGCAAGGACGAATACGCCATCATCGTGACCTTCGGGCTGACCATCCTGCTGACCAACCTCGGGATCGTAGTATTCGGCCCGTTCAGCAAATCACCGCCACCGTTCATACCGGGCACCCTGATCGCGGGGCACCTGATCGTCACCTATGACCGGCTGGTGGCCGCGTGCGCTTCACTGGTGCTGCTGGTCGGGTTGTCCTGGTTCATGGGCCGCACGGCGCTCGGGCAGGCGCTGGATGCCGTCAGCCAGAGTCGTGAATCGGCGGCGGTGATCGGCATCAATCCGCGGCGCATGTACACCATTGCTTTCGGGCTGGGCTCGGCGCTGGCCGGAGGCGCCGGTGCACTCATCGCTCCGATCTTCGCGCTCAGCCCGAACATGGGCGATTTGCCGGTGGTGCAGGCCTTCATCATCATCGTGCTCGGTGGCATGGGCTCTGTCGGAGGCAGTATCGTCGGCGGCATTCTGCTCGGCGTTGTCGAGGGCCTGGGGGTGGGTTTCTTCCCCGACCCCAACCGGGCGCTGGCGTATACCCAGGCGTTTGGGGCGCTGCTGCTGATCTTCACGCTGCTGATCCGGCCGACCGGGCTGTTCGGCCGGCCGCACGCGCGGCTGGAGTAGCCGATCATGCGGATACGGCAGGTTTCGTCTTCCGTGTTGCTGCAGGGCACGTTGGTTATCCTGGCGCTGGTCGTGCCGCTGTTCGCCGGCCCCTACTGGGTTCATGTCGGCACACTCGCGTGGTACTACGCCATTCTTGCGGCCAGTTGGGCGCTGCTGGCCGGTTTCGCCGGCCAGTTCTCCTTTGCGCACCTCGCATTTGCCGCGCTCGGCGGTTACACATCGGCGCTGATCGTGTTGCATACCGGAATGCCGCTGGTGGTCGGCATCGTCACCGGGATGGTTCTGGCGGCGGTGATCGGTGCCTTGATCGGCTGGCTGGTGCTGCGCCTGAGCGGGCCATATCTCGCGCTGTTCACGCTGGCGATCGCCGAGATCTTTCATCTGATACTGGTCGCGGAGGAGGAATTGACCCGCGGCAGCCTCGGTCTTGCCGTGCCCTCGATGTTCACTACGGATTCCGACACGCCGTATTACTATATGGGGCTGGGGCTGGTACTGCTCAGCGTGGCGTCGATGACGTGGCTGTTGCGCACCCGTGTCGGCCTGTTTCTGCGGACCATTCGGGAAGATGAAGGCGCAGCCGCGGCGAGCGGTGTGAACACGACTTTCTACAAGATCCTGGTATTTGTGTTCACCAGCGCGGTTGCGGGGCTGGCCGGCGCATTCTACGGACATTTCATTGGTATCCTGACGCCAACCATGGTGATTCTGCCCCAGATGGGGCTGGTGATCGCAATGGCCGTCATTGGCGGCATCGAAAGCCTGCCCGGTGCTGTCGTTGGGGCCGTCGTCGTGTACATGCTGTCGGAGATGCTGCGCGAGTATGGGCAGATGCGTTTCGTGCTGCTGGGCCTGGCTCTCATTCTGGTGCAACGCTTCGCCCAGAACGGCCTGTTTCCGTTGCTGGAACAGGGGCTCGACCGCGTGTTTCGGCGAACACGTTCCCCGCAGACGGTGTCGGCGGTGGAAGGGGACGCAGCTCCAGCGGGAGAGAAACGTGTCGACTGATCGTGCCTTTTTTGGGGTTGCGGGGTTGACCAAGCGCTTCGGTGGCGTCTGCGCTGTTCAGGATCTGTCGCTGGAGCTGGCACAAGGCGACTTGCTGGGCCTGATCGGTCCGAACGGGTCGGGCAAGACAACCACGATCAATCTGGTCACCGGAACGCTGAAACCGGATCAGGGCAACATCATGCTGAACGGTGCCGGGATGACGGGCAAGCCCGCGCACCAGTTCGCCCGCGGTGGTGTGGCGCGCACGTTCCAGGTGCCGCGCCTGTTCCGGCGCATGACGGTAATCGAAAATATGATCGTACCAGCGTTGACGGATGGCCGCGTCAAACGGTCAGTGGCGGAGGAGCGCGCGCGAGAAGTCCTCCGTTTCCTGCGCCTGCAACATCTCGCGGATGATCTGGCGCGCGCGTTGTCCGGCGGCCAGCAGAAGTTGCTGGAGCTGGGACGGGCCCTGATGCTCCGGCCGCGTCTGCTGCTGCTGGATGAGCCGTTCGCGGGGGTTCATCCACGCCTGCTGGATCAGATCATCCAGCATATCCAGACGCTCAACGCCGAGGGCTACACTATCGTTGTGGTCGACCACAATCTGGAGGCGATCAGTTCGGTCGCGCGACGGACCGTGGTCATGTCGCAGGGGTGCAAGATTGCCGACGGCTCGCCGCAACAGGTGCTTCAGGATGTCAATGTGATCAAGGCGTACACCGGTACCCGCAAGACGCAGCAGGGCGGCAGCGATGAACGCTCGTATTGAGGCTCGGCATGACTTCGAAACCGCACCGATCCTCGCTGGCGACAACCTGGTCGCCGGGTATTCCAGCGATATTCACATCCTGCGCAGTATCTCGGTCAAGGCCTGGGCCGGCCATATCGCCTGCATCGTTGGCCCCAACGGCACCGGCAAATCGACCCTGCTCAAGGCGCTGTTCGGCTTTCTCAAACCGGTAAGCGGGCGAGTGATCTTTGCGGGCCGGGACATTACCGGCACGCCGCCGTATCGCATGGCGAAACTGGGGGTGGCGTATCTGCCGCAGCGCCCGAGCCTGTTCCCCTTCCTCACAGTGGAGTCGAACCTGAAGCTCGGCGTCTGGCGCAGGGGCGTGAAGAAGGCCGCATTGCGCGAGAAACTGGAAATGGTATTCGATCGCTTCCCGGTGGTGCGGGAAAAGCGGCGCCAGGCCGCCGGGCAACTCTCGGGCGGTCAACAGCGCCAGGTGGAAATCGCGCGCAGCCTGATGATCGACCCGCCGCTGTACCTGATCGACGAACCCACAGCCGGCGTTGA
Organism: uncultured Salinisphaerales bacterium; assembly: GCA_964646895.1. GTDB lineage: Bacteria > Pseudomonadota > Gammaproteobacteria > Nevskiales > CAZYIP01 > CAZYIP01. Next base: position 4,972 of record CAZYIP010000084.1, on the reverse strand, counting down.
CCCGAAAACCAGCGAAGAGATCTACGACATGGTGCGGGATCTGGCCCACGAACTGGGCAAGGCGGTGCTGCTGGTGGACCAGGACATCAAAAGCGCGCTGGAAATCACCGACTATGTTTACGTAGTCAAGACCGGCAGCGTGTTCGCAGAAGGCCCGCGCGCGGACTTCGGCGGCGATACCGACGCCCTGGTGGCCAAATGGCTGTACGCCAGTGGCGACTGATGCACGAAAGGGCTGGCCCGCGCAGGCGCGCTCCCTGCCCGCCGAGTCTTCACGCATATCCGACACCTGCGAAGCACATGATTCTCCGTGAAAGCTCACCCATTGGCGTGTACAGGAGGAGACCTCGTGACGAAAACGGATGACCTCCAGCTTTGGTCCGTGGAGCAAATATCGGAAGCAATTGCCGCTCGCAAGCTCTCGCCAGTCGATGTCGTGGATACGTTTCTGGACCGGATTGCAAAATATGACGGCAAGCTGCACGCGTTCACGGAAGTCTACGAGGCGGAAGCCCGGCTCGCTGCGGAAGCAGCGGATAAAGCGATCAGAGCCGGACAGGGCGTCGGCCCGCTGCATGGCATACCCGTTGCCATCAAGGATCTGGTCGAGATCAGCGGACGGACCGTGACCGGGGGATGCGCGGTCTGGCGCGACCGAAAGTCCACCTGCACTGCAACACTGGCGCGTCGCCTCATTGAACAGGGGATGATCGTTCTTGGAAAGACACAGACCGTGGAATTTGCATTCGGAAGCTGGGGAACGAACACCACCATGGGCACGCCCTGGAATCCGTGGGACATGCAGGTTGCCCGGATACCCGGCGGATCCAGCAGCGGATCGGGCGTCGCAGTGGCGGCAGACATGGCTCCGTGGGCGGTCGGGACGGATACCGGCGGATCGGTGCGCTTGCCTTCATCCTTCTGCGGTCTGACCGGCCTGAAAACCAGCCGTGGGCGCATCAGCACTCATGGCGTCCTGCCACTGAGTCCGACGCTGGATACTCCCGGGCCAATGGCGCATTCCGCCGAAGACGCGGCATTGCTCTATCTGGCCATGCAGGGGCCGGACCCGCTTGATCGAGCCACGCTGGGGTTGCCGGAGCAAGGCGGAATCCGACGCGCGAAGCGCGGTATTGCCGGCATGCGGCTCGCCAGACTGCCGGACGAAGAGCTGGCGCCGGTATCGCCACCGGTTTTGGCGGCGTATGATCGTTCGCTGGACGAATTGTCCCGCCTCGGCGCTGAAATCGTGCCCATTTCATTGCCCCACGGGTTCGCCGAAATTGCCGCTGCGAACGGGCGTATCATGGCTGCCGAAAGCTACGCACTGCTCGCCGATCTGGTCGATGACGATGCGCTCGAACTTGATGAGGATGTGCGTCCGCGCGTGCGAGCGGGTCGTGACATCTCGGCGCGGGATTATTTGTCGGTTCTTGAGCAGCGCAGGCAAATGATGCGGGATCTCGATCAGTCAATGCAGAACTTCGACGCAGTATTGACACCAACCACCTTGACCACCGCGGTGCCACTGACCGAGGTTGATCAAACGAGATCAGCGGCGCACTTCACCCGGTTTGCGAATTTCTTTGATCTGTGCGCGCTGTCACTGCCGAACGGCGTCGATTCGCAAAGCTTGCCGACTTCTTTGCAGATCATGGGCCAGCGATACCAGGAATCGACGGTTTTGCACATTGGATGTGTATATCAAAATTCGACCGATTGGCACAAGCGACATCCCGCTCTGCCACAGGAATCGAACTGAAAGCCTGTTCCCCTGTTTCGACGCCCGCAGTTCCTCAGTTAAACCGGCTGCGCCGACCGAAGCTGAACGTACCGGCGCCCAGCAACGCCACCACCAGACCGCAAACGCCGAAAAAGGCATCGAGTTCGAGTGCCCAGCCGCCGTTGGGGGTGAGGGTCAACACCTCGCCGGTGTGTACCAGCAGAACGGCCACGACCATGTTGATGAACACCAGCAGGCCGCCGATCCGCGACCAGATGCCGAGAATGATCAGGATCGGACCCACCACCTCGCCGAGATAGACGGCGTAGGCAAAAACGGAGGGTATGCCATGGGAGGCAAGCAGGCCGCCTATGCCGCCCACGCCCGTGCCGATCTTGTGCACGCCGTGCAGCAGTATCAGCACGCCGACCAGCAGCCGCAACAACAGCTTGCCGATATCTTCCAAATCCCGTTCCATGAGCTCACCGTCAGGTCAGATGTTCAAGCAGTATAAAGACAGCGGATCGTACGCTAAATTTCAATGAGACGATCGCTCAGTTCGTTCACGTCGCCCTCGGCACGCGGATAGTTCTCCGCCATGACCGTGCCGCAGGCATTGATCGCGGCGACGAAGCCGTCCGCGACCCTGCCGCTGCGCACGCTGCGGGTGAAATCGTCCACGATCTCCTGCCACCGCTGTTCGCCCACTTTTTCGTGAATGCCGCGATCGGCAATGATCTCCACGTAGCGCTCCGCAATCGAGACGAAAAAGAGCACGCCCGAGTGATCCTGCGTCAGATGTACGCCGCGGACGTAGAACTGCGCCCGCGCCACATGCGCGGCCCGATCGCGGCGAACCGAGCGCGGAACAACCCGCATGCGGACGGCTGGAATCAGGAAGACCAGCGCCAGCAGCACGAACACCGCCAGCTGGATCTGGTAGATGATCCGGTAATCCAGCTCCACTCCGGACAACATCAGCACACCGGGGACCAGCAGCGCCGCCACGGCGGCCCACAGCAGTGGAATGAACAGGTAATGATCGCTGGCACCCGCCAGCACCGGCACGAATTCGCCGCTGGTCTTCGACTCGGCGTTACGCACGGCCTCGACGATACGGGCCTTGTCGCTACTGCTTAGAAATGGCATCCGATAACGCCTTCCCACACCCAGCTACCAGCCACCGGAGGCGCCGCCGCCGCCGAAGGAGCCGCCCCCGCCACCGAAACCTCCACCACCGCCAAAGCCACCGAAACCACCGCCGCGCAGGCCGCCACCCAGGCCACCGTAGTAGCCGCCCCAGAACATGCCACCGCGGCCGAAGCGGCTGAACAGCATCGGCAGAAATCCGCTGCCGAACACCAGCAGCATGAGGATGAGGTTGAGCGGCAATCCGCCGCGACGGTCATGGTGCGCCTGCGCCGGCTGATAGTGCCCCCCCAGCACGTCGAGAATCGCATGCGTGCCGGCGACGATACCCTCGTCGAACTTGCCCGCCTTGAAACGCGGCGTGATGACATTGCGGATGATATCGCTGCTCAGGGCATCGGTCAGCGTGCCTTCAAGGCCATAACCCACTTCTATCCGCAGCTTGCGCTCCCCCTTGTCGACCAGCAGCAGCACGCCGTTGTCCTTGCCCTTCTGGCCGATACCCCAGTGACGGCCGAGCTGATAGCCATATTCCTCGATGGGATAGCCGTCGAGCGTTTTCAGCGTGACCACCACAACCTGGTTCGAAGTATCCCGGGCATAGCCGCGCAGCTCGCTGGCAAGCTGTTCGCGGGTCGCGGCCGAGAGCATCCCGGCCTGGTCCACCACGGGCCCGCTCAGTTGCGGAAACGGGGGGCGCTCGGCGCTCGCGGCCTGCGCCTGACACCCGGCCGCCAGACCCAGCAGCAGGACCAGAAACAGGAAACGGCTACTGCGGACCGGCATCTAGAACTGCACCTTGGGTGCCTCCGCGGCGCCGGCCTCGGCGCTGAAGTTTTCCTTCACCTTGGCGTCCGGATAAAACAGCGCCGCCCACCAGCGTCCGGGAATGGTGCGCAATTCGGTGTTGTACCGCTGTACCGCCTGAATGTAGTCCCGGCGCGCGACCGCGATGCGGTTTTCCGTCCCTTCGAGCTGCGACTGCAGGGTGAGGAAGTTCTGATTCGCCTTGAGGTTCGGGTAGCGTTCGACCGTTACCAGCAAGCGGGAGAGGGCGCTGGTCAGCGCTGCCTGCTTTTGCTGGAATTGCTGGAACGCCTGCGGATTGGTGGTAATGTCGTTCGGGACCTTCATCTGCACCACATGCTGGCGTGCCTTGGTGACCTCCGTCAGCACCTCTTCCTCGTGCTTGGCATAACCCTTGACCGTTTGCACGAGGTTGGGCACGAGATCCGCCCGTCGCTGGTACTGATTCTGCACCTGACTCCAGGCGGCTTTCACCTGTTCGTCATAGGTGGGCACGTTATTGATGCCGCAGCCGGCCAGGCTGGCCGTCATCAGCATCAGCAGCAAAAGGCCGGCAAAGCGCTGCGTCGCGATAGTCATCAAGCGTCATGTCTCCGGTGCGCGAAAGGCGCGATGTGCCATGGTAACAGAGATATACGTCCGTGCCTCCCCGGGGTGATTCGGTTTCTTCTGCAATAAAGCTCTCAGCGCGCACCGGGCCGTGGCCGGAGCGACTCCAGCATGGCATCCCACAGGGCAAGCAGGTCTTGCTGGGGCGGTGGGGCGGCATAATCCGCCGAGTATTGAAAGTCGCCCGCCTCGAGACTGAAACTGAAACCGGCCTTGTTCGGCGCAACGTCGTCGTTGATCGAACTCCAGTCGAATCGATAGTATTCCTGTCCGTTCGCCAGTCTGGCCTTGAGGGCGGTTTCCTGCCCGACCATGCCTGCGAGGCGCCGCTCGCGCCTGCGCAAGACGTCAAATGAAACGGCGCGGGCCTCGTCGCTGGTCCACTTGCTTCTCTCGGCCGCGGCCTGCCTGGTTTCGAGGTTTTTGAACGGTGGGGGGAGCACCAGCGGGTGTGCGGTTTTCTGCCAGGGCAGCGGTGCCCGCGAGCCGTCATCCTCGCGCGCACCGGCGTCAACCGTCACGCCTTTCCACTGCGCCACGTCGGCTGACGGGCTGCTCCAGATGGGCCCGATGGTGCCGGTGACCCGGGCAGAGTCGATGCAGAAGCCGGGCTCGGAGGGAGGGTGGTTTTTGCTGATCGGTGTCACCTGCGCAAATATTTTGTTGAACGTTCGAAACCGATCT
>CAZYIP010000083.1:0-15503 GCA_964646895.1 uncultured Salinisphaerales bacterium | reverse complement strand
ATTCCACCTCGAATTGGGAACGCTTCGCTCCAATTGTTTCTACGGCCCAGGCTCCCAGGGCATGCGCCAGCGAGGCTAAGCGGTTGCCGCTGCGTGCCTGACGCGCAATTGCAGGCGGGTTTCGTTCCTGAAGGTATTGGCATCCAGCTCGAATGCAACGCGAACGTGTTGCCCGCTTGCCACGGGACACACACCGTCCCGGACTGCACCGAACCAGATCGCGCCAAATCGTTCTGCTCCCAGGCCCATCGTCAGTTTCAGATGGGTGCCATCGCCAACGGGGCGCAGGTCGAGAATTCGACCCTCGGCGCGGAATACCGGCGATTCCCAGCGCCGGCCAAACGGATCCAGCGCCATGAGTTCGTTGAAGACCGCCAGACTTGGCGTCACGTCGAGTTCGCCATCGGTCAGAATGCAGGGCCCCGGCGTCCACGAGCCCATGGCCCGCTTGGCGCTGGCATCAAAGGCGGCGGCAAACCGTTCCAGGCCCACGCGTTTCAGAGTGACGCCACCGGCGCCCGCATGGCCGCCCCATGCGATGAAGTCGTCGGGATGCATTGCGGCAATTTCCGCAAGGGTATCACGGACATGAAGCCCCGGAACCGTGCGCAGCGAGGCCGTGATACGGTCGTCACTGCCCCACTTGGGGGAGAAGCAGGCAACCGGGCGGCCGTGCTTTTCCGCCAGCCGGGCGGCGCAAATGCCCTGCACGCCCGCGTGGCCCTGCGGGTCATACACGCTGATCGCCATTTGTCCGGCGGCGACCTGTTGCTCGGCCGAGGGAAGCATGCGCCGCAGCATCTGTAATTGCACCTGCTTCCGCTCGCTGTTTTGCTCGACCATGAGCTTCGCCAGATGCGCCGCCTCGCGTTCATCCTGGCACATCAGCAGGTCGACCGATTGCAGGGCGGAGTCGAGCCGACCGCGGGCATTGATGATCGGGCCGAATGTATAGCCCAAGGTCGCGGCGGTAATGGGGCCGGAACAGTTGGCGACCTGATACAGGGCGCGCCAGGCGGGGCGGGCATCCGGTGCGTTCATTAGCGCCAGGCCACGCCGCAGCACTGCGCGGTTATTGGATGAACGTGCCAGGTCGACGCAATCCGCCAGCGTCCCCAGGGCGACCAGATCGAGCAGTCTTCCGAGGCGTGGGGCGCTGGCGGGCAGATGCCCGCGCTCGATGAGGCGCTGGCGTACCGCACAGCAGAGCAGCCACGTCACGTGAACGCCCGCGATGCAGGGGTCGGGGAACGCCGAATCCGCCCGAACCGGGTTGACGCAGGCGAGTGCCGCCTCCGGCGGGCCTTTGTCCGGAATACCGTGATGGTCCGTGACCACGGTCATCAGACCATGGTCGCGCAGCTTCTCGATGCGGGCGTGATCCGAACTGCCCTGATCGATGGTAATCACGAGGGCCGGCCGCGGCGCCGACTCGAGGATACGCTGCGTGACACTCTCCGACACACCGTACCCCTCACGCAGCCGATGTCCGATGTAGCTGTGGATGCGATCCGACGGCACGCCGAAGTAGTCACGCAGTGCAAATTTCAGTACGGCATGGCCGGACGCGCCATCGCAGTCGAAGTCCGAAAGCGGGATGATCGGGAGCCGCCGTACTACCGCATCGGCCACCGCATCCGCCGCAACGTCGATATCGGGCAGACGATCCGGTGCATCGAGCGTGCTCAACGACGGGCGAACGAGCAACGGCACTCGGGCCGCATCCCGGTCCGTGAGCCGCCCGGCGATGACCCGGGACTGCAGCGGGGTGTATCCGGCGGCCACAGCCGCCTTCATGACGGCCGATGAGACGGGCCTGTCAACAATTCGAACGGGTTCCGGCATCAGTCACGATTCTTGTCGGCCAGACAGGGTTTTTCGGCTGCTCCGGCAGCCTCTTGCATCGTCGCGTATCGTTCCGCCATCATCCGGCTGCGCGCCGTACGGCGGCTGGCACCCCGGTGAACCGCTTCGGTGCTGCCGGCGGGAGGCGCAGGGAGTGTCGTGATGAACGCCTTATCGGCGATAATTTCGCCTTGCGGGGGCAGGCACTGGTTGCAACTGTAAGTCATTCGCGCGCCAACATCCATTCGCAAGTATTGCTAAACTTGAATGCAAACGACACTCTTTTACATTAACAACATGCATTGCCGGTTTGCGCATCGAAGAACCGGCTCTCGCACGATGATTCCGCATCCGGTTCTGATGTCGTTCGCTGGAGTGTCTGATGGCTCACACTGATTTCGCGCGCCGCCGGCCCCCCAATCGGTGCGGTGCCTGGTTTGCCAACCGGATCACGCAGACAGACGCGCATTTGCCGGCCGATACGCTTGCTCCGGGTGGGGAGGCTGGACTGGGTTGAGTGTGCTCGCATCATTGGCGGCGAGGTGGCCTCGGCGGCATTCGTTACCGCCATGGTGGCTGATTGCCGCGGCCCTCGTCCCGACGGTGCTGATCGCGCTGCCGCTCTTCTACGTGACGGTCCGCGCGTCGGAGGCGGGGCTGGCCGGTATTCGCGACGAACTGTTTCGGCCCTATACGCTGTCCCTGCTCGTCAACACGCTGGTGCTTGCGATCAGCGTGACTGTCGGCGCGAGTGTCATCGGCACCGCCGTGGCGTGGTGCGTCGAGCGCAGCGATTGCCCGGGGCGGCGGTTTTGGCGCGTGCTCGCCAGTTTGCCGCTCGCGGTGCCGGCTTTCGTCGCGAGCTTCGCCTGGTCGTCGATCGGCAGCGCTTTTCAGAGCATGCCGGGCGCGATCCTGATCCTGATACTGGCGACGTATCCGCTGGTGTATTTGCCGGTAGCGGCGGCCTTGCGGGGCATGGACCCGAGCTTCGAGGATGTCTCGCGATCGCTGGGGCGCGGGCCCTGGCACACGTTCTTCTGTACCGTGCTGCCGCAGGCGCGGCCGGCACTGGGCGGCGGCGCGTTGCTGGTACTCTCGCACATGCTGGCGGAGTTCGGTGCGCTGTCGCTGCTACGGGTGCAGACGTTCACCACCGCGATTTTCGCATCCTATCAACTGCGCTTCGACAATGTCTCGGCCGCGTTGCAGGCCGGTGTGCTGCTGCTGCTCGCGTTGTTCGCGGCCTATGCGGAGATGCGGCTGCGTGCCGGTACCCGCATCTCGCGCGTCGGCCGCGGCAGCGCCCGCCAGCCGCCGCGCGCCGCGCTGGGCCGGGCCACGCCGTTTGTGCTTCTGGGCCAGGTCGTGCTGTCGCTGCTCGGGCTGGGCGTGCCTCTCATGGCGCTCGTCTACTGGCTGCTGGTGGGCAGCTCCATCGGCCGTGGCCTCTCCGCGGTGTGGCCTGCGATACAGGGCTCCCTGTCGCTGTCGATTGCCGGCGCGGTGGTGACGACGATACTGGCCCTGCCGCTGGTCCTGCTGTCGACGCGGTACAGCGGTCGCCTGTCGAATCTCGCCGACCGGCTGCCCTATGTCGTGCACGGCGTTCCCGGCCTGGTCATCGCGCTGGCCCTGGTTTTCGTGTCGATTCATTACGTGCCGGGCATCTACCAGACGGCGCTGGTGCTGATCATCGCCTATGCGGTGCTGGCCTTGCCGCTGGCACAGACGGCACTGCGCGCGTCGGTCGCGCTGGTGCCGCAGCGGTTCGAGGAGATCTCACGCAGCCTGGGGCGAACCCCGTTCAATGCGTTCTTGTCGGTGACCCTGCCCAACATCGCGCCCGGCATCGGTGCTGCCCTTGCCCTGCTGGCGCTGGAGTTGATGCGCGAGTTGACGGCAACCCTGATGCTGGCGCCAATCGGCGTAGTGACGCTCGCAACGGAGGTATGGTCCCACACCAATGATGCCGAATATGCGGCGGCGGCGCCGTTCGCGGCGCTGCTGGTGCTGGTATCGGCTCTGCCGGTGTATGTATTCACCCGCCGCACTCTGGAGGCGTACGAAGTGGCATGACCAGCTTGCATATTCGTGGTGTTGAAAGGAGTTTTTACGGGCAGCGTGTCCTCCGGGGGGTCGATCTTGACGTGCCGGCCGGCTCGGTCGTGGCGCTGCTGGGCCCGTCGGGCTGCGGGAAAACCACGCTGCTGCGGCTGATTGGCGGCTTCGATCGTCTTGAAGCCGGCGAGATTGCCTTCGACTCGCGCACCGTTGCCGCGCCTCACATTCATGTGCCACCGGAGCGCCGGCGCATCGGCTATGTGCCGCAGGAGGGCGCGCTGTTTCCGCATTTGACCGTCGCCGGCAATGTGGCGTACGGGTTGTCGCGAAGCGCGCGGCGCGGCCGGCGCGTGGCGGACCTGCTTGCGCTCGCGGATCTCTCCGAGCTTGCCGACCGCTTCCCGCACGAACTCTCCGGCGGGCAGCAGCAGCGTGCGGCGCTGGCGCGCGCGCTGGCGCCCGAGCCGGCCGTCGTGCTGCTGGATGAGCCGTTCAACGCGCTGGATCTCGACCTGCGGCGGCACATCTGCGAGGACGTCATCGCCATGCTGCGCCGGGAGGGGGCGACGGCGATACTCGTGACCCACGATCCGGTGGAGGCGTTCGCGGCGGCGGATGCAGTGGCCGTCATGCATCAGGGCAGAATCATGCAGATGGACACGCCGGACAATATCTATTGGCAGCCGGCGAGCGCGAACGTCGCGCGCCTCACCGGGCAGCCGATTTTTCTTGATGGCGCTTTTCAGCAGGGTGCGGTATCGACGCCGTTCGGGGTGCTTCCGGTGCATCCGGCCTATGCCCGCGAGGGGGGCAAGGCATCGATCATGCTGCGTCCGGAGCAGATTGCGTGCTGCTCCTGCAGCAATGGCTGCGGTGCGCCGGCACGCGTGGTCGATTGCTCGTTTCGGGGCAGCCACGTGCTGCTGACGGTGAGCCTGGAGAAGCAGACGCTGCGGTTGCGTACGTCGTCCATTTCCGCGCCGGCACCCGGCGCGGATGTGCACCTGCGGGTGGAGGGCGCCTGCGCAGCATTTCCGGTGTAGAGGGCCTGGCTGCGAGGACGGGCTTTGGCCGCTCGCACGCGTGCGTGGCGATCGAGAGTTTTTGTGGGAGCGGCTTTAGCCGCGATGCAGGAGTCTCCCCGTCACTCCCGCGTAACGCGAGAGTGACGGGGAGCGAAGACCCTCTCAGCCGGTTTCGTCGAGGAAGCTCTTCAGGTACTGGGCCCGGCTCGGATGGCGCAGCTTGCGCAGTGCCTTGGCCTCTATCTGGCGGATACGCTCGCGCGTCACGTCAAACTGCTTGCCGACTTCTTCCAGGGTGTGATCGGTATTCATGTCGATACCGAAGCGCATGCGCAGCACCTTGGCTTCGCGCGGCGTCAGGCTCGCGAGGATGTTGTGGGTCGCCTCGCGCAGGCTTTCGGTGGTGGCCGAATCCGCCGGCGCCACTGCCTGCGCATCCTCGATGAAATCCCCCAGGTGCGAGTCTTCGTCGTCGCCGATGGGCGTTTCCATCGAGATCGGTTCCTTCGCGATCTTGAGTACCTTGCGTACCTTCTCCTCGGGCATTTCCATGCGCGTCGACAGCTCTTCCGGGGTTGCCTCGCGGCCCATCTCCTGCAACATCTGGCGCGAGATCCGGTTGAGCTTGTTGATGGTCTCGATCATGTGCACCGGAATACGGATGGTGCGCGCCTGGTCGGCGATCGAGCGGGTGATCGCCTGCCGGATCCACCACGTCGCATAGGTGGAGAATTTGTAGCCGCGCCGGTACTCGAACTTGTCCACCGCCTTCATCAAGCCGATGTTGCCCTCCTGGATCAGATCCAGGAACTGCAGTCCGCGGTTGGTGTACTTCTTGGCGATCGAAATCACCAGGCGCAGGTTGGCCTCCACCATTTCCTTCTTCGCCCGCCGCGCCTTGGCTTCGCCGATCGACATGCGCCGGTTGATGTCCTTGACATCGGTGATCGTCAGCTGCGCTTCTTCCTCGATCTGGCGCAGGCGCGCCTGCAGGCGCACCAGTTCGTCGCGGTTGGCGGCGATGGTGGACGAGTACTTGCGCTTGGCCCGGATCAGCTTGTCCAGCCACTGCTCGTTGGTGGCATTCTGCGGGAACTGGCGGATGAAATCCCTGCGCTCCATGCCGGCGTCGACCACGCAGATCGCCATGATCGCCCGCTCGCTCTCGCGGATGCGCTCGATAATGTCGCGCAGGTGTCCGGTCAGGGCCATTACCTGCCGTGGCGTCAGCTTGAAGATCATGAAGTAGTCGGCCAGGGCGGTACGCCGGCTTTCCGTTTCCGGATCGCCGCTGCCGTTGCTCGCCAGGGCCTGCATGACCGCCTCGTAGCGCTCTTCCAGTTCGGCGAAGCGGCGCGCGGCGTCCTCCGGGTCGGGCCCGGTGTCGCGTACGCTGGCGTCGTCCTCGTCGTCGTCATCCTCGTCAGCTTCGTCGTCGTCGCTGTCGCTGATGTCGTCGTCGTCCTCGGCGCTCGCCTCGACGGCCTCATCCTCTTCCGGCGGCAGTTCCTCGCCCGTCTCGGGGTCGATGAACCCGCTTATGATGTCCGTCAGCTTGATCTCGCCGCCCTCGTAGCGTGCGTAGTCGGCCAGCAGCAGGGCAACGGTTTCCGGCGAGAACGCGAGCGCGTACAGCACCTCGGAAAGGCCTTCCTCGATGCGCTTGGCAATCTTGATCTCGCCCTGGCGGTCGAGGAGTTCGACGCTGCCCATCTCGCGCATGTACATGCGCACGGGATCGGTAGTGCGGCCGAATTCCGCATCCACCGCAGCCAGTGCGGCGGCCGCTTCCTCGGCGTCCTCGTCAACATCCGCCGAGACCGCCGCGTCCGACAGCAACAGGTTATCGTCGTCCGGCGCTTCCTCGTGGACCACGATACCCATGTCGTTGATCATGTTGATGATATCTTCGATCTGCTCGGGATCGACGATATCATCGGGCAGGTGGTCGTTTACCTCCGCGTAGGTCAGGTAACCCTTTTCCTTGCCCTGCGCGATGAGGAGCTTGAGTTGAGACTGCTTTTCTGCACTCATGTCTATAGAACTATCTCGGTGGTTGGATGTCGGCGTGCCGCCGCCCTTCCGGATCATCAGCAAATCACGCGACTTACCATAAACAAACTATGTATTAGCCTATTAGCAACGTTTTTTCCAGTTGTTTCGAAGGAAATGGTCAGCGCTGGCGCAGCAGGGCGTTCAGTTCGTCCTTTTCCTCGGCGGCGAGCCCTTCGCGTGCTGCCTTCTGCAGCAGGGCCTCCCCGCGTTGCCTTCGCACGCCAGCGGCGATTCGCGCCAGAGCGTCGCGTAATTCCGTTTCCATGCCCTCTTCAGGTATTGGTAGCGGCTGGCTGGCGAGTTTCGCCAGGTACTTGCCTGCCTCCTCATCTCGCCAGTGCTCTATCACCGCTCCAGTATGGTAATGGGGGTGACTGGTTAAAAAATCAACAACTGTGGCCAGCAATGCGACCCCTGGCACCGGTGCGTCACGGATGCTGTCCAGATCCCCCACTGTTGCGGCCAGTGCAGGCTTTTCCAGCAGGATCTGCAACGCGCGGCGCACCGGCGTCGTGCGCGGTGGCCGCGATGGTGCCGGTCGTTGCGGCTCGCGTGCACGATCGCGCCCGATCTCCATTACCCGCTCTACGTCGGTGCGCTGCAAGCGTACTTCGCGGGCAAGTTGGTCCAGCAACAGTATTCGAAAGGCACCCGGCCGCAGTTTGGCCACGTGCGGGCGCGCCAGCTCCAGCAGGCGCGCGCGACCGTCTACACTGGCGGTATCCACCTGGGCTGCAAGGTGGTCGAGAAGAAACCGCGACAGCGGTTTTGCCTCGCCAAGCAGACGCTTGAATGCGTCTGCTCCCTGCTCGCGCACCAATGTATCCGGATCAGTCCCCCGTGGCATGAACAGGAAGCGCACCTCGCGCCCGTCCCTGAGTGCAGGCAGCGTGCGCTCGAGCGCACGCCACGCGGCGCGCGCACCTGCATCATCGCCATCAAAGCAGAATAGCACCTCTGGCGTAAAACGGAAGAGCAAATCCAGATGTTCTTCGGTTGTCGCCGTGCCCAGCGTCGCGACCACGCCATGCAGGCCGTGCTGGGCGAGGGCCACCACGTCCATGTAACCTTCGACCACCAGTACGCTGGGTAATTCGCGCTGCGCCTGTCGTGCCTCGTACAGCCCGTACAGATGGCGACCCTTGTGAAACAGGGCGGTTTCGGGCGAGTTGAGGTACTTTGCGCCCGAGTCATCGTTCGGCAGCAGCCGGCCGCCGAAGGCAATGATGCGCCCGCGTGTATCGCGGATGGGAAACATCAGCCGGTTGCGAAAACGGTCGTAACAGCGACCGTCGTCGCGACGAACTGCCAGGCCGGCTTCGACAAGCGTCTTTTCGTCGCCCAGGTGGTCCAGCAGTCCGCGCCAGCCGGCCGGCGCATAGCCGAGCATGAAATCGTTGATTGCCGCTTCGTTGAGGCCGCGTTTCTCGACGTAGGCCCGTGCCTGCGGGTTGCGCCGCAGGTTGTCGACGAAAAAAGCCGCCGCGCGTTGCAGCGTCTCGAACTGGTCGCCCTGGTCACGGGCCTGGCCGTCCGGGACAAATTCGCGCGGGATTTCCACGCCGGCGATGTTCGCCAGTTCCGCGATCGCATCGAGGAACCCGACACGATCGTAGTCCATCAGGAAGCGCAGCGCGCTGCCGTGTGCACCGCAGCCGAAGCAGTGGTAGAACTGCTTGCTCGGTGACACCGTGAACGAGGGCGTCTTTTCCTCGTGAAAAGGGCACAACGCCGTGTACTCGCGTCCCGCCCTGCGCAGCTGGATGCGTGTCTCGAGGAGGGCGACGATGTCCACGCGGTTGAGCAGATCGTCGATGAAGTGCTGCGGAATCCGGCGAGCCATACCTCTATGAGAGCCACACCTCTACGAATGGCGCATTGCGCTATGCTAGTCCGTCTGGCGGCTTCCCACCAGGCGCGCTTTCGCGGAAGCAGCGCAAGCCGCCCCCACGATGACGGCCCGTTTGCAGACGAGCGGCCCCGGACCGACCGGGGATGCGACCGTCACGCGCTCAGCCGTGCCTTTACCCGGCGACTGACGTCGGCCATGTCCGCACGCCCCTGAACCCGGGATCGCAGCGTGCTCATGACGCGGCCCATGTCGCGCATGCTGGCGGCGCCGGTGGCCGTGATCGCTTCGCCGATGAGCCGGTCGAGTTCGGCCTCGTCGAGCGCGGGCGGCAGGTAGTCGGCCAGTATCCCGATCTCGAATTGTTCCTGATCCGCCAGTTCGGCGCGGCCGGCATTGCGATACTGTTCGACCGACTCGCGCCGTTGCTTGACCATCTTCTCGATGACACCGATGACCCCGCCGTCATCGAGTTCGATACGTTCGTCCACCTCGCGCTGCTTGATCGCTGCCATCAGCAGGCGGATTGTCGCCAGCCGCGCCTTGTCCTTTTCGCGCATGGCGGTTTTCATGTCGTTCCGGATGCGTTCTTGCAGAGGCATGCGCGGGGGGACTGCCGTGGTGGAGGTGGTGTGGGTTCTCAGTAGGGGCGACTGTAACGTGCCTGCTCGCGTGCGCGGCGCTTCAGGTGACGCTTTTCGGCAGCCGCTTCCTTGCGCTTGCGTTCCTGGCTCGGCTTCTCGAAGAATTCGCGACGACGGATATCGGTGAGAACGCCGGCTTTCTCGCAAGTGCGCTTGAAACGGCGCAACGCCACTTCAAACGGTTCGTTTTCTTTCACGCGTACGCTAGGCATTAAGCATCAGTCTCCGAAAATGGGCCAATGTGGCGCGCACAACCGTGCGTCGGTTGCCCGCGAGTAAAGGGCGAGAATAATAACCGCATCTGTGGGAAAATGCAACGGGATTTCCACCATCCGGCACTTCGCGGTAACTATAGCCTATGCGGCCCGTACTCGGTATCGAAACCTCCTGCGACGAGACCGGCGTGGCGCTGTTCGACGCCGGCGCGGGGTTGCTTGCGCATCGTCTGCACAGCCAGGTGGCGCTGCACGCCGATTACGGCGGCGTGGTGCCGGAGCTGGCATCCCGCGACCATGTGCGCCGGCTCACGCCGCTGATACGCGCGGTCATGGCCGATGCTGATCTGGCGTTCACCGACCTCGCGGGTGTGGCTTACACCGCCGGCCCCGGGCTGATCGGCGCCTTGCTGGTGGGTGCCGCCACAGCCTGTGGCCTCGCGACGAGCCTGGATGTGCCGGCGGTGCCGGTACATCATATGGAAGGCCATCTGCTGGCCCCCTTGCTGGAGGCCGAGTCGCCGGAGTTTCCGTTCGTGGCCCTGCTGGTTTCCGGGGGCCACACGCTGCTGGTCGAAGTCGCGGGCATCGGCCGCTACCGCATTCTCGGCGATACGCTGGACGATGCGGTGGGCGAGGCTTTCGACAAGTCGGCGAAACTGCTCGGCCTGGATTACCCTGGCGGCCCCGCGCTGGCGCGCCTGGCGGAGGAGGGCGATGTGGAAGCGTTCCGGCTTCCGCGTCCCATGACCGATCGGCCCGGCCTGGATTTCAGCTTCAGCGGGCTCAAGACCGCCGTCCGCCACGCGCTTGCGAGCAGCGGGGATGATCCGCGCACTCGCGCCGATCTGGCGCGTGGATTCGAGGAGGCGGTAGTGGATACACTGGTGATCAAATGCCGGCGCGCGCTGAAGCAGACCGCTGTGCCGCGGCTGGTGGTGGCGGGCGGCGTCGGCGCCAATCGCCGCCTGCGCGCCGCGCTTGCCTCGCTGATGTCGAAGATCGGCGGCAAGGTGTATTTCCCCCGGGCCGAGTTTTGTACCGACAATGGCGCCATGATCGCCCATGTCGGCAGCCTGCGGCTGGCTGACGGGCACCGTGCGCCACTCGAAATCAGCGCCCGCCCGCGCTGGTCGCTGGAGGAACTTTCGCCGCCGGGCGCATAGGAGAATACATTGCCGACAGAAACAACGAACCGGGATATCATTTTTCTGCACGATCTGCGTATCGACACCGTCATCGGGATCTACGACTGGGAGCGCCGCATCCGCCAGACCCTGTGTATCGACATGGAAATGGGCGCGAATATCCGCAAGGCGGCGGAATCGGACAGCATCGACCATACGATCAACTACAAGGCAGTGGCCAAGCGTGTCACCGCGTTCGTGTCCGACAGCCGCTTTCAACTGGTCGAAACCCTGGCCGAGCAGGTGGCGCGAATCGTGATCACCGAGTTCGCGGTCCCGTGGTTGCGGCTGACGGTCAACAAGACGGGCGCCGTGCGCGGAGCCAACGGCGTTGGTGTCGTCATCGAGCGGACGCCTGCGGACTATGCCTGACGCTTTCGTCAGCATCGGCAGCAACATCGACCCCGAGCGCCACATCAACCAGGGGCTGGCGCTGCTGCGTGCGCATGTCGGCCGCGTGCGCACATCGCCGGTCTACGAAAGCCGCGCCGTCGGCTTCGATGGCGAGAATTTCCTTAATCTGGTGGCTGCCTTCGAAACCGACGAAACACCGTACGCGGTCAACGACCTGTTGCACGGGATCGAGACGCAGTGCGGCCGTCGTCGCGGTGGCCGGCGCTTCGCACCGCGTGCGCTGGACCTCGATCTGCTGCTGTATGGCGACCGGATCGTATACGATCACGGCGTGCACGTGCCGCGCGAGGAGATCCTGCACTACGCGTTCGTATTGCGTCCGCTGGCGGATCTGGCCGGCGAGCGCCGCCATCCCGGCAACGGGCGCAGCTTCGGCGAGCTGTGGAAGGAGTTCGATGCGACCGACCAGGAGCTGTGGCCGGCCGCGGTTGCCATCGAGTAGGCTTACCAGTCGAACAGCTTGTCCAGCGCCTTGTCGACGAGCTTGTCCGTTTTTTCGTCGACCTTTTGGTCAACGCGGTTTTCCGTCTTGTCCTGTGTGCGCTCCGCCTTGCGCTTGAACAGCTTGCCGAAAACGCCACCGTCGCTGTCTTCCTTCGCCTGCTGTGATTCCTGCGCCTGTGCGGCGGCCGCCGCCGCAAACGGCGATGCCTGCGTATTGTCCGGCAGCGCGAAATGCTGGTCGGGCAGGTCGTGGATGCTCAGCTTCTGTACCCGGTAATTCGTGCCAAAGCGCAGGATGCCTGCGTTCTCCCGCTCCAGAAGGGCCGTCAGCGGCCATTTTTGCTGCCGCTCCTTGCCCGTCATCGCGCTCATGAGCGAAACCCAGGCCTGTGTGACCAGCCGCACCCGGGAGTCGCTGCTGAGCACCATATCGTCATTGTGCGTTTTGCCGTCGCCGTCGCGCCAGGTGACTTTGTACACCTTGCCTTTGACGCCGGCGACGGTTTCGCTGCGTCCGCTGGGCCGCGCCTCGATGATATCGGCCACGGCATCGACGCCGTTTGCGGACGTGTTGCCGTCGCCGTTGAACAACGCGGCGAAGCTGGCCATGTCGATGGCACGCCGGTCCCCGTCGTTTTCAATAACCATGTAACCCTTGCCGTTGCGCAGCAGCATGTAACCGAAACTGTCCTTTTCCGGAAACCGGATGCGCGCGGTTTGCGCGTTGCGGGCTTCGATGGTCATCGTGTAGCGCTGTCCGTTTTCGTCCTCACCGCTGGCGTCGGCAACAACGGCGGCAGCGTGGGCAAGGCCGCCCGACAGCGCCAACATCAGCGATGCGAGCCACGGATACACTTTGTTGCTCAACATGGAAATGACTCCCCCCGGCATTGTTTCCTCATCGCACCGGATCGTGCATGCATGATCATGCCATAGACCGCCTGCTCGGTGCCCTTCAGGGCCCGATGACGACAAAGTCGATGCTCCCCCCGACCGCGAAAGGCGAGCCTGCTGTTTCTGCTGGTCTGCCAGTGCCGTTGCCAACGCTGTAGACGTGGACGTTATCGTTGTCGGCGTCGCCGACGTAGACGAAGTTGCCGTCCGGGGCTATGGCAATCGAATTCGCGCGCTTCCCGACCGCGATGCAATTCGGCTTGTCGCCGCCAGTAGATCGTCTGTCTTCGCAGATGTCCCACGAGGCTGGTGTCAGCTTGCCGGTTGCCTCGTCGATGCGGTATCGCGACATATGGGAGTATCTGGCGTAGATATCGGACGAAACCCCATAGAGGTGGTGTCCGCCGGGGTCGATCGCAATACCTCGCGCAGGCCCGGCAATGGCGAAGCAGTAATCCTGGGAGGCGTCCTCGCAGGTGCCGTTGTCGCCGGTCGAGATCAGCGACGGCGCACCCGTGTCCGGATCGATACGGTAGGCATAGATCGAGTCAGCGGCGACATGGCTGACGTAAACGAAATTGCCACTCGGGTGGAAGGCGATCTCATTGGGATTGTTACTGGCAGGGTAGCAATTGTTGAAGCGAGTATCGTGCCACCGGGCTGAAACGGACTTGGGGAATTGACGGAAGAGAATTTCTTCGAGTTTGAACGGGCCCTGGCGCCTTTGGTCCGGGCGCCTGCCACGGAGCCCGCTTTCATCAGGCGCGAAAGCCAGTCACTGCAGGACCTTGCGGATCGGTGCGTGGGCAATCCGGCTCAGGGGCGGATTGCCATGAACCACAGGTTTCCGCCGACATCGAATGGCGACCCGTCGACTTGGGTGGGACGATCGTTATCTCCGTCTATACGAAAGACTGACAGGGTCCCGGCATTCATGTCGGTCGCGTAGACGTAAGCGCTGTCGGGACTCAGCCCGATCAATGGGAACGAAGCGATGTCTGTCTGGACGCAATTGCGAAGGAGACTGTCTCTCCCGCATGGCTCCCATGCCGCGGGCGTCAGCGCGCCGGTGGCCCCGTCGATGCCATATCGAAAAATGTAAGCCCGGTCGTTGAATGTGGGAGGCATGCTGATGCCGTAGAGAAAACGTCCTCCCGAGCCGATAGTCAATGTCACGGGGTGCAATGCGGCGAAGCAGTTATCCTGCGATGGGGTTCCGGAACACGTTCCCCCGGCGCCGGTCGTGATCGGCGAGAGTGCGCCGGTGGCCTGATCGATCCGATACGCGTGGATCTGGTCTTTGCTGTCGTCGCCAATGTAGATAAATTCGCCACCTGGCGAGAAGGCAATGGATGTGGGAGAGCCTCCTACCGGATAGCAGTTATGGTAGTCGATGTCCGGATCCGGCCCTTGGCAGGCTACGGCACCTTTGCCCGACGCCGGGCTCAACTGTCCACTGTCCGGATCGATGGCGTAGACGGCCACGACGTCCGCGCCGGCCGTACCCGTGTAGAGAAACCGTCCACTCGGATCGATCGTGACCATGATTGACGACTGCGGCACGAGAAAGCAATTCGGCAGCGCGCTGGAGTTGGTGCAGTTGCCGCCGCCGACCGGCTGCAGCCTGCCGCTGTCACGGTCGATACGATAGGCGGATAGAGTCGCGGTTTCCCCATACCCGGGATCGCGTAAATTGGCGACGTAGACGAACTTGCCATCCGGGCTCATGGCGATGGTCTGCGGGCCGCCGACCGCTCTACCCGTGGGGCAGGTTCCCGCGTACAGCGGAGAGTAGCAGTCATCGCCCGCTATTTTCGACAATGCTCCGCTGGAGGCGTCGACGGCATAAGCGTTGATCTCGTTCTGGTCGTTATTGTTCGGAGTGACCAGGTAGAGGAAGGAGCCCGTTGGATCCAGTGCGCCGGTAAACGGAAAATTACCCGGTACGGTGAAGCAGTTATTGTCACCGGGTGAACGATCCGGACAAGGCGCGTCACCGGCTGTCGCGGGTTTTGGCAGACCATTCGTCGCTTCCACCATGTACGCGGAAACAAAGTTTGAACCATGGCCATAGTCCGCGCCGCCAGCGTAGAGAAACCACTTGTTGGCATCCCGCGCCGCCCAGCGTGGCGGCTTGCCGTCGGCATTGACCGGTGGCGTTACACCGTACTGATCTCCCAGATAGGTGCGGGCGGCTTCGAGCAGGTAGGGGTACCGGCGTGCGCGCGCGGCTTTCTGAATGGCGGAGAATGTGTCCGCGCCGTCGCCATTGATCATGCCATCATCGGCAAAGTCAGCGGCGAGCATGTCGATGCCGGGCTGGTCGATGCCGGCGCTCAGTAGCGCGGCCGAGAACAGCAACAGATTGGCGCTGTCTTTTTCGTGGTCCGTGGCGGAGGCGTTCAGCAGATTCAGTGCCTGCGGCGCCGAACTGATATCCATTACCTTGCCGAGTTCGCCCTGCGCTTGCGTCCTGGCGTCGGCGAAATCCCGGCCCGCGCCCATCAGGTGTGCGGTACGCGCTGCAGTGAGGTCAGTGAGCAGGTTGACGTTGGCATCGCTGACCTGAGCGGAATCGGCGAACGCTCGCAGGGTGATCTGCTGGCTGCCGGAAAAACGCCCGGTTGCCTCGTTGAAGAAGGATCCCCTTGCCTCGATTTCGGTTGGACCGCGCCAGGTCAGTTCGTCGAATGTGTAGGCACCGTTACCGCGTATTGTGTCGTTAATGCGATTGTCGCTACGGGTGCCGTCGCGGTTCAGTTGTATGGCGGTCACCGTGCCGCCCGGTTGAAAGGGGCCTTTCTGAGCAACACCGCTCAGGGATGAGGTAATGCCGTCCCCCCCGTCGTCAGGCGGTGTCGTGGTGC
>CAZYIP010000082.1:0-15513 GCA_964646895.1 uncultured Salinisphaerales bacterium | reverse complement strand
CCTTGCGCTTGGCTTCAGCCTCTGCTGCCGCCTTGCGCCTGGCCTCCGCCTCGGCTTTTCGCTTTGCCTCCGCTGCCGCCTCCGCCTCGGCCTTGCGCTTGGCTTCGGCCTCCGCAGCAGCCTTGCGTTTGGCTTCAGCTTCCGCGGCCGCCTTCTGCCTGGCTTCGGCTTGCCGTTTTGCTTCCGCCTCCGCCTTGCGTTTGGCCTCCGCTTCGGCCTTCTGTTTTGCCTCGGCCTGCTGGCGTGCCAACGCCTCTGCCTGTTTCTGCAGCTCCTCCAGTTGCTTCGCCGCCGCTTCGCGCTGCTCCTGCAACGCCTGCAACTGCTGTCGTGACTGTTCGGCTTTTTCGGCCGCCTCGCGCGCCGCCTGCTCCGCGGCCTGCTGCTGTTTCTCGGCTTCCTGCCGGTTCTTCAGTCGCTGCGCCTGCTCCTGGTGCATCTGTCTTTGCTCTTCCAGGCGCTTTTGCTCCGCGGCCTCCGCGGCCTGCTTCGCTTGCGCGGCACGTTCCTGCGCTTCTCTTATCTTCTCCTGGCGGGCTTTTTCGGCCGCGTTTTGCGACTGTATTTCCTGCTGCAATGCCTTCGGATCCACCACGACGGCATCAATGGTGTCACTTTTCTGCGATTTGCTCTGGCCGGTCAGGGACACGTCCGCATAACGGTAACCAGCCACCAGCGCCAGCAGCACCAGCAAGTGGATTGCTACCGAGAGTACGATTGCACCGAAATTGTCGTGCAATTTTCGCCACATACCTTCGTATCAGGAATTTTTGCCCGGAGGCGGTTCGGTGACGAGGCCAACCTTGTCCGCGCCAGCCTTTTGCAACAGCACCATGGCGCTGACGACCTGGCCGTAAGAAGCCTTTCCGTCCCCTCTGACCACAACGGGCGTTTGCGGCTTGCGAGTCAGAACCGCGCGCGCCTTCAGCACGACAGTCTCCGGGTCCAGAGCCTGATCGGTATGGTCTCCGACATCCAGGTAAAGTTTGCCCTCGGCGTCCACGGTCAGCACCAGTGGCTCATCGTCGGAAGCATCCAGCGGATTGGCCGCGGCCTGTGGTGGAGTGACTTCGACGCCGGCGGTAATGAGCGGTGCGGTCACCATGAAGATAATGAGCAACACCAGCATCACATCAATGTAAGGTACCACATTGATGTCGGAATTCAGGCGCCGGTGGCGCGCCGACCTGCGCATCGCTCAGTCTCCCATGCGCAGGCTGTCGCGCTGGAGGATGCGTTCCATGATCCCGGTCAGCTCTTCCATGAACGCTTCGTAGCGATTTTCCAGGCGATCCACGCGGTTGGTCAGAAAATTGTAGGCCACGACGGCGGGTATCGCCGCCACCAGACCCATGGCGGTAGCGATCAACGCCTCGGCGATGCCGGGCGCGACCATGGCCATGGTGGCCTGACGAACGTCGCCCAGGGCGATGAACGCGCTCATGATGCCCCACACGGTGCCGAAGAGGCCGACATAAGGGCTGGTGGAACCGACCGTCGCCAGCAGCGACAACCCTTGCTCCAGACGGTCCACTTCACGGCGGCTGGTAATCCGCATGCTGCGCTGCGCCGAGGCGATGACTTCTTCCGGCACCCGGTGCCCGCGCTCCCGGCGGCGGGCAAATTCTTCGTAGCCCGAACGAAACAGGCTTTCGAGGCCGCCGTCGCCGCGCCCCTGCTGCGCGATCGCCCGATAGATACCGTCCGGATTGCCCCCGGTCCAGAAGTGCTCCTCGAAGCGATCGGCTTCCGCGTCGCGTTTCTTGAGCAGGCGGTTTTTCTTCAGAATCACGGCCCAGGATGCAATCGAGGCAAATACCAGAAGCACCAGTACCAGCTTGACCAGCAAGCTCGCCTGCAAAACGAGGTTAACCACGGAAAGATCAGCCGTCATGTACCATCTCCGCCAAAATATCCGCTGGGAGCCGGCGCGGTTTCATTGTCTTTGCGTCGATACATCCCACACGGGTTCTCGCCTCTGCCAGGACCAGTCCCGTATCTGCTCTGACAGCACGCTGGTCGAATTCGATCGAAACCTTACCACAGCTGTACACTTCGGCTGACACCCGCAGCAGATCATCCAGCCGCGCCGGATGCAGCCAGCGGACCTGGGCCGAGGCAAGCGCGAACACCAGGCCCTGTTCCTGCCGCAGCCGGGCCTGGTCGAGGCCCAGGTGGCGCAACCATTCCGTTCGCGCGCGCTCGAAAAACTTGAGATAAGCGGCATGGTACACGATGCCGGCGGCATCGGTGTCTTCGTAATAGACACGTACAGGCCAGGTAAAGGTCGGTTCCGGCATGGGTATCACTGATTCCGCGCTACCGCACTGCAGGCGCACGGAATTATAAAGGCAAGCACCGGTAATGTCTGTCCCTGGTTCAGGTCCCGATGCCCGCTTCGTCCGCGCCTTCGCCAAACAGGTCGGCGCTCGCTGCCCGGCGCGCAGCCGGCATCGATAAACCGAAATGCAGGTAGGCTTTGCGCGTGGCGACGCGTCCGCGCGGCGTGCGCATCATGAAGCCCTGCTGGATGAGGTAGGGCTCGAGCACATCCTCGATGGTGTCGCGCGACTCGCTGATGGCCGCGGCCAGGCTCTCTACGCCGGTCGGGCCGCCATCGAAATTTTCCACCAGGGCCAGCAGCAGCTTGCGATCCATTACATCGAAACCGTTTGCGTCCACGTCGAGCAGGTCCATCGCCTCACGCGCGACAGGACCACCGACTTCACCGTTGCCGCGCACTTCGGCGTAGTCGCGCACCCGTCGCAGCAAGCGGTTGGCGACGCGGGGCGTACCGCGCGACCGGCAAGCGATCTCGCGGGTACCCTCGGCCGTAATCGGCAAACTGAGGATTTCGGCGGCCCGGCGTACGATCAGGCCAAGTTCCTCGGGGCTGTAGAACTCGAGCCGCTGCACGATGCCGAAACGGTCACGCAACGGAGAAGTAAGTGCGCCGGCGCGGGTCGTGGCGCCAACCAGCGTAAAGGCGGGCAAATCCAGTTTGATCGAGCGCGCGGCCGGGCCCTCGCCAATCATGATGTCGAGTTGATAGTCCTCCATGGCCGGATACAGCACCTCCTCGACAACCGGGCTGAGGCGGTGGATTTCGTCGATGAACAGGACGTCGTTCGGCTCCAGGTTGGTCAGCAGCGCGGCCAGGTCGCCGGCTCGTTCCAGCACCGGGCCCGAAGTCTGACGCAGGTTGACGCCCATCTCGTTGGCAATGATATGGGCGAGAGTGGTTTTGCCCAGCCCCGGAGGCCCAAAGATGAGGACATGATCCAGCGCATCACGCCGCTTGCGTGCCGCGTCAATGAAGATGCCCATCTGCTCGCGCACCGGTGCCTGCCCGATGTATTCCTTCAGGCGGCGCGGGCGGATCGCGCGGTCGACCACCTCATCGGCGTCGCCCTTGTCCGGAGAAATCACGCGTTGCCCTTCGTTCATCGCCGCCAACCACTCCCCGGGAAGCCCGCTACTTATTGACGGCGGCCTGAAGCGCCAGCCGTATGAGTTCCTCGCTATTCAAACCCGCGGACGCCACCTTGCGCAACAACCGCGTGGCCTCGGCCGGTCGATACCCCAACGCGACCAGAGCCGAAAAGGCCTCCGTTTCCGGGTCGGGATCGGCATCGGCAATCGGTGGAGCCGTAAACGCTGCATCCGTCCGGGACGGCAGGCCAATGCGATCGCGCATCTCGACCACCAGCCGCGCCGCGGTTTTCTTGCCTACGCCGGGAAGTCGGGTCAAGCGCTTGTCGTCTCCCTGCTGTACGGTCGCGATAAAGTCGTTGACGGAAATGCCCGAGAGAACCATCAGCGCCAGGCGTGCGCCGACCCCCGTCACCTTGATCAGGTCGCGAAACAGCCGACGCTCGGCTTCCGATGCAAAACCGAACAGCTGATGCGCATCGTCACGGACGGCGAGATGCGTCAGCAGCGTAATCGGCTCGCCAACGGCCGGCAGCGTGTAGTAGGTGGACATGGGAGCTTCCAGCTCATAACCCACGCCGCCTACGTCGATCACGAGAGTCGGGGGTTGCTTGGAAATCAGCGTGCCACGCAGACGCCCGATCATCGGCGGCGCCTGCGCAGGTCGACACCGGAGCGCCGGAGCGTCTCCGCCATGTGCGCGTGAGTGAGCGCGACCGCCAGCGCGTCGGCCGCATCCGCCTGCAGCGGACGACGCAGAGCCAGCAATGCCGCCACCATGTGCTGCACCTGAACCTTGTCGGCACGACCGCGCCCGACGATTGCCTGTTTGATTTCGGCGGCGGCGTATTCCGCCACCGTCAGTTCGCGCGCGGCGGCAGCGCAAATGGCGGCGCCACGCGCCTGCCCGAGCTTGATGGCGCTGGCCGGGTTGCGGCTTACAAAAACCTGCTCGATTGCCATTTCCTGTGGTGCATGCGTTTCGATCAGCGCACCGAGCCCCTCGAAAATCACGCGCAGGCGCTGCGGCAAATCCGTGCCCGGCAGCCGCAGGCAGCCGCTGTCCACATGCACGCAGCGCGAGCCGTCGAAATCAATGATCCCGTAGCCGGTGATCACGGAGCCCGGATCCACCCCGATGACGCGCCGGCACGTGGTGGCCATCACGGCCGCCATCAGTCGACGCTTCCTTCACAACTGTTGATATGCCCCCTCCGGAATCTCTGCATTCGAATAGACGCGCTGCACATCGTCCAGGTCTTCCAGCATCTCCAGCATCCTGAGCGTGGTCACGGCCGCGTCCACCTCCAGCGGCACGGTGACTGACGGGCGCATGACCACGTCGGCGTCGTCCGGCGGCAGACCGGCATCGACCAGGGCCTCCCGTACCGCGCGATATTCTTCCGGCGTGGTCAGCACTTCGATTGACAGGTCGTCGAAAGTCTGCACGTCCTCGGCGCCGGCTTCGATGGCGGTCTCCAGGATGCGATCCTCGTCACTGCCCGGACCAAAGCTCAGTACACCCTGGTGGCTGAACAGGTAGGCAACCGAACCGCTTTCGCCGAGATTGCCGCCAAACTTGCTGAACGCATGGCGGACTTCCGCAACCGTTCGGTTGCGATTGTCGGTCAGGCACTCGACCAGTACCGCGACACCCTTGACACCATAGCCTTCGTAGCGCACCTCTTCGTACTGGGCATCGTCGAGATTGCCGCTGCCCCGTTTTATTGCCCGTTCGATATTATCCTTGGGCATGTTATTGGACAGCGCCTTGTCGATCGCCAGGCGCAGGCGCGGATTGGCATCGGGATCACCGCCGCCCATGCGGGCGGCGGTGGTGATCTCACGAATCAGCTTGGTGAACAGCTTCCCGCGCTTCTTGTCCTGGGCTCCCTTGCGAAACTGGATATTCGCCCATTTACTGTGTCCCGCCATACGATTCCGTTCCCGACCCGTTCAAAGGCAAGCCATCAATCAAAAGCGGAGTCGCAGGCCCACCAGAATGCCTGTATCCAGCGTTTGATGGCCATGGTGTGAGGTATCCACGCGTATCTGGCGATAGCCGACATACACATAGTTCTCCTTGAGAAGCTGGTACTGCAGGGCGACTCCGTATTCGAAGAACTGATCGAGATCGTGGAAGGCAACGATGTTGGGCGCAAAATACGCATGACCGCGCAAGGCGATACGGTTGTATTGCGGCACGCTCAGCGTCACGTTGCCACCGAGCCCCAGCGCCGCTCCGTCACCCGGATCGGAGTTCACGAAATACAGGCGCCCGCCCAGCCCGGCGCGTATGGACGCGTTGCGGGCGGCGGTATCACCGACCACCTGCAGGCCCAGATGTCCTATCCACGCATCGGAATCGTCTGAATAGAGCAGGCCGGCGTCCCAGTATGGCGTTCCGTAGCGATCGTAGCCCTTGAGCGCCTGGCTATAGGTGCCCCGCACGCTATCACTGCTGATGTTGGCGTCCAGGGTACCCGCCATTGCCGGCACGGCGGCGCTCACCAGCACAATAACGAGAAATGCTTGGGTCAGTCGCATAAATGCTTCCTCTTGGATTCAGTACATTCTTTCAGATTAGGAGTTGAACGAACAGAATTCACGCGCCAGCCGCTATTTTCTTCTGTTCAGCGCATGGATCGCGCGCCCGTCGACGGACAATGCCGCCTCGTGCACGGATTCGCTCAGCGTCGGATGGGCATGCATGGTGCGCGCAATGTCCTCGCTGCTGGCGCCGTACTCCATCGCCACCACCATTTCCGCGATCAGTTCGGAAACATACGGCCCGATCATATGCACGCCCAGGATACGATCGGTCCTGGCGTCGGCGATGATCTTGACCTGGCCCGTCGCCTGCCCCAGGGCCTTTGCGCGGCCATTGGCGCTGAACGGAAACGTGCCGACACGGTATTCGATGCCGCGCGCCTTGACCTGTTCCTCGGACAAACCAACCCACGCCAGTTCTGGCGAGGTATAAACGACCGAAGGCACGGTCTCGTAATTCACGTGACCGGACCCGCCGCTGATGATCTCCGCCACAGCCGCGCCTTCCTCCGAACCCTTGTGCGCCAGCATGGGGCCGCCGATCACATCACCCACTGCGTACACCCGCGGCAGGTTGGTACGGTACCGGTCATTGACGTTGATGAAACGCTTGTCATCCAGCGCGAGGCCGGAGTCGTTGGAAAACAGCCCCTCGGTGCATGGCCGGCGCCCGACCGATACGATCAGGCGATCGAACGTTTCTGTCTTCTTCTCTTCCCCGACGGAATATTCGACCTTGACTCCGCGTTTCAGCGCTTTGGCGCTCAGTACCCGCGCCCCCAGCCGGATGTCGAGTCCCTGCTTGCGAAACTGCCGCAGGGCTTCCTTGGCGATCTGCCGGTCCGCAATCGTCAGAAACTCCTCCTGCGCCTCCAGCAAAACCGTTTCTGCGCCCAGCCGCGACCATACGCTGCCGAGTTCCACACCGATATAGCCTGCGCCGATGATCCCAAGCCGCCTGGGTACCGCGTCGAAGGCCAGCGCACCTTCGGAATCGACGATCCGATCGCCGTCGAACGGCGCGATGCCGAGCGATACCGGCTCGGAACCACTGGCAATGATGATGTCGTCGCATTCCAGGGTGTAGTCATCGTCACCGCTGAGCGGGGAGACACGCACTTTGCCGGTGCCGAGGACGCAGCCTCGCCCCTGGATCCAGTCGATCTTGTTCGACCGAAACAGCATGGCGATGCCATCGGTGAGCGAGCGCGTGATATCGCCCTTGCGCTTTTGCATCTGGCCCACGTCGAAGCTGAGCTTTTCAATCCTGAGCCCGTGAGCGGCATACTCCTGCTGCGCCCGATGATAAATCTCCGACGACTCCAGCAATGCCTTGGAGGGGATGCAGCCGATATTCAGGCAGGTGCCACCCAGCGCCGGCTTGCCATCCTGATTGACCCATGCGTCCACGCAGGCCACATTCAATCCGAGTTGCGCCGCCCGAATCGCGGCCACATACCCCGCCGGTCCACCGCCGATGACCACTACATCATACGCCTTGCTCATGACTGCCCCTTGGTTTTTATATCGGTTTTACGTCTGTCTCAGCCTCTCATACCTGCAGAAGTATTCGCGCAGGATCTTCCAGTAGTTCCTTGACCGTACGCAGGAAACTCACCGCATCCCGCCCGTCGACGATGCGATGATCATAGGAAAGCGCCAGATACATGACCGGGCGTACCTTGATCTCGTCGCCGATCACGACCGGACGCTTGACGATATTGTGCATGCCCAGAATCGCGCTCTGCGGTGGATTCAGAATGGGCGTGGAGAGCATCGACCCGAAGATGCCACCGTTGGTGATACTGAAAGTACCGCCCTGAAGCTCCTCCATGGTCAGCTTGTTGTCACGGGATTTGTTGCCGAACTCGCGAATTTTCTGTTCGATCCCGGCAAAGCTGAGCTGGTCGGCATCGCGCACGATCGGAACCACCAGGCCACGCGGAGACGAGACGGCGATACCGATATCGTAATAGCCGTGGTAGATGATGTCCCTGTCGTCGATGGAGGCATTGACGATGGGGAAACGCTTGAGCGCCTCTACCGATGCCTTCACGAAAAAAGACATGAAGCCGAGGCGAATGCCGTTTTCCTTCTCGAAGCGCTCCTTGTACTGCTCGCGCAACTGCGTCACGGCAAACAGATCCACCTCGTTGAACGTGGTCAGGATCGCCGCGGTCTGCTGTGCTTGCACCAGGCGTTCGGCAATGCGCGCACGAATCCGCGTCATCGGGACGCGCTCTTCCACACGCTCACCAACCGGCAGCCCCTCGTCCACTTGCGTGGCTGGCGTGGTGGCAGGCCGTGCTTCCCCACGCTGCTCCTCTTGCGGTTTTTGTGCGGGAGCCCGCTCCGGTGCTTCCCCCTTGTTCTCTATGTAATCAACGACGTCGGATTTCAGTAAACGACCATCCTTGCCGCTGGCCGGAATCTCGGTTGCATCCAGCGAGTAATCGGCAACCAGCCGGCGCACAGCCGGGCTCAACGGCTGAGCCGCCTGCGCATCGGCCTCGGACGTTTCGACCGCCGGTTCGGATTTCGCCTCATCCGCCCCATTTTGCGCCGACGTCTCCCGGACTTGTGCCTCGCTCTGCGCGCCGGCCCCGTCGCCTTCCACCAGAATCGCGATTATGTCGCCACTGCCAACGGTTTCGCCTTCTCCCTTGAGGATTTCCTTGAGCACTCCGTCCGTCACTGCGGGAACCTCGAGCATGACCTTGTCGGTTTCCAGGTCGACCACGTTCTCGTCACGCGCTACCCGCTCTCCCGGCTTCTTGTGCCAGGCGGCGACAGTGGCTTCGCTCACGGATTCCGGCAAAGCAGGAACTTTGACTTCTATGCTCATGTTCGCTTCCCAATGCTTGATTAGAATCGAAACCGCTTTGAAAAACGCCCGCCCGGGCGGCACGCCGGACGGGCTCCCATTCGGAAGGGTACCGCGACCTAAACGCCTTTCAGCTCTTTACCAGCCGTCAGACCGCGCTCCACCACATCTTCCTGCTGCTGTACATGAAGCTTGTAGTAACCCGCCGCCGTGGACGCCGCCCCGGGCCGCGTGGCGTGAAGCAGGCGCTGCTGCTTCTTCAGCGGAATCTGGAGGCGGTGCTTGATCTGGTACCACGCGCCCTGATTCTCCGGCTCCTCCTGACACCACACGATATCGCGGGCATTGGAGTATTTCTTTAAAACAGCAGCATAACCTTCTTGAGGGAAAGGATAAAGCTGCTCGATCCGGATCAGGGCGACATCGTCGATCTCGCGATCCTGACGGCCTTTGTACAAGTCGTAATAGACCTTGCCCGTGCAGAAAACCACACGCTTCACCTGCTTTGCGTCCAGGTCGTCGGTTTCGCCGATGATGGACTGAAACGAGCCGGTGGCCAGATCATCCAGGGCGGACACCGACTGCCGGTGGCGCAGCAGGCTTTTTGGCGTCATGACGATCAACGGCTTGCGGTACGGACGCAACATCTGCCGCCGCAGCATGTGAAACATCTGCGCCGGATTGGAGGGAACACAAACCTGAATATTGCTTTCCGCGCACAATTGCAGGTAGCGCTCCAGCCGCGCCGAGGAATGCTCCGGCCCCTGGCCTTCATAGCCATGCGGCAGGAACATCGTCAGCCCGCAATAGCGCCCCCACTTGGCCAGTCCCGCTGCGATGAACTGGTCAATGACAACCTGTGCGCCATTGGCAAAATCACCGAACTGGGCTTCCCAGATGACCAGCGTGTTCGGTTCGGCGGTGCTGTAGCCATACTCGAAGGCCAGCACGCCCTCTTCCGAAAGCAGGGTGTCGTTGACCGCGAATTTTGCGCGTTTTTCCGGCAGATGCTGAAGCGGCACATGGACCGCGCCGTCGTTCTGGCTGACCAGGATGGCATGCCGATGGAAGAAGGTGCCGCGACCACTGTCCTGGCCGGACAGACGCACCGGGTAGCCATCCTCCAGGAGCGATGCGTACGCCATGGTTTCGGCAAAGCCCCAGTCGAGGGGCGATGCCCCTGATGCCATCTTGGCGCGGTCGGCCATGATGCGCTTGACCCGCGAATGCAGCTCGAACCCGGCCGGCAGCTTCTGCAGCTCATCCGAGAGACGCTTGATGGTTTCCACCGGCACGCCGGTGTGGACGTCGGCATCCCACTCGTCGCCCTTGAACGGCGTCCAGTCCGCCGTGTGCTCGTTGCCGACCATGCCCAGGGTCGAGCGCACGATGTTCTTGCCCTCGTCGAGGCCGGCACGATAGGCCTCCATGAACTCGTCGATCTGCCCTTCCTGCAGCACGCCCTCTTCCACAAGGCGGTTACCGTAGAGCGTGCGCACCGTCTCCTGGGCCTTGATCTGGCGATACATCAGCGGTTGGGTCACCGCCGGCTCGTCGGCTTCGTTATGACCGTGACGGCGATAGGAGACGAGGTCGATGATCACGTCCTTGCCGAACTCGGCGCGGTAGTCGGCCGCCAGTCGCGTGAGGAAAATCACCGCCTCGGGATCATCGGCATTGACGTGGAATACCGGTGCTTCCAGCATCTTGGCGATATCGGTGCAATAACGGGAGGTACGTGCGAAGGCGCCTCTGCCATTACCGATCTCGATCGGATTCGCGGTGGTAAACCCCAGCTGATTGTTGACGACGACGTGAATGGTGCCGCCGGTATCGTATCCGCGGGCTTGCGAGAGCTGAAGGGACTCCATCACCACGCCCTGGCCCGCAAGTGCCGCGTCGCCGTGAATGAGCACCGGCCAGATGCGCCTGATGCCTTCGCCGTCCGGTCGGCGCTCCTGACGCGCCCGCACCGAGCCCTCGACCACCGGGCTGGCAATCTCCAGATGCGACGGGTTGAATGCCAGCACCAGATGCACCTGATGCCCTTCGATATCCACATCGCCGGAAAAGCCGAGGTGATACTTGACGTCACCGGAACCTTCATTGCGGGCCGGATCGTAGTCGCCCTCGAATTCCCTGAACAACTCCGTCGGCGATTTGCCCAGCGTGTTTACAAGAACGTTGAGGCGCCCGCGATGGGCCATGCCGATAACGACTTCCTCGACTCCGTACGCGGCGGCCCGGCGCACCGTTTCATCCAGCAGCGGAATCATGACATCGGCACCTTCGAGCGAGAAGCGCTTCTGGCCGACGTAACGGGTATGCAGATAGCGTTCGATGCCCTCCGCCGCGGTCAGTTGCCAGAACACGCCGCGCTTCTCCGCCGCGCTCAGGCTGGCCTTGTGAAGGTCATCCTCCAGGCGCCGCTGAAGCCAGCGCTTCTGTTCCGTGTCCGTCAGATACATGTATTCCGCGCCGATGGTGCCGGTGTAGGCGCGGCGCACAATGGCGAGAATCTCCCGCAGCGGCAAGGCGTCGGTGGCCGCCAGTGAGCCGGTATGGAACACGGTGCCCATATCGCTCTCGCCAAGCCCGTAAAACGAAGGGCT
Organism: uncultured Salinisphaerales bacterium; assembly: GCA_964646895.1. GTDB lineage: Bacteria > Pseudomonadota > Gammaproteobacteria > Nevskiales > CAZYIP01 > CAZYIP01. The sequence continues at coordinate 4,095 of CAZYIP010000082.1, read as the reverse complement.
CAGCTCCGCCAGCGGCCGCGGATTGAACAGGCCCAGCGGATCCAGGTTGGCCACCTGATGACCGCGCGTGCGATAGGCGTTGATGAGCCGCAATACAGCCGCCTGCTTTTCCGCCGCCCGGGGAGACAGCATCTTTCCGGCCGCAACGCCATTTACATGCGGCTGTCGTGCTTCACGCGCAAATGATTCGCGAATCCGGCTGTGGGCGACATCGTCGGGGCGGGCGTGCCCGTTCAGGCTGCGGAAATACTGCCTCCAGCTTTCCTCAACGGATTCCGGATTGTTGAGAAAATCTTCGTAGGAGGCTTCTATGTAGGCGCCGTTGTTGCCAAAAAGGGGGGAGCTTTTGAGAAATTCTCGCAAATTGCTGCTCATGGTCCTGCGTTCCACGGGTGTGAATTCAGGTCGCATTCCAATGCCCGGACACTATTCCCTGTACGACATGCCGGGGCCGCGCCCGTGCTTCGCCACCCCACAGTGTCGTGCATATCGTTATGTAACAACGATAATTTACCGCTGGTCCTATTATCTCACGCCTGCGTCGTCGATGCTCGACTTATGTGACTGCCGATTGCCTTGCCGCGAGCCGACCGTATGTTTTAGCCATTCCGGGCGGGGGCGCGCATCCCCCGCTCCGAGCCGCGTTCCACTTTGTGCGCAATATTCACCCGCGCTCGAACTTCCTGTCCGGAAGCCTGGCCACACCCCAGTCCGCGGTGAGCTCGCTCAGATAGGCGCGAAACTCCCCGGCCAGCTCCGGATGTTTCAACCCGTACTCCACATTGGCCTGCAGATAGCCCAGCTTGCTGCCGCAGTCGAAGCGCGTACCTTCGAATTCATAGGCCAGCACGGTCTGCTCCTGAATCAGACGCGCGATCGCATCCGTCAGCTGAATTTCACCGCCTGCACCCTGCTCCACCGACTCCAGCAACCGGAATATGCGCGAGCTGAGAATATAGCGGCCAACCACGGCCAGGTTTGAGGGAGCGTCCTCGGGTGATGGTTTCTCCACGATCCCGCGGACTTCGCTTACGCGCTTGCCCACCGGTTCGACCTCGACGATGCCGTAACGATGTGTTTCGTTTTGCGGTACGCGCTGCACGGCGATGACGCTGGACCCGTATTCCTGATAAACCTGCTGCATCTGTGCCAGACACGGCCGCAGCTTGCCATCGATCAGGTCATCGGCGAGGACAACCGAGAAGTCTTCCTCGCCGACCGTGTTCTGGGCGCATTTGACCGCGTGCCCCAGACCCAGCGCTTCAGACTGGCGAATGTACACACAGTTGATGCCCGGAGGCAGAATTTCGCGCACCATGCGCAGCAGATCATCCTTGCCCTTGCGCTCCAGCTCGGTCTCGAGCTCGAAGGATTTGTCAAAGTGGTCGATGATGGACTTCTTGCTGCGCCCGGTAATGAACACCAGGTCTTCCGCGCCCGCGCTGACGGCCTCCGCCACCGCATATTGAATCAGGGGCTTGTCCACCACCGGCAGCATTTCCTTCGGGCTCGCCTTGGTGGCGGGCAGAAATCGCGTGCCCAGACCAGCTACGGGAAATACGGCTTTTCGTATTCTCATCGCTTCACTTCCTGGAACGTTGAATGTTTGTCTATGTAAATGTGATGGCGAGGGCAATCTGCCCACGCCGATGCTCACGACGCATTTTCGATCGTACCATTCAGGTAGGACGTCGCGCCGTCAGAACTCAAAAGCGCCAGTTCGACGCGTCCCGGCGTGGCATCGTCGTAGCGCATCAGCGCCCACCCCGGGAGCAGCAACGGTTGCTTGAACGTGACGTTGTATACGAGTGGCATTTCCGGCATCGCCTCGCGCAATTCCGCCGCGCAACGCGCCACCAGCCACATGCCGTGCGCGATGGCACGTCGAAACCCGAACAATCGCGCCAGCAGTGGCCACAAATGAATAGGGTTGATATCGCCAGCGACCCACGCATAACGTCGTCCGGCATCGGCACCCGCCTGCCAGCCAGTATAGCGGCCGGTCTGCGGCAGCTGTACCTGGTGATGCTTGTGCTCGCCTTCGCGGCCCTTGCGCCGGTTTCGCGATAACATCGTGCTTATGCCTTCCCAGGCCAGATCGCCCGTTTCACCGAACACGCGGGTGACCAAGTCAAACTCTATCCCCTTGCGCGCCTCACGATGTCCTTCGACATGCACCTCGACGCGCAGTTCCTCACCGGCCGCCAACTGTCGTTGTTGATGGATCGCATTGCGTACATGAATCAGCCCTGCGAGCGACAGCGGAAACGCTTTATGCGTCAGTACGCGCATGTGCAGGGGAAACGCTACTACATGGGGATAGCTGATCGGCAACCAGTCCGAGTCCGCAAAGCCGCACACCTCCCGGTAGCGCTGCAAACGACCGGGATCCGTCCTCAGCCCATCCACTGACGCCTCGATACGCGGAATCGTCTCGCGCCCGCTGAGGGCCGACGACCGGGGCCAAAGCGCCTTCAGATAAGCAGGCGTGAGCGCGGGCAGCGTCTGGTATCGCAGGCTGGTAACGGGCGGCATGACCTCTGAGCTGCAGTTCCCTGGCGACTGTGAATCATCCCTGATGCGTTTGCAGACCGGCGCGCGGATCCCTCCTGCGACGCGGCCATGGTGCCCGGAGCCGGACTCGAACCGGCATGGCGCTTTCGCACCTGCGGATTTTAAGTCGTATCAATGACTTATAGACACCTGTTGAAACGTATTGGCTTCAACAGGTTACAAGTTGGCACCAGTTGGCGATTATAGGTGTTTTTGGGTATCCGTGTCACTCAGTTGTCACACAGCGGTAAAAAAAGCCCCGCACGTAGCGGGGCTGGTGGTGGTCGTGGCATTCAGGCTTCGCCGGATTCTCGTAGCTCACGGATCCGTCGATCGATACGTTCGAGATTTTGTTCTTCTCTGGCTTGGGCAGCCAGAACCTCCGTGCGCAGGTGTAATAGATACTCGATGCTTGTTTCCTGACGCACACCCTCTGCGGTATCCCTCGTCAGATCGTCCAATGCCCACATCAATCTCGGCGGCAAAGTCCCCGCCTTCCAATCCCTGCGCATGTCGTCCATTACACGTCTAACCCTTGCTTTTTCACTCATGGCAGTGCCTCCTTGTCCTTGAGCGCGCGCAGGCGCCGAGCGATATAGCCCAATCGTTGCCTATGGTATTCGGCGACCATGTGCCGTTCATGCAGCAGCAACTCGATGGTCTGGCCTGCTTCGTCCGCTTCGCTCTGCTGCGCGAGCCAAGCTTTCAGCTTCGCATGTGCCACGGGCTCAAATTTCCCTTCGTAGATTTCCGGCGTTCGCATCCAGCGTTCATTTTCTGAGATCGGAAATCCCGAGCCTTGCAGTTCCAAATCATCCTGCTTAAAACGCTGCTTTGGCCCCCGATCGCTCGGCGCGATTAGACGTTCTCGCCTTTCCCGCTGCTCGCGATAATATCTCCCAACAATACGTTGCGCTCTCTTTTGCTCACGCATAGCATTCCCCAGTCTTGTCATCGATAATGACCACCGCGAAGGGTGGCCGGGCGCTGAGAATGCCACACAGAGCACCGGCTGATTTCCCGAAGGTCTTGTATTCGCCGACGCCCGGCCATTGACTGGGCACGAAAAAACGCGCTGTCGGGCGCGGGTACCGCTGTGTGGGAGTTCTCAGGCTCCGAGTTTGAATGTATCGCTGCTGGCGGGCAGGGTCAACGCCACTTGTCGGACAGAAGAAAGCGCGGCATGCGCCAAGCCCCGCCCGCACCTAACCGCGCAGCCGCGCCACCTTGGCAATGCGCTTTGCCAGCTCCTGCTGGTGGACGTAGCGGACTTGAACGCTAGGGTAGGTTTCGTGCAGGTACACACCTAGCTGCAGGGCGAGTAGGGACATAGCATCGCCGATGCTCAGGCCACGCTGCTCGAAGTGCGTCATGAGCGCATCCAGCTCGATGGCGGCTCTGTCGTTGGTCATTTCGATCTCATGATGCTGTATGCGCGAGTATAGACGGGCAGTTCGGCGGGAGCGGTGTCAAACCTCGGGAGCCTGTTTTGCGGAGAGATAGAAAAGCACCTGCCGCGACGGTCCTAAATGGCCATCCGCT
>CAZYIP010000081.1:0-15886 GCA_964646895.1 uncultured Salinisphaerales bacterium | reverse complement strand
TGTAGCCCACTACACGGCGTTCGCTCCGCCTTGCCTTGCGAGAAAATGGCTCCTGGCGCGGCCGCGTGGGTGATTGTGAACAGGCCCTGACGTGCGCGTACTCGCCCACCTGATCGCCAAGGAACTCCTGCTGCTCGTGCGCGACTGGCATGCGCTGCTGCTTCTGTTTGCGATGCCGACCGCGTTCATCCTGGTGATGTCGCTTGCGCTGCAGGATCAGTTCTCGGCCCAGAGCAACGTGCGCATCAGCTACACGCTGATGGATCAGGGGTCAGACGAGGCGAATGCCGAAATCGTGCGCCAGCTTGCCGCCTTGCCGGGCTTCGAGCGCGCCCCGATGACCGGTACGCAGCAGGATGCGAAACAGCGGGTGCGTCGCGGCGATGTGCAGTTTCTGGTCGTCCTGCCCGCGCAAATCGGTGCCCCTTCGGCGACGCCCGTCGAGGTTTATGCGGCGCCTGACGTTGGCGCGGCGGTCTATCAACTGTTTACGGCAGGGGTGCGCAAGGCCGTGAGCCAGACGCGCCTCGCACAAATGGGCCTGGAGCCGGCCGCAACCTCGCAAGTGGTCACACATACGCTGTATGCGCAGGGCGCCGCGCGCCAGATACCCGACTCGGTGCAGCAAAGCGTGCCGGCATGGCTGCTGTTCGCGATGTTTTTCATCGCCGTTCCGCTTTCGACCACATGGCTGCATGAGCGCAACCAGGGCACCTATGCGCGCCTGCGCAGTATCGGCCTGTCCGGGCCGACGCTGCTCTGCGGGAAACTGATACCCTATCTCGCGCTGAACCTCGTTCAGGTGGTTCTGATGCTGCTCGTTGGCGTGTTCGTCGTGCCGTGGTGTGGCGGCAGTGCGCTGACTCTGGGTCAGTCGTGGCCGGGGCTCGTGCTGATGGCGGTGGTGGCGAGCTTTGCAGCGGTGGGGTATGCGTTGCTCGTGGCCAATCTGGTGACCAGCAGCGAACAGGCGACGCTGTTCACCGGCGTGGCCAATCTGCTGATGGCGGCGGTGGGCGGTATCATGGTGCCTCGCTTCATCATGCCGCATTCGCTGCAGGTATTGAGCGATTATTCCCCGATGGCGTGGGGACTGGATGGTTTTCTCGGCATATTCCTGCGCGGCGGCGGCATCCCCGAGGTGGCCCCCGCGGCGCTCAAGCTGCTGGCTTTCGGGATCGCATGCCTGGCAGCGGCGGCAATCAGCATGAGATGGCGGAGGGCGGGATAGGCTATGGAGCGGGAACAGCTGCTGAAAGAACTGCAACGGATGATCGCCACGGAATGTGAGCGCGACATCGATCCGCCATCGATCGACAACGATGCGCCGCTGATAGGGCGCGACAGTCCCCTGGACCTCGACTCGCTCGACGCGCTGCAGATTTCGCTGGCCGTGGAAAAACGCTACGGCAAGCCCATCAAGGGCAGTGGCGAATCGCGCAGGGTGCTACGCTCGATAAACACTTTGGCCGACTATATTCTGGGCTCGTGATACCGGTTTCCATTCGCGCCATGGCAGTGCACTGTGCCCTCGGCACGGATCGGACTGCATGCGTTCGCAGCCTGCAGGCGAGCGGCGAGCCGGCGATGGAGACGCTTTCGCTGCCCCACGGCATCCAGTCATCGCCGGTCCATTTTTATCCTCTGAGTGATGCAGGCGACCCGTTCGCGCCGTCGCGCCTGGAAACGTACCTGCCTCCGGTAGTGGAGGCCGCGTTGCGGGACGCCGCGCTGGATGCGGACGAGCGGCGGGCGCTTCCCGTATTCCTCGGTTCCTCGTGCTTCAATGTGCGTGACTCGGAGGTCGCTTACGCACGCGCGCTCGATGCCGGCGCTGCCGACGCGATCCCGATGCCATACACCGACATGGGCAGCCTGGCACGTTACGTCTGCACCCTGGCCGGAAGCCACGGGCCCGACTTCTCGTTCAACACCGCCTGCAGCTCGGCCGCCCACGCACTGCTCGTCGCTGCGCGCTATCTGCGGGCCGGGCTGGCGCGCAACGCCCTGGTGGTCGGCGTGGAGCTTGCAAATCTGACAAGCCTGGCCGGTTTTTCCGCTCTGCAATTACTCACTGACCGCATTGCGCCGTTCGGTGAGCAGCGCGACGGCATCGTACTCGGGGAAGGGATCGCCGCGGTCGTGCTCCAGGCAGACACCACCGCGCGCTTGCGCCTGCTGGGCGGGGCATCGCAGGTGGATACTCACGCGATAGCTACCTCCAACCCAGACGGCCATTCGCTGGCCTCGGTGATGCACGCCGCGTTGCGCGACAGCGATACGGAACCGGCGGCCGTGCGCGCCATCAAGGCACATGCAACCGGCACGCCATCCAATGACGAAGCGGAGGCGCTTGGCCTGCATCACGTTTTCCCGGCAATGCCGCCCGTGTGCGTACTCAAGCAATGGATCGGGCACACGCTCGGGGCCTGCGGCGTGGTGGAACTCGTACTGTTCGCCGGTGCGCTGGAACAGGGCTTCGTCCCGGGCGCGCTGTACGAGAAGCCGGACCCGTTACTCGCAGTGACACCGCTGGCACAACCGGTGGCAGCCGTGCCCGGACGCTATCTGCTCAACCAGTTCGGTTTTGGCGGCAACAACAATGTGCTGGCGCTGGAGATGGCATGCTGAGCGCACGCATACTCGCCAGGGGCAATTACTACCAGCCGCTCGCGGAAGCGGATGATTTGCCCTCGCTCACCGCGGCACTGGGCGAGACCTGCCGGCGCCGGTATCGCCGCATCGACCGCTTCGTGCAGCTGGCACTGGTCGGATCCGGACGCTGCGCCGCCGAGCGAATACCGGATCCGGATTGCGGCGTGTACATCGGCGCCGGAGTGGGCCCTCTTCCCAGCAACATCAAGGTGCAGCATACGCTCATCGTGCAGCATGAATTGCCAGCGCCATTTTCGTTCGTCAATACCCTCGGCAGCAGCGCCGGATTCTACGTCACCGACAACCTCAACCTGCGCGCCGGCGCCCTGTTCATCAGCCGCACCGGAGGCAGCCTGGTGGCGGCGCTGACAGCAGCGATACTGGATCTCGATGCCGGGGTCACGGACCAGGCGCTGGTGGGTGTCGTCGAGGTCATGACATTACCGCTCGCCGATCAACGGCTGCGCCTGGGTATCCCGCCCGACAGGCAACTGGCCGAAGGGAGCCACTGGTGGCTGCTGGAACGCGTGGCCACGCGCGACGAAAGGCCACGGCTGGATCTGCATCTGCAGCTGGATCGCGAAGCGCTGCAGCAAAGCCTGGCCGAACGGATACACGGTGCACCATCGCTGTGTCTCGCGCGCACGCTCGACACGCACGCGGCGACCGCCGTGCATGCGCACTTCCCCGAGGCGCAAACCACGGATACGCTCCCCTACCACCACAGTGTCGAAGCGGCGTGGCTCGCCGCGGAGCGTGGCGAGTGTCTGCTGGTAACGGGCTCGACCAGCGCCGGGCTGAATCTACTTCACCACCTTCCTTAGCTGCCGGTAGATTCTCTCCTCGCCATCGGCTATCTGGTGCAACCGTGCTGCCAGCCCGCCATAGTCGGGGTCGGTGCGCCCCTTGCATATTTTCGCGGCCTCGAGCGCGAATTGCCGCCAGCTGTCGCCAACTGCCGTCAGTCCGGACGCCACGGCATCCAGCGCCGGCCGCTGCAGCACCTGCGCGGCTTCCTGCAAAAACGCCGCGTACAGAAAGCGGAATCCCGCCCCACCGGTGCCGATTTCCTCCTGCATGCGCACGATATGACCCAGCAACAAGCGGTTGCGGCGTGCCTGCGCGGGGTTCATGCGGCCAATCCGGCGCGCAACGCAGCGGATGCCGCGCACACCGAACAGCGGACCGGGCGTGTACAGCATCATGCCGGTGGTATAGCGAACGGCGTGACGGATCGCGCCCGGGATGTCGGGGTTCGACGGAATGGAGAGCGGATAGTACAGGCGCCCCCGCGGTGCCATGACGCCACGGGTGAAACGCGCCTTTTCAAGATCCTGCGCCGCGCATTCGACGCGAATGTCGATCACCGGATCGCTGATGAGGTAATTCCCGCCGCGCCTGCCGTACACGACGAGATTATGCGCATTGAAGTGAAAGCGCATGTCCGGCGGAAAGTAGGTCAACCAATAAACCGAGGCCTGCACACCGACCGCACGCCCGGCCGCCAGATGACGATCCAGGGCAGCGGTGCCGGCGGCCGGCTCGCGCCAGGTCTCGACATGCATCTCGATGCCCAACCGGCGCGTAAGGCCACGAATCACGCGCCCAGGCGGCATGCGATAGGCAAACAATGGCTGGCCGCCGAATTTGATGAACGGCAGATAAGCGAAGGTGAGGCCAGCGGAAATGCCGAAAGCCATCGGCTCCGAGATCGCCATGCCGTTGTGGCGCAGCAGCCCGGCGATGGCGCCGCTTTCGCAATGCGCGCACTGCTGGTGATCGAACGGGATTTCGACGTCGTTCAGGGCCGCCGTCATGGCGCTTCCGGCAGGGATTCCAGTTGCGCGACCGTCTTGCCAAGCGCTTCGGCGTAGCGGGCACGGCGCGTCGCCGGGAGTCGCGCGAACACCTTCGGTTTCAGGTCGCGGCCCACGCGCCAGCGTGTGTAGCCGGTACTCTGGGCCAGCAGCGGCAGGTCCATGCGCTCGCGGTACATGTGGTATTCGAGCGTCGATCCGGTACCGGCGCGGGCGCGCTGCCAGGCGTCGGTCGCCAGCCGCTCGTACTCGGCGATGGCTTCTTCGAGGACGATTTCCTCGGCTTCCCAACCACTGGAAGCCGCCGGCACGTAATGGCCGCGGCGATCCTCGGCGTACAGCAGTTTGCTGCGCCCCATGAATGCCTTGGCGTTGTGCTGCGGAACGTCCTTTTTATGCATGTCTGATCCGAAACAATCTCACTGCCGCAGGAGCGATTCTTCCGAGAGTGCTTTTTGTTGTGGGAGCGGCTTCAGCCGCGATTGCAGCGCGTTTATCGCGGCTGAAGCCGCTCCCGCAAATGCGATCCTGCAAGCCGCCCGGCTCACGGCCCGCCATCGGGGCCGCACACGCTCAGGTGAATCCAGGCGGTGCTGAAGCGACCGCTTTCCGGCACATAGCAGAGCAGCTTCTGTCCCGCTTCCAGACGGCCCGAGTGAAACAGCTCCTCCAGCATGATGTACATGGATGCGGCACCGGTGTTGCCTTTGGTGTAGAGGTTGGTAAACCAGCGCTCGAACGGGATGTCGAAGTCGGCCTTCAGCATGTGTTCGCGCACCGGTTCGCGAAAGTAATGCGAGGAATAGTGCGGCAGGAACCAGTCGATATCGCCGGCCCGGAGATCCTTCAGGCGGGCGAGTTCGAGCAGCGGCCGCTGCACCGTGTAGTGCATGACGTACTCGTTCAGCTGTTTGACGTCCTGCTTGAGCGTGAAAATGGACCGGGGCGCCCATTCTTGCGGAGCATAGCTGGGCCAGCCGCGAAGCTGGCCGTCGTCGAGCTTCTCCGCGCCGGCATACATGCACGCCGGCTGCTCATTGGCATAGGAACGTTCGACGATCCAGTCCAGACGCAGCGACAGCCCTTCCGGTGCCGGTTGCGGTTCGATCAGTGCGGCGCCTGCACCATCCGAAAGCATCCAGCGGATAAAATCCTTCTGGAAAGCCATGACACCGTGCCTTTCCAGGGCAGCGATCGCGGCCTCGCTTTCCGGCTCGAAGTTGCGGGCATGCATCACCACGGAGGGGGTTTCCGAGCCCGCGCTGACCGCGTGCCGGAACTCACCCGCGGCAACGCCGTAGCTTGCGTACTTCATGGCCGAGATGCTGCTGATGCAGACGCCCGACGTGGTGACGGTTTCGCACGGCGGAATGCCGAGCTCACCGTGCACCATGCTCGAATGACCCGGAACAAGCTGATCGGCAAAGGTAGTGCCACACGCCAGCAGATCGGTCTGATGAAGCCGGAAGCGCCCGTTTTCCAGGCCGCGGATGGCGGTGGCCGTGAGCTGCGCATTGGTGTGCGTGGGCTGGCCGGTGGCAGGGTCGAGCACATAGTGGCGCGTCCTGATGCCATTCGAGCGCAGGACGATGCGGCGCGCGCGCGAGGGTTGACCGTTGACCCGACCCAGCACGTCCTCCATTTCGTCGTTGGCGACCGGCGCATTCGGCAGGTAGGCGGAAAGGCCGGTGATGTAAGCGCTGCCGGTCATGTCAGAGATCGCCCTGCCTCACTCCGCCGAAGGATGGCTGTAGTAGGTTCGCTGGCTTGCGATCCGTTTGCGCATCAGCGGGGAAAACAGGGTTTTCAGCAACGCACTCACAGGCAGGACCGTGACGAGCAGCATGACCAGGAACAGGATGTAGACGACCACCACCATACGGCGCACGACGGATCGCGGCGGCCCGATCGCCCGCAGCAACTTCCCCCAGACGAGAAAACTTCGGCGCGCGGCCTTTTCCGTGGCGATCAGCCGCGTATTGACATGTACGGCGCCACAGCCCTGCAGCAGGGTCTCGTCGAGCGCACGGGTACCGCGCAACGCCTCCACCATACGTTCACCAAAACGCCTGCTCGCCTGAATCCTGTCGGGCGCCACGCCGGCACGGGGCATCAGGCCACCCAGCAGCGGACCCCGCTTTCCCGTCAGCATCCAGAGTGGAGTGGCCAGGAAACTGCCGACACTGCCCGCCTCATCCACCAGTGCGACATGCCCGACCAGGCGGGCGCCGAGATCGGCAAGGTAAGCGCGCATGCGCTCCTGAGCCATCAGCCACATGTCGCGACAGGCGACGACGGTGACGACCGGAGTGTCCTTGAGCAGACCTCTTGCCTCGGCGCTTTGCAGAAACGCCGCGGTTGGCAAGGAAGGCGCGAGAAACCACACCTGATAGGCAAGCACGACAAGATCGAAACGCTCGCCGGCCGCCAGGCCGAGCGGTTGCAGTTCGGGTGGATCCTGATAGATGGCTTCGGGAAAGGTGTTGAAGAACCTCACGATCGGCCATGGGAAAGGATAGGGAACGCGCGGTCGCAGCACCAGGTCACGGACCGTAACATCTCCCGCCTCCCGGAGCGGTGCAGTCAGCCGCGAGACGATTGTGCTCAATTGCCCGCTAGGCGAGGCGTAATGTACGACCAGCACCCGTTTGTTGGGCATATCGTGCGACTCCCCCCACACACGCCGTATCAGCGACGGCGTGCTTATCCGTTTTCAGTGCAAGCGATGCACTCTCCCAGTAGCGGGCAGTATAAACCGCCCGCCGGCGCCGCGGACAGCCCCCGGCCCGCGCGACCCGTCGCATACACCTCGCCGGGTTATCTTCAGGATGCCGGGCAAAATAAAAGCGGGGCATAACCCCGCTCAATGTTTTATTTTTATTCGTTATCTGGTGGGCCGTGAAGGACTCGAACCTTCAACCAATTGATTAAGAGTCAACTGCTCTACCAAATTGAGCTAACGGCCCGCAAGGCAGGTAGTTTAACCGATTATTTTCGTCAGCGGCAAACCCCGGACGGCTGCTGCCCGCCATGACTGATGTCGCCCCGCTGCAATGCCTGCCCCTCGTGCCCTTCACTCGCGGAACAACCCGCGGCCTACGCCACCGAACGCCCGCCCAGCCCCACCTGGCGATCCGCGGCTATCTGCCAGTTGCGAACCCGAGCCATCGCCGGCTCGCAGTCCTGGGCAGCCCGCGCCCGATGCCACGCCCACTTGTTGCGAAAGGCACGGCAGTTCCCGGCGCGACTTTGAAGATGAGTGGCCGGAGTCAATTTTCTTCGAAATGAGAATATATAAATTGTATTTAAATCAGATAAATGAAATGTTCTTCTTGTTCTACAAGGAATACGAATGGAAAATCATTAAACCGGGTTCAGCGATTTAAATTGAGATGAAAAAAACGGCTCGCATCGGCGGAAATTGCGGCTTGACGCTGTGAAGGAAAAGGGGTTAGCCTACCGGACGCGCCGCGAGAAACAGCATAATAAGGCTTCACGGCTATTTAAAGCGGCTATTTCATGAGGAGGAGTCTAGATGGGCAGTAAAAAAATCATTTCCTGGGTTGCACTGGCCGCGCTCTGGTTGTCGTGCCTTGCCATGTCACCCGCGTTTGCCAGCAAGGCCGATGATACGCTGGTTGCGGCCTGGCCGAAAGAAGTTCCCAACATTGACGCTTATTACTCCAGCGATATCCGCGAGGGTGTGGTCCTTGGTTACTATATCTGGGACACCCTCATCTATCGCGATCCCAAGACGAACGAATATGTGCCGCTGCTGGCGACATCGTGGAAATACGAAAACCCGACCACCATCGATTTCGATTTGCGTCACGACGTAAAATTTCAGAACGGTGAGCCGTTTACGGCTGACGACGTCGTCTACACCATCAACTGGGCACTCGACCCGGACAATCACGTAGCGCTTCCAAGCTATATCAACTGGATAAAGAAGGTCGAGAAACTGGGGAAATACAAAGTCCGCATCATCACGCACAAGCCGTTTCCGCCGGCTCTTGAATATCTTGCCGATATCGTTCCGATCTACCCTCACGAATACCATGCCAAGGTAGGGCCATCCAAATTCGCGCTGCACCCGATCGGCACCGGGCCCTACAAGGTGACGAGCGTCGTTCCAGGGAAAGAGGTCAAGCTGGAGAAGAACACCAACTACTTCAGCGACAGCCCGAAAGGCACGCCGCATATTGGCAAGATCGTGATGCGCGTCATACCCAGCAAGAGCACGCAAATCGCCGACCTGATGTCGGGACAGGTGGACTGGATCTATCAGGTGCCCAGCGATCAGGCGGAAAAACTCAAGACGCTATCGAACATTACGGTAAAAACCGCGGGTGCCTTCCGCTTCGGATATCTCACGATGGATGCTGCGGGCCGTACCGGCAAGGACAATCCGTTTACCAAGCTCAAGGTGCGCCAGGCCGTGTCCTATGCGATCGACCGCAAGGCGATCGTCAACAGTCTGGTCCGGGGTGTTTCCAAGGTGATCAACTCGGCATGTTCACCGATGCAGGTCGGCTGCACGGAGGACGTGAAGGCGTATCACTACGATCCCGAGAAAGCCAAGAAACTGCTTGCCGAGGCGGGTTATCCGAACGGCTTCACGACCGATTTCTATGCCTATCGCCAGCCCGAGTACGCGCAGGCGATGATGGGTTACCTGAACACCATCGGCATCAAGACGCACTTCCAGCAGCTGCAGTATTCGGCGCTGCGAGGCAAGATCCGCTCCGGAGATGTGGCCTTTGCGTTCATGACCTGGGGCTCGAACTCGATCGCCGATATTTCCGCAAGCACCAGTCTGTTTTTCGAGGGCGCACCAGACGACATGGCACGCGACCCCAAGGTCGAGGCGTTGCTGAAAAAGGCCGACTCCACGGTCGACAAGGAAAAGCGCAACGCGATCTACAAGCAGGCGTTAGAACGCATCGCAGAGCAGGCTTACTGGCTGCCGCTGTTCACCTACAGCATCAACTACGCATTCAGCAAGGAGCTTGACTGGACGCCGACCAACGACGAGGTATTCCGCCTGTTTCAGGCGAAGTGGAAGTAATGGTGCCGGTCAGCCTGTAGCGAGGCCACGTCAAGCATCATGCTGACTTTCACGATCAGGCGCCTTGCACTGGCGGCAATCGTCGCGTTCGCCGTATCCGTTGTCGGATTCGGGCTGCTGCGGCTGTCAGGCGACCCGGCCATTGCGATGGCCGGGCCGTCTGGCACTTCCGAGGATATCGCCCATATCCGGCACCAATACGGTTTCGACAGACCTCTGCCGGTGCAATACTGGCACTGGATGCAACGCGCGATCTCGGGCGATCTCGGCCAGAGCTACTACTTTCGCATGCCGGTCACGACGATCCTCATGCACCGCCTGCCGATTACCCTGACGCTGGGTGCCTGCGCCCTGGTGTTTGCGCTTGTGCTGTCGCTACCGCTCGGCGTGCTCGCCGCGCTGCGGCCCAACAGCTGGATAGACCGCGTAGCGCTGGGGTTGTCGGTGGTGGGCCAGGCACTGCCGAGCTTCTGGTTCGGCTTGATGCTGATCGTGTTGCTCGGCGTCATGATCCCGATCCTGCCGCCGTCGGGTTCGGGCAGCTGGCAGCATTTCGTCATGCCGACGATCGTACTGGGCTACTACGCAACGCCGGCATTCATGCGCCTGACCCGGACCGGCATGCTGGAGGTGCTGCAATCGGACTACATCCGCACCGCACGCGCCAAGGGGCTGCCACGCTGGCGCGTGGTGCTGAAGCATGCGCTGCGCAATGCCATCATCCCGGTGGTCAGCCTGGCGGCGGTGCAGTTCGGCTTCATGCTGGGCGGCTCGATCGTCGTCGAGACGGTGTTCGGCCTCGGCGGCGTGGGCTATCTGGCATGGGAGTCCATATCGCGCGGAGACTTCCCCACGGTGCAGGCAATTGTGCTGGTGTACTCCGGGTTCTACATCATCCTGACGCTTTTGTCGGATCTGGCCAATGCCTGGCTGGACCCGCGGATACGAGGCTGAGTTGACATCCCTGACAAAATCGAGCGCGGAGCCCGACGTCCCGTTCGAGCTGACGCCGGGACGCAAACTGCTGCGGCGCATGATCGCGCACCGCGGTTTCGTCCTGGGCGCCGTCATCCTGACCGTGATGGTTGCCATGGCGCTGCTGGCGCCGGTGCTCGCGCCGTATGACCCCAATCAGCAGGATCTGCTGCACCGCCTGACGCCGCCAATCTGGCACGCGCAAGGCACCTGGGCGCATCCGCTCGGTACCGACCAGTTCGGTCGTGACTACCTGTCGCGTCTGTTGTTCGGCGCCCACATTTCGCTGATGATCGGATTCCTTGCGGCAATCATCTCCGGCCTGATCGGCACCACGCTCGGCGTCGCCGCCGGTTACTTCGGCGGCAAGATCGATGCCGCGGTCACGTTGCTGCTCACGATCCGCCTCTCGATGCCGGTCGTGCTCGTCGCGCTGGCCGTCGCCGGATTGACAGGCGGCTCACTGACGGTTGTGATCCTGGTGCTGGGTTTTCTGCTATGGGACCGTTTCCTGGTGGTAACGCGCAGCACCACTCTGCAGATTCGCAAGACCGGCTATATCACAGCGGCGCGGGCGGTAGGCTGCTCGACCGGCCGCATTCTGCTCTCGGAGATCCTTCCCAACATCATCAACTCGCTGGTCGTCGTCATCACGCTGGAGATGGCGCATGCCGTCATTCTCGAAGCAGCGCTGTCGTTTCTCGGAATGGGCGTACAGCCGCCAACGCCGGAGTGGGGGCTGATGATTGCCGAAAGCAAGGACTATCTGCTGTTTGACCCATGGCTGCTTGCCATTCCCGGTACGGCGCTGTTCCTGCTGGTGATGTCCATCAACCTGCTGGGTGACGGCATCCGGGATGTCACTGCCCCTGAAGCGCGCAACTGATCCGCGATGACCGCTCTGCTCGATGTACGCAACCTCAGTGTCGACATCCAGCTCGCCGGGGGCGTGCTGCACGGTGTGCGCGACCTGAGCTTCACGCTGGAGAAGGGACAGACGCTGGGTGTGGTGGGCGAGTCCGGCAGCGGCAAGTCGCTGACCTCGCTCGCGCTGATGAATCTCCTGCCCGCAGCCGCCCGACGCAGCGCGGACGCCATTCTTTTTGACGGCGTCGATTTGTGCGGACTTGGCGAAAGGCAAATGCAGGCGGTGCGCGGCAACAACATGGCGATGATCTTTCAGGAGCCGATGACCTGCCTGAATCCCTCGTACACCATCGGCGACCAGTTGATGGAAGCGCAGCGTGTTCATCGGGCGACCAGTCGCGCCGCCGCACATGAGCGCGCGGTATTTCTTCTGGAGAAAGTGGGGATCACCGGCGCGGCAGGACGAATGCGCCAGTATCCGCACCAGCTCTCCGGCGGCTTGCGCCAGCGGGTGATGATCGCGATGGCACTGATGTGCGAGCCGCAGCTGCTCATCGCCGACGAGCCGACCACTGCCCTCGACGTCACCATCCAGGCGGAAATTCTGCATCTGCTGGTCGATCTCAAGCGTGAACTCGACATGGCGCTCATCCTCATCACGCATGATCTCGGCGTGGTGGCCCACGTCGCCGACGAGGTGATCGTGATGTACGGAGGCCAGATGGTCGAAAGCGCGCCGATCGAAAAGCTGTTCGAGCACCCGCTGCATCCGTACACGGAGGGCCTGCTGGGATGCATCCCGATTCCCGGCAAGACCCGGCCAGGAGAACTGCTGGGCTCGATCCCGGGTACGGTGCCGACCCTGGTGGGCGACACCACGGGATGTACCTTTCGCAACCGGTGCAGCTACGCGCAACCGGAGTGCGGCAACGGCGATATCGCGCTGGTACGCACCGAAGACGGATGCGCCTATCGCTGTCTGTTTACGCCGGCCGAGCGTTCAGCCTCCCGATCATGACCACGCAACCATTGCTCGAATTACGTGACGTGCAACGCACGTTTTCCGTCAGCCACGGTTTCATGCAACGCAAACAGCAGCTGCGCGCGGTCGGCGGCGTTTCTCTCCGGCTGCAGCGGGGGGAGGTGCTGGGACTGGTCGGCGAATCCGGCTGCGGCAAAAGCACGCTGGCGTTGATCATGCTGGGTCTGCTGCGAGCCGATACCGGTGACATCCTCATCGACGGGCAGCCGATGACGGCACTGGCGCAGAGCGCGATTGCACGGCGCATCCAGCCGATCTTTCAGGACCCTTACTCGACGCTGAATCCGCGCAAGACCATCGGCAACATCGTATCGCTGCCGCTGCGCGTGCACCGGGTCGGCGCACCGCACACCTGGCGCGAGACGACACACGAGATGCTGGAACGCGTGGGGCTGCCGGGCCGGGTCTACGACAGCTATCCGAATCAGCTCTCCGGCGGACAGCGTCAGCGCGTGGCGATTGCACGGGCCCTGGTGATGCGCCCCGAAATCATCATCTGCGACGAGCCGACCTCCGCGCTGGACGTCTCGGTGCAGGCGCAGATCCTCAACCTGCTGATCGAGCTGCGCCGCGACCTGAACCTGACCTACCTGCTGATCAGCCACAACCTCGCGGTGGTCGAGCATCTGGCCACGCGGGTGGCCGTCATGTATCTGGGCCGGGTGGTGGAAGAATCGTCCGCCGCCGAGATCTTCAAGGCGCCGCGGCATCCGTACACGAAGGCCTTGCTGACCTCCATACTCACCCCAACACCAGGCACGGGCCTGCCCGACACGCGGCTCGACGCGGCTTTCCCCAACCCGCTGGACCCGCCCAGCGGTTGCGCCTTCCATCCGCGCTGCCCCCAGGCGATGCCACTGTGCAGCCGCGTCGCACCCCTTCCCCAGGTGAGCGCCGAACGGATGGTGGAATGCCATTTGTACGACCCGGCGCGGGTGCCGGAAGGCGCACCGCAACGCACAACGAGCGACTCCGACACCGCGGTTCTGCGGCATCCGCAGCGGAGCGACGACTGCCGCGAGATGAAATGATCGATCCTGACAGGAATCCGGAACATAATCCATGATCCACGAACTTTCGAAACTGGGGGCCGTACAGGTCCGGGAGCTACTGCGCAAGCGCGAGGTTTCTCCCGCCGAGCTTGTGGATATCGCGGCTACGCGCATCGCCGAAACCGATCCGAAGCTCAATGCAGTGCCGACCTTGTGTATCGAGCGTGCACTCGACCACGCACGCGAGATCGGGAAGCGCAGCGACTCGGAGCCCTCGCCGCATTACCTTCATGGCCTGCCAATTGCGGTCAAGGACAATGTCGAGGTCGCCGGAGTACGTACGACGTTTGGCTCGCCCATCTATGCTGACCACGTTTCGGCCGAATCCGACATCGTGGTGCAGCGCCTGGAGCAGAACGGGGCCATCGTAATCGGCAAGTCGAACCTGCCGGAGTTTGCCGCCGGCGGAAATACCTTCAATGAAGTGTTCGGCACGACCCGCAATCCGTGGGATGTGCGCATAAGCGCCAGTGGCTCGTCGGGCGGATCGGCGGCTGCCCTGGCCTCGGGCCAGGTGTGGCTCGCGACCGGCAGCGATTTTGGCGGCAGCATACGAACGCCAGCCAGTTTTTGCAGTATCACCGGACTGCGGCCAAGCCCCGGCGTCGTTGCGAAGCGCCGGACACAGCCATTTTCGCCGCTTGCGGTCGAAGGGCCTCTGGCACGTACCGTAGCGGACGTGGCGCTGATGCTCGACGCGGAAGCAGGACCGCATCCGCTCGATCCGCTCTCCCGTGAGCGCCGCGGCAGCAGCTATCTTGAGGCCGCCCAGCGCCCGCGCCCGCCCGCGCGCATCGCATTCAGCCTCGACCTGGGAATCGCGCCGGTCGTGGATGCCGCGGTGCGCTCGGTCTGCCAGGCGGCGGCCGACACCATCGCTGCCGCCGGCCCGAGCGTGGAATCGACCCATCCCGATCTGCACGACGCCGAACGCATTTTTCAGGTGCTGCGCGGAGAAATCTATGTCGCCCGCATGGGAAAGCTGCTGCTGCAGCATCGCCACGCACTCAAGCCGGAGATCATCGAAAATACCGAATTCGGCCTGGGGCTCACGATCGCCGAACTTGCCGCGGCCGAAATCGCGCACGGCGAATTACTGTGCCGGACAGCCGCCTTTTTCGAAGACTATGACCTGCTGATATGTCCCGCCGCGATATGCCCGCCGTTTGACGCGCAAACCCGCTATGTCGAAGAACTCGATGGCGTGAAGTTCGAGACTTACATGGACTGGCAGATCCTGACGACCGCCATCACCATGACACTGTGTCCGGTACTCGCGCTGCCATGCGGTTTCACGTCGAGCGGCCTGCCGATAGGCCTGCAAGTGGTGGGCCGTCCGCGTGACGAACACACCCTTCTGGCCCACGGCGCATGGCTGGAACAGGTGCTGGATCTCGCCGGCCGTACACCGATCGAGCCGATCGTGCGCCCGGCATAGAGCGTCGTTGTTTTGCATCACTCGCGGTGAGTGAGGATCCGGAACCGTCAACCCATGGCTGAGCCAGGAGACTTTTCAGTGAACGAAATCATCCGTTCAAAGGCAACCTATCATGAACAAACGGCACGCAACATGGAGAAGTTTCTGCACGTGCCTCCGTGGACGATCCAGCAAAAGACCGCGCTGACCTGCCGCATTCTGGCTGCCGAGGGTCATGAGTCGGGTTTGGCCGGCCAGATCACGGCGCGCGGTGAGGAGCCGGGAACGTACTGGATGCTGAGCTTTGGCCTGGGCTTCGACGAAGCCATGGCCAGCAATATCGTGCTCGTCGACGATGATCTCAACCTGCTTGCCGGCGAGGGCATGGTCAACCCCTCCAACCGGTTCCATCTATGGATCTATCGCCACCGCCCTGACGTCAAGGCGATCGTCCACACGCACCCACCTTATGTTTCCGCCCTGTCGCTGGTGGGCCAGCCACTGGTTTCGGCGCACATGGATACGACCATGTTCTTTGACGATTGCGCGTATCTGGACGAATGGCCGGGAACGCCCATCGGCGACGAAGAGGGCCGTATCATTCACGAGGCACTCGGCGACAAGCGCGCGATCCTGCTCGCGCACCATGGGCAACTCGTGACCGGCTCGACCATGGAAGAGGCCTGCGTGCTGGCGGTGTTCATCGAAAGGGCGGCGCGGATGCAGGTTCTGGCCCGTTCAATCGGCGAGATCAAGCCCATCAATCCCGATTTTGCCCGCGAGGCGCATGATTACCGGCTCATGCCAAAAGCCGTTGGTGGCACGTTCCACTACTTTGCGCGCCGTATCCTGAAACACGACGACGAGGCGTTGCACTGACAAGACATGCAGGGCCTGGATACGAACCGGCCCACTGGCCTGGGCCCTGGTCGGGTCAAGGCAAGTCGGGCCGCGGCCGCGCCATCTCGGCATCGCCCGCGAACAGCCGCTCCA
>CAZYIP010000080.1:0-15999 GCA_964646895.1 uncultured Salinisphaerales bacterium | reverse complement strand
AGCTTCCCTGGTGCATTTCCAGCCGACTCCATGTGGCCGGTTTCTATTCGTTGTTGCGGCTGGGTATAGGGGCTGCTATTGCGGTGGAGGAGGTAATCAGGATAGGCGGTGGTTCTTGCCTGATGGGTGGCGGCGGTAGCTAAAAGGCGCCGGGTTTCCGTCGGCGCGGGGATAACGATGGATGAGGGCGAGATCGAAACCGGGAGAGTACCGCAGTCGCCCGATTTATGTTCAAATAACCGGCTGACACGCTCGCATTTCAGGAGATTTCGATGGCTTCACTGGCGGAAAAGGATGGCAGCATCTGGTACGACGGCAAGTTTGTGCCCTGGCGTGAAGCCACGACTCATGTACTGACGCATACCCTGCATTACGGCATGGGTGTATTCGAGGGTGTGCGCGCCTATGAGACGGAGCGCGGACCGGCCATCTTCCGGCTGCAGGATCACACTACCCGTCTGTTCCGCTCGGCCCGCATTCTGGGCATGCCGATGCCGTTCGACGCGGAGACGCTCAATCGCGCGCAGATGGAAGTCCTTGGCCAAAACAATCTGCGCTCGGCCTACATTCGCCCGATGTGTTTCTACGGCAGCGAAGGGCTGGGACTGCACGCCGAGTCGCTCAGCGTGCATGTGATCGTCGCAGCCTGGAGCTGGGGTGCGTATCTGGGTGAGGACAACATCGTCAACGGCATCCGCGTGAAGACCTCGTCGTTTACCCGGCATCACGTCAACAGCGCCATGACCAAGGCCAAGGCCAACGGGCCTTATTTCAACTCCATACTCGCCTTGCAGGAAGTCTCGCGTGACGGCTACGACGAGGCGTTGCTGCTGGACACCGACGGTTATATCGCCGAGGGAACCGGCGAGAACTTCTTTATCGTTGTCGACGGCGTGCTGTATACGCCGGAACTGACATCCGCTCTCAATGGCATCACCCGGCGCACGATCATGACCTTTGCCCGCGACGAAGGCTTGCCGGTGGTGGAGAAGCGCCTGACTCGCGATGAAGCCTACATTGCCGACGAGGCCTTCTTCACCGGGACCGCCGCCGAGGTGACGCCGATCCGCGAACTCGATGGACGTGCCATCGGCAGTGGCGGGCGTGGCCCGGTGACCGAGCGTTTGCAGGCCCGCTATTTCGATCAGGTGCGCGGGCGCCGTGAAGATTATCCCGAGTGGTTGACTTATGTTTGATGGCGAACGAACCAGACTGCAAAGCTGGCGCGATGGGGCGCTGAAACGCTCCTGCGCCGAAACCGGCATGACAGTGTCCCTGGACGACCTGCCGCTGCATTGTCCGGTGCCGGGTACCACCCTGTGGGACGCGCACCCGCGGGTGTTTTTGCCGATCGAGTCCAGCGGGCATGCAAAGTGCCCCTATTGCGGCACCGAATACACCCTGGTACGCGAGGGTGAGGCGAGTGACGTGAGGCCGCTGGCGGGAACGCGGATGTAGCTCGTTTCATTTCTCGTAGGGATTGCCTTCCGGCATGCGCTTGAAACGCCTGTGCAGCCAGAAATACTGTGCAGGCTCTTCGCGGATGATGTCTTCCAGCAGCCGGTTGATACGCGTGGCGTCGGCAATGTCATCCCCGCTCGGAAAGTTGTCCAGCGGCGGCTGGATAATCAGCCGATAGCCTCGCCGATCTTTCCGGCGCAGGGTGAAAAACGGCACCACCGGCGCGCCGGTGACGCGTGCGAACCGCGAGGTGGCCGTGTTGGTGATTGCCGCATGGCCGAAAAACTCCACCGGCTCTCCGTAGCTGCGCTGTACCCCCTGATCCGGCGCATACCACACGACGTCGCCGCGACGCAGGGCGCGTAACATTCCGCGCACGTCATCCTTGGCAATGCCGCCGCCCGGTATATGTTGTTCGCGCCCGCGGCGCATGATTTCGTCGACCAGGGGATTGGCACTCGGCCGATACATCGCATTCAATGGCTCGTACAGCGTGAGCAGGCGCCCGCCCAGCTCAAGCGAGGTAAAGTGGGCGGACAGCAATATGACGCCGCGGCCGAGCTGGCGAGCGGCTTCCAGATGCTCGAAGCCTTCCAGGCGACACAGGGCGCGCACGCGTTCGACAGGTGCCCACCAGCAAAGAAACGTCTCCATGAGGCCCATGCCGACCGACTGAAAGCTTTCGTGCAGAAGCCGCTTGCGGCGATCCGGGTTCAGTTCGGGAAAGCACAGTGCCAGATTGATGCGAGCGACGCGACGGCGTCCCGGCAGCAGAAAATAGGCCAGATCGCCCAGCCGGCGGCCGATCCAGAGCTGACACGCGAGCGATAGCTTCGTCAGCAGGCGCATGAAGCCGAGGCCCAGCCAGGCCAGCCATTGAAATCGTATCCTGCGCGACGGTTGCCTGGGGGCCATGCGAGACTATGGTATTGGATGGAACCGAGATTTTACAGGTGGCTGCGCCGGCGGGCGAGCTTTATCATGAGCGTGTCTTTTCGTCCGGAAATAAGCGAATGCGTTTGATCCCCGAGTTCGGCGGTTGCAGCGTCCTGGTGGTGGGCGATGTCATGCTCGACCGCTACTGGTATGGCGACACGGCCCGTATTTCGCCGGAAGCGCCGGTGCCGGTGGTGCGTATCGGCCACCGCGAGGATCGCGCGGGCGGCGCCGCCAACGTGGCGACGAACCTGGCGGTGCTCGGCGCCCGTGCCCGGGTTATCGGCGTCGTGGGCGAGGACGAAGCCGCGGCGGCTCTTGAAGCGCGCTTGCGCGACAGCGGGATCGACTGCGACTTCACGCGCAGTTCGACGCATCCGACGGTGACCAAACTGCGGGTGATGAGCCGCAACCAGCAACTCATCCGGCTGGACTTCGAGCAGTCGTCCGGGGCGATCGCCGACAAGGCGGCCATCGGCGGGCTCGCGCAGCGGACACAGGCCGCACTGGGCGGGGCGCACGTGCTGGTTCTGTCGGACTACGGCAAGGGAGCGCTAGTCGATGCGGCGGTGCTGATCGAGGCCGCGCGCGCCACCGGAAAACCGGTTCTGGTCGATCCGAAAGGCAATGACTGGGAGCGCTACCGTGGCGCGACCCTGTTGACACCCAACGTCGCGGAACTGGAAATGGTGGCAGGCCCTTGCCGGACTGAATCGATGCTGGTGGAGCAGGGCGCGTCGCTGTGCGAGAAGTTGAGCCTCGGTGCCCTGCTGGTTACCCGCAGCGAGCACGGCATGACCCTGATCGAACGCGGCCGCGAGCCGCTGCACCTGCCGGCCGAGGCGCGGGAGGTTTTCGATGTCACCGGTGCTGGCGATACGGTGATTGCTCTGGTCGCTGCTGCCGTTGCCGCAGGCCAACCGCTGGCTGCCGCGGCCCGACTCGCCAATCTCGGCGCGGGACTGGTGGTCGGCAAGTCGGGAACCGCCGCCGTCAGTGCGTCCGAACTGCACCGTGCCCTGCGCGCGCGCGACCGGCACGAAGGCGGCGTGGTGGACCAAGCCACGCTCATGGCATATGTGCGGGAAGCGCGCGCGCAGGGCGAAACCCTGGTGATGACCAACGGTTGCTTCGACCTTCTGCATCCGGGGCACATACGCTATCTGCAGGCCGCGCGAAGGCTGGGGGATCGGTTGGTGGTGGCGGTCAATGACGACGCCTCCGTGCGTCGGCTGAAGGGGGAGCGGCGCCCGGTGAATCCCCTGGCGAGCCGCATGCAGGTGCTGGCGGCGCTGGGTTGCGTCGACTGGGTGGTACCGTTTTCCGAGGACACGCCGCAACGGCTGATCTGCCAGGTACTTCCGGATGTGCTCGTGAAGGGGGGCGACTACCAGCCCGACGCCATCGCGGGTGCCGAATGCGTGCAGCGTGCCGGCGGTGAAGTGCGCGTGCTGGAGTACCACGAAGGCTTTTCCACGACCAGGCTCATCGATGCGATGGGGAAGGCCTGAGCGTCGTCAAAAAACAAACTCGGGGCGTCGCTCCGGATCGATGATGTTGGGCAGATCGGTGTCGAACAGGCTCTCGGATTCCCATTGCTCATCCTGAATGCGGGTGAACAGCCAGGCTTCCTTGGTCGCGCCGTCGCCGATGATGAGGAACAGGCGGCCGCCCTGGCGCAGATAACGGTGGAATATGTCCGACCGCTGCGGCAGTGCCGCTGTCACGACGATAACGTCGTAGCGTGCGCTTCCCGCCGGGCCGCGGGCGGCGTTTTCGGCGGAGAATTCGATATTGTCCAGATCGAGCGCCTGCAGCCGCTCGCGCGCGTTGTCGATGAAGTCATCGAACAGGTCGATCGTGGTAACCGAGTGCGCCATCCGTGCCAGGCAGGCCGTGAAGTAGCCGGAGCCGGTCCCTATTTCGAGTACCGATTCATGAGAATGCGGGCGCACCGCTTGCAGAATGCGCCCTTCGACCATGGGCGTCAGCATTACTTGCCCGTGCCCGATGGGAATGGCCGTTTCGCTGTATGCCAGCTTGCGATAGCGCGGCGGGACGAAGGATTCGCGCGGAAGGTCTTCCAGCACTTCGAGCACCCGGGAATCCGATACCTCCCAGGTGCGGACCTGGTTGTCGGTCATGTTGCGTCGCGCGAGCTCGAAATCGAACGGCGTTTTTGTCATGAATGTCATTCTCGTGTTGCGTGCGGGCGATACCGGGCCGGACCGAAAATTATAGGCTGTTGCCGTGTTATTGCCTATGACTTCATCGGTTTCGTCAACGGGCGACGTGGCCGACATTTGGCGTTCCGGGGCGTGAACCCGATCCCTTCGCGGGCTGTCTACTGCGGTGGGTACACCTGCTTTGAGTGGTGACGCCGATGCCTGCAACCTGGGTTGTTCTCGCCGATAGCGCTCGCGCGCGCATTCTGGCGCGGGTCAGCGTGCACGAACTGCACGAGGTCGAAGCACTGGCGCATCCGGAATCGCGCCTGCATCAGGGGGATCTGCGTACCGGCGGCGAGGGCTCCGTTACCGATCGCATGGGCCAGGGGCAGCGCCAGACCGGGGCGCGCGTTGATACCGGCGAGAAACACACCGAAGCTTTCGCCCGCGAAATTGCTGACTACCTTTCGAAAGCGCGCAGCGGCGGGCGATTCCAGCATCTGATCGTCGCCGCGGAGCCGGCCCTGCTGGGCGCGCTGCGCAAACACCTGGATTCTCCGACCGCGTCCACAATTGAGCGGACCGTGGATAAAAACTGGCTCACCAGGACGCCGGACGAGCTGATCGGCCTTCTTGACCAATCAACCTGAACCACCTCCCGTGCTTCAGACGGATGCGGCGATCATCGCCAGCGCCTGCCGGTGAAGCTCGGCGTTGGCCGCCGCCAGCACGCGCCCGTCGGAGTGCATGCCAAGTGCCCGGCCGGTCCAGTCGGTGATGACGCCGCCGGCGTTTTCGACGACCGACACCAACGCCAGGTAGTCATACGGTTGCAAATCGCTTTCCATCACCAGGTCGACATGACCGGAGGCCAGCAGCGCATAGCCGTAACAGTCGCTGCCGAAGCGGCGCATGCCGGCTGCACGGCTCACGCGCTCGAACGCAACGCGGTCATCACCCGAGAAGATATCGGGCGAAGTGGAGTAGAGCGATGCCTGCGCAATTTGTGCGCAGCGGCTGGTGCGGCAATCCCGCCCATTCAGGCGAGTGATGCTCCCGGCGCAACCCACCCAGCGCTCGTCCATTGCTGGTACGTCGATCACGCCCAGCACCGGCACACCCTGGTGCAGCACAGCCAGCAGCGTGCCCCACAGGGGGAATCCGGTGATGAAGCTGCGCGTGCCGTCGATGGGATCGATCGCCCACACGTATTCCGCTTCGGTATGGTCGTTACCCATCTCCTCGCCAAGAATGCCGTGCTCCGGATAACGGGCTGCGATCCGTTGGCGCAGCGCGGCTTCCACGCCGCGATCGGCGATGGTGACCGGGCTTGCGTCCAGCTTGGTCTCGACTTCGAGCGCATGCCGAAACCACTGCAGCGATAACGGCCGCACTTCGCTGGCGAGGGCTTGCGCAAACGCCGCCAGTTCCGACAGGCGGGCAGCGTCCATGGGGGGCGAGGGTTCGGACATTAATATACCTTCAGGATCAGCGACATGAACGCTACCGGCGGCGATGGCGCCAAAAAAATCTGTTTCCGGAGCCTGTCATTATTGACCGGTATGGTCATACGAGCAATTGATGACAGGGGGCCAAGCCCGGGCAAACGCGTCCAAAGTCGCAAACAGATCCAAACCATCATCATTCCCGGCGTGAAACGAGCGGTTCGCCGCCAGGGTCGAGTCGACCCTCGCAGGAGCGGCTCGCGCCACTCCCACGAGAGCCCCGGCCTTGAGCAGCATGCTCACGCCGCCTCGAAAATCCCCGCGGCGCCCATCCCGGTGCCGATACACATGGTGACCATGCCGTACCGGAGCTTGTGGCGTCGCAGCGCATGTACCGTCAGCGCGGTGCGCACGGCGCCGGTTGCCCCCAGGGGATGGCCGGAGGAAATCGCACCGCCATTGGGGTTGACCTTGTTCTCGTCCAGGTCCAGATCGCGAATCACCGCCAGACTCTGCGCGGCGAAGGCTTCATTGAGTTCGATCCAGTCGATGTCGCTCTGGCGCAGCCCGGTATTCTTGAGTACGCGCGGGATCGCCTCCTTGGGGCCGATACCCATGATCTCCGGTGGTACCCCGGCGACGGCGAAGCCGACGAAGCGGGCCAGCGGGGTCAACTGGTAATCCTTGAGAGCCTGCTCGCTCGCCAGCAACACGGCGCCGGCCCCATCGCTCATCTGCGAGCTGTTGCCGGCGGTGACGGAGCCCCGCGCGTCGAATACCGGTCGCAACCGGGCCAGTTTTTCGGGACTGGTATCCGGTCGCGGTCCTTCATCCACCGTGACCCGGATTTCCCGGTGTTCCGGCTCGCCGCCGCGGATGCCGGCGTAGCTCTCGCTCACCGTATATGGCAGGATCTCGTCACTGAATTCACCTGCTTCGCGCGCCTTGATTGCGCGCTGATGACTGCGGTACGCGAAAGCGTCCTGATCCTCGCGGCTCACTTTCCATTGCCGCGCGACGTTTTCGGCGGTGATACCCATGCCATAGGCGATGGCGACGTTGTCGTCCTCGAAAATGGAAGGGTTGAAGGCCGGTTTGTGACCCATCATCGGCACCATGCTCATGCTCTCCGTTCCGCCCGCGATGACCAGATCTGCCTCGCCGAGGCGGATACGATCGGCGGCCATCGCGACCGACTGCAGGCCGGAGGAGCAAAAGCGGTTGACGGTCACGCCGGGCACCGTGTCCGGCAGCCCGGCCAGCAGCAGGCCGATGCGGGCCACGTTCATGCCCTGTTCCGACTCCGGCATGGCGCAGCCTATGATGACGTCGGCGATGCGGCCGCGGTCGACACCGGGCGCGTCGGACAGCACCCCGCGAATGACGTGCGCGAGCAGGTCATCGGGCCGGGTATGGCGAAATACGCCGCGCGGCGCCTTGCCGACCGGCGTGCGCCGTGCCGCTACGATATAAGCATCCTGAATCTGTTTGCTCATGACGGGTACCTCGGGTTTTATAAGTGCCTGAAAGCAGTCCGGTGGGAGCGGCGCGAGTCGCGATGACGGAAGACGGTACTGCCGTTGCCATCGCGGCTGAAGCCGCTCCCACGAATGCCATGGTCATATTTCCGCTGGTGTACGGCGGCGTCAGTTCCGTAGCGGCTTGTGCGTCTTGAGCATGTGCTCGATGCGTGCCTGGGTTTTTTCCGTCCGAGCCAGTGCGGCGAAGCCGCGGCGCTCCAGGCCCAGGAGCCAGTCTTCGGTCACCGTGCTGTTCTGCTCGACCTGACCGCCGCACAGCGCTTCGGCCATGTGTGTGGCGATGGCGTAGTCGTGCTCGGAAATGAAGTGACCGGCGAGCATGTTGACCAGCACGGCCTTGAAATTGGCGATGCCGGTCTTGCCGGTGACCGGGATCGGCTGCCCCGGCAGTGGCGGCCGGTAGCATGCCTCGGCGAGCGCGTGGGCCTCGCTGTGAGCCACGTGCAGAAGCTCGTAGGGGTTGAATACGATCGGGTCCGCCGCGCGCAGGAAGCCGAGCTGGCGCGCCTGCTCGGCGCTGGTCGCCACCGTGGCTTTGGCGACGGTCTCGAAGTAGCGGCGCAGAAACGGAAAGATGTCGCCGCTCTGGCTGCTGGCGGCTTCCTCTGCCGCGCGGCGCGCAAATTCTTTCAGCCCGCCACCGGCCGGAATCAGCCCGACACCGGCTTCGACCAGCCCAATGTAGCTCTCCAGCGCCGCCACCGTACGGTCGCAGTGCAGGATGATCTCGCAACCCCCGCCCAGTGCCATGCCGCGCACCGCGGCCACGGTCGGTATCAGCGAGTAGCGCAGCCGCGAAGTCGTCTGCTGAAATTTTGCGATAGCCTGCTCGAACCGGGCGAATTCACCCGCCTTGAGCAGGGGGCCGAATTCCGCCAGGTTGGCGCCCAGGGAGAAGGGTTCGCTCGGCTGCCAGATAACGAGTGCACCGAAACCTCGCTCGGCTTCGTCAACCGCCCGGTTGATGCCGTCCAGGACGGCATCGCCGACAGTGTGGCCCTTGCTCTTGAAGCTGAGAATGGCGATGTCGTCCCGCCGGTGCCACAGCCGTACCGCATCGGTTTCAAAAACGGTCTTGCCGTGGTCGAAGTGCTCGCCCAGCAGGGCATCGGGCAGAAGCTGGCGCTGATACACGGGCAGGGTGGATCGCGCTCGCCAGGCGTCATCGGCTGGTGCGTAGGATCCGGTGTCGCTGTGCACGGCCTTGCGTTGCGGATCCGCGGCCCATGCCGGCAGGGGCGCGTCGCTCATGGTCTTGCCGGCGTCGATATCCTCCTGAATCCATCCGGCGATGCGCGACCAGCCGCTGGCCTGCCAGGTCTCCAGCGGCCCTTGCTGCCAGCCGTAGCCCCAGCGAATGGCGAAATCCAGGTCACGGGCGTTGTCGGCGATGTCCGCCAGGTGATAGGCACAATAGTGAAACAGATCCCGGAATATTGCCCACAGAAACCGGGCCTGGGGATGCTCGCTCCCGCGCAGGTCGGCGAGCCGCTCGCGGGGGTCGCTCTGTTTCAGGATGGCCGCGACCTCGGGTGCGATCACCTGCTGCGATGGACGATAGTCGCCTGCCGCCAGATCCAGCACGTGAATACCGTCCTTCTGTTTGACATAAATGCCGCGGCCGCTCTTGGCCCCGAGTGCGCCCTGATCGATCAGTTTTTGTATCCATTCCGGCGTCCGGTAGTAGCGATGCCAGGGGTCGTCTTTCAGCGCCTCGTCCATGGTGTTCGCGACATGGGCAAAGGTATCCAGCCCGACCACATCGGCGGTGCGATAGGTGGCGCTCTTCGGCCGCCCGATGGCGGGCCCGGTGAGGGCGTCGACGACGTCGAAGCCAAGCCCGAACGCCTGCGTATGGTGAATGGTGGCGAGCATGGAGAACACACCGACGCGATTGCCGATGAAATTGGGCGTGTCCTTCGCGCGCACGACTCCCTTGCCGAGGGTGGTGACGAGGAAGGTCTCCAGTTGGTCGAGAACGCCCGCATCCGTATCGCTGGAAGGTGTCAGTTCCACCAGATGCATGTAGCGCGGCGGGTTGAAGAAGTGGACGCCGCAAAACCGCCGATGCACGGCCGCCGGCAGCGCCTCGGCCAGGCCGTTGATTGAAAGCCCGGAGGTGTTGGTTGCGAAGATGGCCTGCTCGCCGATGTGCGGGCCGACCCGCTGGTAGAGGTCGCGCTTCCAGTCCGGACGCTCCGCGATGGCTTCGATGATCAGGTCGCAGTCGCCGAGCTGCGGCAGGTGTTCGTCGTAGTTTGCGGGTTCGATGGCCTGCAGGCGTTCGGGAATGGCGGCGGGGGCCGGCTTCTGCTTCCTGAGCTTTTCGATGGCGCGGCGGGCGTTGGCGCTCTTGTCGTCACCGTCGGCTGCCAGCTCGAACATCATGACGGGTATCCCGGCGTTGGCAAAGTGCGCCGCGATTTGCGCGCCCATGACGCCGGCGCCGAGCACGGCCGCCTTGCGAACCAGAAATCTCGGAGTGTCGTTCATCCCTTAACCTCGCGAAAAAATGAATGGATTCATGCTTGATGCGATCGGAACGCGTGTGTTTCGCAAATCAGGCGACAGGCTCCGATGCGATTCGATGCCTGCAGTATAACCGTCGGTGCCGACCGTCACCATACGCCACAGTATGGCACAAAAACGACAGCTGTCACCGGAAGAATCGATCCGGAGAATTTGTGAGCCGTGATTGCGGAAACAGGGAACTGCCCGGCATCTGGTGCGTTAGTGAGAGTGTCGTACCCGAAAGGACGGCAATCGCGGCGTGATACATGGCCGACAAGGCTGTTTCATACGAGTGCGCGGGGTGTGGCCGATTGGGGCGGGCGCGCGTCGTGCAGTAACGCAGGGTAAATCATGAAGACGATCTACGTCGGTAATCTTCCACTCGCGGCCACCGAAGATGAACTCGGCAGGTTGTTCAGACAGTATGGCGAGGTGCTCTCGATCCGCCTGATCAGTGACCGGGATACCGGCCGGCCTCGCGGGTTCGGGTTTGTGGATATGGAGCAGGCGGCAGCCGAAACCGCCATTCGCTCGCTCAACGGCTGCAAGCTGGGTGAGCGTAATCTGCGAGTCAATGCGGCCCAGTCCCGCAAGGGCCATCCCGCGCGCCGGATGCGCACATAAAGACGGCCAGGGCGCGCAAGCTGTGATCAATAACAGGTGCCAGTGCCAGTGGTCGCATCTGTCGGCCCCGAGCGAGTCGCATACACAGCCCCTCTGTGGTGACTTGAGCACTTGCGCGCCCTGGAGCCCTTGTATCCGGACCGGGTTCAGCCCATAAAAAAAGGCTTCCGGTCATTTCGGAAGCCCATGGAGTCAGTGGTCGGGGTGAGAGGATTTGAACCTCCGGCCCCTACGTCCCGAACGTAGTGCTCTACCAAGCTGAGCTACACCCCGCTGACAGCGTTCGGCTAATAGGTTCTGGCCACGGCGAACTGAGCCAGCTGGATCAGTGCGTGTTTGTAAAACGAGTCGGGAATATCGGCCAGCGCCGCAATCGCCTTCTCGCACTCGGCGTGTGCGAGCGCTACAGTGTAGCGAATGGCGCCGGTGGATTCAATCGCTTCCTGCACGGCCTCGATCTGCTCCAGGCCGCCGCTGCGGATCGCATCGCGCAGTACCGCCGTCTGCTCCGCGCTGCCGTGGTGCATGGCGTGAATCAGCGGCAGGGTGGTCTTGCCTTCGGACAGGTCGTCGCCGATGTTCTTGCCCATGTCGTCGGCTGACGCACTGTAGTCGAGCGCGTCGTCCACCAGTTGAAATGCCGTCCCCAGGTGCAGGCCATAGCGAGCCATCGACCGTTCGGCTTCCTCGCCCAGTTGTGCCAGGACGGCGCCAAGGCGGGTGCCTGCCTCGAACAGCTTCGCGGTTTTGCGCTCGATCACATTACGATAGCGGTCTTCGGTGACATCCGGATCGTGGCAGTTGAGGAGCTGCAGCACTTCGCCCTCGGCGATGGCGTTCGTTGTATCCGCCATGATCGAGAACACCGCCGGGCGCTCCAGCGTGACCATCATCTGGAACGCGCGGGTGTAGAGGTAATCTCCGGTCAGGATGCTGGCACCGTTGCCCCAGATGGCATTGGCGGTCTGCAGTCCCCGGCGCAATCCGGACGCATCGATGACATCGTCATGGAGCAGGGTGGCGGTGTGAATGAACTCGACAATCGCGGCGAGCGCCACGTGATCCTGACCCTGATAACCGCAGGCACGAGCCGCCAGCAGCGTAACGGCCGGGCGCAGGCGTTTGCCACCGCTGTTGACGATGTAGTAGGAAAGCTGATTGATCAGTGCGACGTCGGAGGTCAGTCGTTTCCGGATCAACCGGTCGACCGCGCGCATTTCGTCACTGATGAGCGCCAATATTTGCGCAAGATCCATCTGGGTGGCTCGAACCTGCATGCAAGTAGCGATGCTATGGAGGGGGCACGTCGCTGTCAAGCGTTGACCGATTGACCGGATACCTTGAACTGCCTATAATTTCGGCTCTTGTATTCATCAGTTTGTTCAAATGGCGGACGGGCGACGTGGCGTCTTTCTTCCGTGCGCGCCGAAGGGTCGGAGATTCATAAATAATGCATGCGGTCATTTTAACCGGTGGAAAGCAATATCGCATCAGCGAGGGTTCCACCCTTCGCGTGGAAAAGCTGGACGCCGCAGAAGGGGATACCTTCGAATTCGACAAGGTTCTGATGGTGTCGGATGGCGAGCAGGTTCAGGTCGGCAAGCCGTATCTGGATGGCGGCAAGGTCACGGCCACCGTGGAGAGCCATGGTCGCGGCGACAAGATCGACGTCATCAAGTTTCGTCGCCGCAAGAAGTATCGGCGCAAGCTTGGTCATCGGCAGGCTTACACGCAGGTCCGGATCACCGGCATTCAGCGCGCTTGACGCACCCCCTCCGGAAGGTAATCAGACATGGCTCATAAAAAGGCAGGCGGCAGCACCCGGAACGGGCGTGACTCCATTTCCAAACGCCTGGGCGTGAAGCGCTATGGCGGCCAGGCAGTGATCGCCGGCAACATCATCGTGCGCCAGCGTGGCAGCAGTTTTCATCCCGGCGAAAATGTCGGCATGGGCAGGGACTATACGCTGTTCGCGAAGGCAGATGGCCGAGTGCAATTCACGACCCGCGGATCGAAGCAGCGCAAATATGTGAGCGTGGTGGCAGAATAGCCATCTGTTGCCGTCAGGTGACAGTGACACGATCACAGCGCTGACCCGTTCTTCCCGCTTTGGCGGGGAGAACGAATCAATCGGGAACTGCGCCAGCCCACGGTTAAACATGTCTCGTTTCGCCGCGGCGCAGGTATCCCGGCTAGTTGCCCGTCGCAGTACGGGTTTTTTTGTGTCCGAGTCCTCGACCCAGCCATGAAGTTCATAGACGAAGCCACGATTCGAGTCGAGGCCGGTGATGGCGGTGACGGTTGCGTCAGCTTTCGGCGTGAGAAATTCGTGCCGTTCGGCGGCCCGGATGGCGGTGACGGAGGCGATGGGGGCTGCGTGTACCTGCGCGCCGAGCCCAACCTCAACACGCTGGTGGACCTTCGCGTCAAACATTCGTATCGCGCAGAGCGCGGCCGCAATGGCAGCGGCCGCAATCGCACCGGCCGCCGCGGCAACGACCTGGAAATTGCGGTGCCGGTCGGCACCGTGGCTTTCGATGAGGGCACGGATGAGCTGATCGGCGACCTGGTGCAGCCGCAGCAGAAGCTGCTGGTCGCGCAGGGGGGGTTCCACGGCATCGGCAATGCGCGATTCAAGAGCAGCACCAATCGCGCGCCGCGGCAGTCGACGCCGGGATCGCCCGGCGAGCAGCGTGACTTGCGCCTCGAACTCAAATTGCTTGCGGATGTCGGCTTGCTCGGATTGCCCAATGCCGGCAAGTCCACACTGCTAAGCGCCGTTTCAGCCGCGCGGCCCAAGATAGCCGATTATCCATTTACCACCCTGGCGCCGGAACTGGGCGTGGTTGCGGTGGGCTCCCATCGCAGCTTCGTCATGGTGGATGTGCCAGGCCTGATCGAGGGCGCGGCAGAGGGCGCCGGCCTCGGGACGCGCTTCTTGAGGCACCTGTCCCGCACGCGCCTCTTGCTTCATATCATCGACGTTGCGCCAGTGGACGGATCGGATGTCGCGGCAAATGTCCGCACGATCGAGCAGGAACTGATCCGTTTTGACGCAGCCCTTGCCGCACGGCCGCGCTGGCTGGTGTTCAACAAGGCGGATACGCTGCCGGAGGGCGAGGCGCTGAGCCGCGCCAGAGCGGTGACCGATGCGCTGGGCTGGCGCGGACCGGTGTTCGTGATCTCCGCCCTGCGCCGGTCCGATTTGCAGGAATTGTGCAACGCAGCCATGACTCACCTCGAAGATTCCAATGAACAGAACGACGCTCGGACGTAGCAGACGCTGGGTTGTGAAGCTGGGCAGCGCGCTGGTGACCGCTCACGGGCGCGGCCTGGATGGTGAAGCGCTGGACGGGTGGGTGGCGCAGATTGCGGCCTTGCGCGCGTATGGGCAGGAAGTTGTGCTGGTGTCGTCGGGCGCGGTCGCGGAGGGTATGGCCCGCCTGGGCTGGCGTGAGCGGCCCTCCGCATTGCATGCCCTGCAGGCCGCGGCTGCGGTTGGCCAGATGGGGCTGGTGCAGGCGTATGAAAGCCGTTTTCATGCGTTCAATCTGCGCGCTGCCCAGATCCTGCTCACCCACGAGGATGTGGATGACCGCGCCCGCTATCTGAATGCGCGCGGTACCCTGCGCGCGTTGCTGGAGCTGGGCGTTGTGCCGGTGGTGAACGAGAACGACACCGTTGCCAGCGGCGGTATCCGTTTCGGCGATAACGATACGCTGGCGGCATTGACGGTCAATCTCGTGGAAGCCGATCTGCTCGTGATTCTCACCGACCGGTCCGGCCTGTTCGATGCCGATCCGGCGCTGCACCCCGATGCGCGCCTGATAGAAACGGGTCAGGCCGGTGATCCACGCTTGTACAGCGTTGCGGCCGGGGACCCTGGCCGGCTGGGCCGCGGCGGGATGCGCACCAAGATAAAGGCTGCGGAATGGGCCGCCCGTTCGGGCGCGGCGACCATCATCGCCCATGGCGGCGAGCCGAGGGTGCTGGAGCGTATCCGCGACGGCGAGTCGCTGGGTACCTTGCTGAGCCCCGGACAGGCACGCCTGGCGGCTCGCAAGCGCTGGATTGCAGGGCATCTGCAGCTACGCGGCGAGCTTGTGCTCGATCAGGGTGCCGCCAGGGTGCTGCGCGAGTCGGGCCGAAGCCTGCTCGCGGTCGGTGTAACCGGCGTGCGCGGGCACTTTCATCGCGGTGATGTGGTGGCGTGCCTTGACCCGCAAGGGCGGGAGGTGTCGCGCGGGCTGGTCAACTACGACAGCGACGAGGCGTTGCGCCTGATGGGCAAGCCGAGCTCGGAAATCGAGCGGGTACTCGGTTATCAGGGCGAGCCGGAACTGATCCACCGGGACAATATGGTGTTGACATGACGGAAGTCGGGCGTTCCCCAGGTATCGATTCCGGTTTCACCCGGTGCGCCGGCGCCCTCCGGTTTGCATGCATGTCTCGCGCACTGCGACACATTCCGCTATCTTCTTGAGTGCCACGGAATATCAATGCCACTCAAGAGCCGATGCGGCAGGTTGCCGTGACTCCCGACCAGCGCTGGCGCGCAAGATGCCGCAGACATTGACATGATCGCCAAAAATCGCAATACTACGCCTCTTTTCCGGCGCCGCCGGCATCCGTAGACAAAGATTTCAGGAGATTGAACCTTGGCCAATAGTGCACAGGCAAGAAAGCGCGCTCGCCAGGCCGAAAAGCACCGTCGTCACAACGCCAGCCAGCGTTCGATGGTACGCACCTACATCAAGCGCGTGCAGAAGGCCATCGAAGCCGGTGACAAGGCGAAGGCTGAGGAAGAACTGAAAGCCGCCATTCCCATCATCGATCGCATGGGACGCAAGGGCATTTTCCATCCCAACAAGGCGGCACGCCACAAGAGCCGTTTATCGAAGCACATCAGCGCTCTGAGCTGAGTTTTTCTCCCTCTCCCTGACCCTCTCCCGCAAGCGGGAGAGGGAACGAAAGATCAAACCGCATTAGCTGGTTGCAGGAGCGGTTTCAGCCGCGATTATCCTCCTGACGGCTATCATCTCCCGATCGACCGCGCCTCACCCCCGAAGCCCATACCCATGGAAGTTGCGCAAGCCGCGATTGGATTTGTCTGCGTCAGTTCGCCGCCGTTGCCGACGGTGGATGATAAAACCAGACATTCCTGTCGGCGCTGTTGACGGCGATGAACAGATCGCTTTCAGGCGAATAGCGCCAGCGCCCGAAAGTGCCACGTTGCTGACTCCAGGACGGTCCGCCGGGTGGCTGATCCACTGTCCACTCGAGCGTCTCCGGGTTGAGCCAGTAGACCTGGTC